>CBDVCR010000082.1:0-14193 GCA_965372535.1 uncultured bacterium | reverse complement strand
ACTATGGAAAAAGAGAACAAAAGATATGAAAACAATCAAAGGCATAGGCGGGGTTGGAAAACCCCGCCGGAGAACCGGCCCCCGGCGGGACTGGAAAGTCCCGCCTATCGGGGGGGTGGATGTTATATAAAAGTGTTCCGAGGAATATTCTATTTTTATCTATATGCTTGGCCGGTTGATTCAGCAATCCCTTGAATTGTCACCCTGAACTTGATTCAGGGTCCTGGATGCTGAAATAAATTCAGCATGACATTTATCATTACCGAGCAGACCGGATAAGCATTTTCTATTTCAAGGGCCGTTTTGTACCCTTGGATTCCGGGTCAAGCCCGGAATGACATACAAGGCATAGGCGGGGTTTTCCAACCCAGCCTTGACAGCTTCGGGCGAGCCCGGGGGGCACGGTCCCCCGCGAATTTCCGCATCCGCCGCGTTGCGTGACACTTGCGGTATTGACATACAGTTTCGCGTCCCGCGCGCCTTGCGTCCGCGGCAGACCGGACTCGTGCAATATCCGCGTTAATGCCGGAAGGGAACTGCGTTTTCTTTTGAGGGTTTGCGGGCGAGTCGGGCGGGTCAGGCCCTTCCTTCTTCCCTGAACATGCGGGCGAGGGCGACGGCTGAATCGTTTCTTAAAAGCTCCCCGAGGCCGAGGGCGGCCTTCCGCCGCCAGTTGGGGTATCCCTCGAGCGTGCCGGGCATGTTCTGCTGGTCCAGCGCCCCCATGATGTCGTCAAGGCTTACCGAGACCAGCCGCGAGGGCGTACGGGCAAGGAACCTGTGGATTGCAAGGAAAAGTTCGGGGGACATCTCCGGCACGTGTTTCGTCTCCCGCGGGAACCCCTCCGGCAGGAGGTCTGTCAGGGCATCGAGCATCAACTGCCTGTCGCGCTCCCTGTCCTCCCGGTCTTTCCTCTTCGCCTCCCCGTCGTATATGCCGAGCCGGTTTTTTACTTCAACGTCCCGCCCGCTCCAGTAGCCCCTGAGCGTGGGGAGGTCGTGGGTGGTGACGGCGGTGACGGCCATCTCCGGATACACCTCCGGCCGGAGGAAGGCGCCGCTCGTCCAGTCCCGCTCGAAGTAAAAGAGGCGGTATGAGAGCATGCCGTTTTGATGGAGCGCCTCCCTGACCTCCTCACCGATGGTCCCCAGGTCCTCGGCGATGACGGAGGCGCCGCTGAGGGCGCTTTCAAGGGCGATGATTCTCAGCAGGTCTTCGTGGGGGTAGCGTACGTAGGTGCCGTTTTGCGGGGCCATGCCCTCGGGTATCCAGAACAGCCTGAAGAGTCCGAGGGCGTGGTCTATCCTCAGGGCCCTTGAGCGCCTGAGGTTCTTCCTTATGGTCTGGATGAAAAGCTCGTAGCCGGTTTCCCTGAGCTTTTCGGGTATCAGGGGGGGGAACCCCCAGTTCTGGCCGTTCAGGCTGAAGGCGTCCGGCGGCGCGCCGGCGGAGACGCCGAAGGCGAAGACCCCGGGGCAGCTCCACGCGTCGCTCCCCCTGGCCGTGGAGCCCACCGCCAGGTCGCTCAAGATGCCGACGGGCATGTCCGCGGCCTCCCGCCGGACTTCCAGCATCTGCCTGTCGAGCAGCCACTGCAAAAACCGGTGGAAGAGCACCCTGTCCTTATGGGCGTTCCTGAACTCCTCTACCGCGGCCCCGCGGGGGTCGCGGTACCTCAGGGGCCAGTCCCGCCAGCCGTCCGCGCTTGTTCCGCGCTCTTCCCGGAGGTGTTCGTCGAGGGCCATGAAGGTGGCGAAGTCCTCAAGGGGGCCGCCTTCGCTTTCCACGTATTCCCTGAACTCCCGCGCCTCCGGCGTGTCCCCGGTGAGATGTTTTTCAAGAAAGGAATCGAACACGGCCTCGAGCATTTCGAGCTTGAGGCGGGCGCATTTATCGTAGTCCAGGAGGTCGTTTTCGTTCAGCTCCCTTATCTCCCCCGAGTGCCGCCCGGCGAGCTTTGCGGCCTCCGGGAATTCCCCGAGGAGGCTTTCCATGTCCAGGTAGAGGTAATTGCCGTAGAGCCTGCTCATGGGGGAGTAGGGGCTTATGCCCTGGCCGGCGTGCAAGGGGTTTATTCCCACGAACCCGCCGCCGAGGTCCGTCTTTACCCACCTGAGGATTTCCCTCAGGTCGCCGAGGTCGCCGTGGCCCCAGTTGCGCCCGGAGCGCACGGAATAGAGGTTTAAGGATACGCCCCATGTGCGCACGTCCGGGACATGGCACCTCTCGGGGGCGACGATAAGCCGCATGGCGCCCGATAGGCTGAGAGAGGGGGTCGCAACTTCGACCTCGATGCCGTAGTAGCCGATGTCCTTGCGGGTTTCGCAGGGTATCTCCACCCTCACGTGGCGCCTGCCTTCTATCTCCCTTGCCAGGGCGGGCGATACGCCGCGGAGGGTCCTTTCCTCGATGTGGCCGCCCTCTCCCCCGAACCTGATATGGAGCACTACGTCGTCTTCCCGGGACTCCTCGAGGGGGAAATGGATGGGGAGCGAGGAGGGCTGGTCGTTTACGGAGACCACCAGCACCGGCTCGATAAGCCTGTTCCAGGGCCTTAGCTTACGTTCCCTCAGTGCGCTGGAGGGGCTTTTGACCCCCATGGCCCCGACTATGGCCTTTTTGGTCTCAAGCGGGGTCGTGTGGAGGTTGCCCCAGATGTCGTAGTATTGGGCCTCGACGCCCAGCAGGGCGGCGAGTTCATCGACGGGCCCGGCCCCCTCCGGCTGGTTCACCTGAGCTTCCTTTTCCTTACGCGTCCTCCCCTCGGGATAATCCCTATGCCGGAGGGGTCTACATGGCATCGGAAACGGTCGGATTCGGGGTCGAACCCTATCTGCTCGTCTTTTTCGATAACATTGTGCTTGTCCACTATTACTTTTTTCAGGCTGCTGTTGCGCCTGACGACGACGTTTTCCATGACGATGCTGTCCTCGATGACGGCGCCCTTTTCTATCCTGACATCGCTCCTTATGACGGAGTTCCTTATCCTGGCGCCGTCGATTACCACGCCGTCGGATATCAGGCTGTTGCGGATGTCGCCTTTCAGTACCCTTGCCGGGCCGCCGGCGAAAGCCCCCGTGTGCACGGGCCAGCGGATGTTTCCGGAGCTGAATTTGGGTTCGGGGCCGAGCATGTCCATATGGGCGTCGAAGAACGCCTGGATGGTGCCCACGTCGCGCCAGTACCCCTGCTCCTCGTGGTGTTTTCTGCCCGGGACGACGTTGGTGGCGAAATCGTATGCAAAGACCCTTTTTCCGGTCCCCACCATGTCGGGCAGTATGTGAGAGCCGAAATCATGCTGCTTGTTACGCTGGGCCTTGGCCAGGGCCTTCAGCAGCATGTCCCTGCCGAAGATGTAGTTGCCCATGGAGGCATAGGAAAAGTCCGGGTTGCCGGGCATGGGGGAGGGGGTTTTGGGTTTTTCCTGAAACCCGGTAATCCTGTTTTCGCCGTCAATGGACATGACGCCGAAGGAGGATGCCTCCGCTACGGGAACCGGGCGCGCCGCCACGGTTACGTCCGCGTCCTTTTCCAGGTGGAAATCCACCATCTGCCGTATATCCATCCGGTAGATGTGGTCCGCGCCGAAGACTATCACGAGTTCCGGCTGGTTGTCGCTTATGAGGTTGACGTTCTGGAAGACCGCGTCCGCCGTGCCCTGAAACCAGTCCGGCCCCGCGCGCATCTGGGGCGGCACCACCGCGATGAAATGGTCCCTCACAACGGGGGAGAGCACCCAGTTTTTCCGTATGTGCTCTATCAGCGACTGGCTCTTGTACTGCACGAGCAGGTAAATGGAAAAGATATGGGAGTTTACGAGGCTGCTGAGGACAAAGTCCGCAATCCTGTACTTCCCCCCGAACGGCACGGAGGGTTTTGAACGCATGGCCGTAAGCGGAAACAGCCTCTCTCCCTTTCCCCCTGCCAGCACGAGCGCGAGAATTTTCGGATGTGCCATTGCGCCTCCTTGTTGCTGAGAATGAAATACGGTTACGAAGCCTTTGAATTAGATATAAATTTTATGCCTTCGCGGCTCGTTTGTAAAGCCGTCCCGGCATTTTTTCAGGGTGGCCGGGGAGTACGGGGCCGGGATGGAGGAAGTGCGTTCTTATTGGTACCACTCCACCCTGTCCTCGGGGACCCGCCAGTGGATGAAGTCGTGCCATATGCCGATGGGCGACTGCTCGATGCCCTTGAACCTCTTGTGCACCACCGGCAGGGCGTCCGGGACATATAAAAATGTATAGGGCTGGTCCTCGGCAATCAGGGCATGGACGCGGTGGTAGATTTTTTTCCTCCTCTCGTGGTCGAACGTCCGCCTGCCCTCCAGGAGCAGCCTGTCCACCTCCTCGTTTTTGTAAGAGACGAAGTTGAACTGCCCCTCGCCGGTCTGCGAGGAGTGCCAGATAATATACGCGTCGGGGTCCCGCGAGAGGCCCCAGCCCATTATGATGGCCTCGAACTTCTTCTTGTCCACAAACTCGTGGAGCATGGCCTGCCACTCAAGCACCTTTATGTCCATCTCGATGCCGACGGCCTTCAGGTGCTCCCTGATTATCTGGGCCGCGAGGAGCCGCTGCTTGTTGCCCTGGTTGGTGATGACGGTGAACCGGAAGGGCTTGCCGTCTTTTCTCAGTACGCCGTCGGGGCCGGGCGCCCAGCCAGCCTCGCGGAGAAGCTCGCGGGCCTTTTCCGGGTTGTGCTCCGGGTCGTCCACCCCGGGGTTGAAAGCCCAGGACTCGGGCGGAAAGGGCCCGGTGCAGGGCCTGCCGTAGCCCTGGAGGACGCCTTTTATTATGTCCTTTTTATTTATGGCGTGGGTGATGGCCCTTCTGACCCTTTTGTCGGCAAAGCGGGGGTCCCTGAGGTTATACCCCATGTAGGTATACGAAAACGCGGGGTAGCGGAATTTCTGGAAGTAGTCGTTAAAGAGTTCAGTGTTCCCCTGGAGTTTGTACTGGGTGGGGGTGAGCGACATGTAGTCGATGCCGCCGAACTTGAGTTCCAAAAACATGGTGGCCTGGTCGGGTATGACCCTTGAGACGTACCTCTCCACCCCCGGCTTTCCTTCGAAATATTCGTCATAGGCATCGAGCACTATCTTCTGCCCGGTCACCCATTCGCTGAACCTGTAGGGGCCGGTGCCCACCGGGTTTCGGTTGACCTCCTCGCCGCCGATGTCTTTTCCCTCGAGGACGTGCTTTGGTATGATTCCCATGCTCCAGGACTCAAGCGCGGGGGCGAAGGGCTCGGTGTAGGTAACCCGGACGGTGTAGCGGTCCAGGGCCTCCACCTTCTCCACCGGGCCGTAGGTTTCCGCGTAGGGGGTGGGCACCGAGGGGTCGGTGACCGTCCGGTAGGTAAATACCACGTCCTCTGAGGTAAACTCCTCGCCGTCGTGCCACTTGACGCCCTTGCGGAGGTGGAATACCACCTCCAGGCCGCCCCTGTGGATTTCCCAGGACCCGGCAAGGTCTCCGGTCAGCTGGATGTCTTTGTCGTACTTGACGAGGCCGTTAAATACCAGGCCGCTTATGTCGCCGGAGGCGCTGTCTGAGGCAAGCAGGGGCAGAAGCCTTTTGGCGTCCGCCAGGGCGCCCACGGTTATGGCCTCGGGGTTTTTAATCTCGGGCTCCCTGGCGCAGCCCGCAAGGGAAAGCAGGACGGCCAGGAGGACCGGCAGGAAGAGAAAAGTTTTTCTTAAGGGTATCCCCTGGTTTATGGCGCTCTCCCTGCCGTTACCGGTGGTTGGCTTTCCAGCCGGCATCGAGTCTTTTCGAACCCCTGTGCACAGGGGTTCGGCGGCATTTATATGTCGGCCTGCCAAAAGTCCCATTATTAATTAATTCTTAGGGCTTAGG
Source organism: uncultured bacterium (assembly GCA_965372535.1). Taxonomy (GTDB): domain Bacteria; phylum Nitrospirota; class Thermodesulfovibrionia; order Thermodesulfovibrionales; family JdFR-86; genus CBDVCR01. Next base: position 8,331 of record CBDVCR010000082.1, on the reverse strand, counting down.
GCTGCGCGGGCGCCTGGCCGCCTGCGGGGGGTTCACCGAGCGGGGCGGCGTCGCCGGCCGGGGGCATAAATGTCCCGGAACCCTGTCCGGCGGGAGCCGTAACAGGGGTTTTTTCCTGGGCCGGCAGGGTGGGCTTCATAATTCCCAGGCTGCCCTTTGCGGAGTATATGGCCAGCAGGAGCGACGTTACCATGAACACCACGGCCACCACGGTGGTCATCTTTCCAAGAAACGTGGCCGCGCCCCGGCCGCCGAATACCGTCTGGCTTGAGCCGCCGCCGAAGGCGGCCCCCATCTCGGCGCCCTTGCCGCCCTGTATGAGTACGATGAATATAAGAAGCAACGATACGAATACGTGAATTGTTAATAGAAAAGTCGCCATTATTCTCCCCTCTTGAAGTTCACCAGCCGCGCGAAGCTATCGGGCTTGAGGCTTGCCCCACCGACCAGCGCGCCGTCCACGTCGGCGCAGGCCATGAGGTCGTCCACGTTATCGGGCTTGACGCTCCCGCCGTAGAGTATCCTGGTCCGGTCGCCCTTGTCGTCGCCGTACATGGCCTTGAGCTCGGCCCGTATATGGTTTTGCGTTTCCTGGGCCTGCTCCGGGGTGGCCGTCACCCCCGTGCCGATGGCCCAGACGGGTTCATACGCAATCATGATGCCGGAAACATCCATGTCCCTTAGGCCCCCGGCGAGCTGTCCATTTAAAACTTTGTTGGTCTTTCCGGACTCCCGCTGCTTGAGGGTCTCCCCGATGCAGAATATCACTTTCAGCCCCGCCTTCTGGGCCGCCTTTATCCGCTTGTTGACCGTCTCGTCGGTCTCGCCGAAGTACTGCCTGCGCTCCGAATGCCCGATTATCACGTGCTCACAGCCGAGGTCGGCCAGCATCGCGGGGGCTATCTCCCCGGTGTACGCCCCTTTTTCCTCATAGAATACGTTCTGGGCGGCGAGGGCCACGTTCGTGCCCCTTAATTTTTCGCCCACCGGCTGGAGCGCGGTAAACGCGGGGGCCACGACGATTTCCGCATCGGTTACGCCCTCCACCCTGGGCAGGAAGTCCTCCAGAAACCCCAGTGCCTCGGGCACCGTCATGTGCATTTTCCAGTTGGCGGCCATACACGGCTTTCTCATAAGACCTTATTATAAAATATCGGGGATTTAAGGGCAAGGCCGGGAATCGCCTCTGTCAAGCCAATTTAGAAATGTCCTATTTGGTTAATACGCTTACGCTATTTCTTGTTAATGCCTGTCCACGCTTAAAAGGGTCGCCTATCAGGTTCGGCTCGCCGGCATGGTTTGACAGGCCAGGGGTGCTATTGAATCCATGACTCGCCGGGCTTGCGTCTTACAGGCGCTTGAACTTGTCAGCGCCTGTAAAAGAAGCTAAATCCCGTACATATTTCTAACTTCCCGGGTATAGGTCTTCCCGTCGTCCTCGTAGACAAACAGCGGCGGGTCGACCTTGAGCCCCGGGCTTCCCTGCTTTACGGCTTCCACAAGTAAAATCCTGGCCTCCGCGTTTTTGCTCCCGTGGACGAAGCGGAGCCTCTTCGGCTCAAGGCCTGTTCGTTTCATCTCCCCGACAATCTCGGCAATCCGCTCCGGATGGTGGACGAGGAAAAGCCTCCCTCTGGTCTTGAGGAGGCGGGAGGCGGCCTCAAGGAGCGCAGGTAGCGTAAGCCTCAGCTCGTGCCGGGCAACGGCCCGCTCCCGTCCGGAACTCAGCCTCCCCGCGAGGGGCCGGCGGAATGGAGGGTTTGCCACCACCATGTCCAGGCCCGAAAGGTCGGTGGCGGCAAGGTCCTTTATATCGAGCTTAAGCGCGCGGACGCGGTCTTCGAGACGGTTCGCCTCGATATTCCTTCTGGCAAGCATGTAAAGGCTTTCCTGTATCTCCACAAGGGTAACCGAGGCTTTGGGGTATTTCCGGGCGAGCAGAAGGCCCACCACGCCGGAGCCCGCCCCGAGGTCGGCGATGCGCCCGGCCCTCGGCACGGTGGCGAATGAGTAAAGCAGCACCGCGTCGATGGAGAAGCGGTAGCCCTCCTTGTACTGGTAGAGCTTTAGGTCCCGTATGGTGTCGAGGGTGGTTTCGCTGATAGTTTTTTTATCCGAATTCGTAACCATTTTCTACCATATTGCCTCCCTGGCGTGAAAGAGCCTTTGGTGCAAATATACTATAAAATCCATTCAAAGGGCCGTTTGGGGGGGTTCGGAAAGCCCAAGGCTCCGAGGGAAAGGGAATAGACCGGTTTAAAGTTCGAGGGATTCCGCCATCGCATCTTTAAGAAGCGGGTTTTCGTCGTCCAGCATCTTTGCCGCTTCTTCCCCGGTGTAAACCAGAATGTTCACGTCAAAAGGCATTCCCGCGAAGAACTCCACAAACATATCCTGCCTCTCAAGGAAGGGCAATGCCGTGTCCTTAACCGTAATCAATATGTCTATGTCGCTTTCAGGCGTATAGTTCCCCCTGGCAAAGGAACCGAACAAGAGAATGCCGGTCACCTCGGGATACCTCTTCCTGATAAGGCCGGCCGCCTTTTTCAGCGCCTCAAGAAGGGAGTCATAGTTTACCGAGAGTATCCTCACGGAACCTGATGATATGACCTGCAGCATCCACTGCCTCGCTGGCTATTATTTCGTCAAAGTAGTCCATAGGGCTGCCTTCCGGAAACCCGTTCGGATAACGGCTTTCTATATAGTACCTGTCAAGAATTTTCCCGAGGTGGAGGAACCCTCCGGGAACCTTCCCGGTCGGCAAATTTTCCATCATTTTTAAGACGGAATGTCCTCTTGCGGACTTGTTCGCCTTTTGATAAACCGCCTTCAGGGCCTCTTCCGCCGCCTGTTGCGATGTAAAACTGGCCCACTCATAATAGCCCTGAGCGAGGTCGGCCTTTGCCTTGTCGAAATCTCTTTTTGCCTGCCTGAACCAGTCCGAGCTCATGGCCATCCCGTATTTTAAAAGTATTTATTTTTAATGGCAAGCAATCTTGTGGAAAACCCGCAATAAAATCTCATCCAACAGGAATCCCATCCGCCATTTTCTACGTCATCGAGGAAGCCGAGGAGGTTGTCCCGCATCTTCGCAAACGACGGCCCGCCGCCGAACTCCACGCCTATCGCCGCAGCCTCCCCCCGTTTGACGGGCTTTTCCTGTCCGGCTACGCCTTGTTGCCGGCCCTGGATTTAAGGTGCTCGCCGAGCTTCCTGTCAACGGTTTTTATGTGGCCGGTTATCCAGTCAACCACCATCTGGTTGGTGTAGACCGAGCGGGCGTAGGAGCTTGTCTCGTTCTTGAGTTCCTCTTCCATTCCGGCGAAGTCGGCGATGAACTTCACATGCCGGGCCCGGTGCTCCCTGTATTCCGGGTAGTCGTATTTGACCATGAGGGCCTCCTCATCGCCGAAGTGCTCAATCACATAGTCGTGGAGGAACTTGATAACGTCGCCGATGATGTACTTGCACTCGCTTTTCCTGACCGCCTCCACGAGGCCGTTTATACGCCTGAAAAGCTCCCTGTGCTGGGCATCTATCTCTTCCACGCCCACGGAGAGGTCGGGTGTCCATTCCACGCGAAAAAAACCTCCTTTTTCATTGGTTCCTCAAGATGCCCCTACTCCAAATACCGGATAAAGGTCAACATCCCGCCGGGGTATATGTGGTCGTTTGCCACATGGGTGAGACTGTGGCAGTGGAAGGGCCAGACGCCGGGGTTGTCCGCAAAGAGTATGATGTCCACCCGCTGGCCTGGGCCCACCTCCACGGTGTCCATCCTGACGTGTTCCTTGACCGGAAGGCCGTCGCGGTGGGTGACGATGAACTTGTGGGAATGGATGTGCATGAAATGGGGCTCGTAGCCGGCGTTTATCAGCCGTATTCTCACCCTTTCACCCTCCTTTACGTCAAGGGGCCCGGTGTATGGGAAAGCCCTTCCGTTAATGGTGAACGCGTCGTAAACGGGCTGATAAGGGTTATAAGTCTCGGGGTACCAGTCGCGCTTTTTGGGCGCCTCGCCCGGATGCTCGTGCACGGGTTCTCCGGGGTGCTCGGTGACCACGCCGTGCTCCTCGTGCTCCTCCGTTTTCCCTCCGGGATGGACGTGGACGTGGCCGGTCGGGAACTCATCGAGCATCATTACGTATTCCCTGTCGTATTTAACCTTCTCCTTTTTCGGCTCAACGATAAACGCCCCGTACATGCCCATGTCCACGTGGTGGCCGCTGTCCACGTGGCAGTGGTAGAAGCTCGTCCCGGGGTTCAGTACGGTAAATTCATAGGCGTAGGACTCGCCTTTTTCCACGGGCTTCTGGCTCAGGTAAGGCACCCCGTCCATGGAGACCGGCTTCTTCAGGCCGTGCACATGAAGGGTGTGCCTGTCGTCGGTCTCGTTGGCGAGGATTATCCTGACCCGGTCGCCCTCCCTTACGCGGATGGTGGGGCCGGGGACACGGCCGTTAAACCCCCACCCCTCGAAGAACTTGCCGGGGTGTATCTCCCACGCCACGTCCTTGACCGTCAGTCGGAAGACCTTTATTTCCCTTCCGTCCTCGGTTACGGTTTCGGGTTCGAGTTCCGCAAGGGGGTTTTCCCTGCCGATGACGACCTCATATCCTCCGGGAGAGGAGACTCTTATGTACTCTTCCGGCGCCTTTGCCTTCATCCCCGGAAAAACGAACACCGCGCCGTCCTCGGCGCCGCCTTTTTTCACCTCGACCCTCAGTTCCCAGTTTCCGGCCATGATAATGTCGATGTTGTCCACCCGGTAAAGGCCGTCGCCTTTTTCGACGACCACCGGCTTTTCGGCCACCCCATGGCCCATGTCGGTCATCCAGGGCGTAACGGTTATCTCCGCGCCCTCGACGTCCCTGTCGTCCCGGTCATGAATAATGAGGTCGACCCGGTTGAGGCCCTTCCTGAGATCGTTGCCCTCAAGCACCATCTCCACGCCGAAGAGCTTATTGCCGGTAAACTTAAAGACGCTCTCCTCATGGTGCTTCGTCAGCTCGGGCTCCCCCGGGCCTCCCGAATGCCCATGCGCGCCGCTTCCGAAAACAGCGCCCGGCAACACCGCCACTAATAAAACGGCAAGCGCGCTGTCCATGTATTTCCTGCACATATGTCCTCCCGGTGAATACTTGGCATTTTCTTGCCGACGCTTAGTTTCTCAGCCGGAATTGATTCCTTCCAACGCCCCTTGCAGAGAGGATTCCGGGGCATTTGCATGTCGGCTTACAAACGGTCCCATTAGTAAATTATACCTTACGCTCCCGATTATCCCAAATTGGTTTCCATATAGACGGGGTAGCCTTTTAACTGGGAAGGCATTGACGAAAACGAATATAATTAAGGAGAAATCTTAATCCACTTTCTTATGACGCCTTCTCGGCTTTTGAAAAGGCGATTGCCAGCATGCCCGCGAAAATGAGGAAAGCTCCCGGAATTAAACAGTATCTATAGGGAACAGCGATTTTTTTCCTTGTGATGTCGTACAGGCCATGTCTGGAGGCATCCATCAAAAACACCGCCTGCTCAAGCAGGCTAATGCTGTCGAAACCCTCGAAATCCCCTCGTATGCCAAGGACATCCCCGGACTCGCCGCCGTTTATAACCGGTTTTAATGTTTCAGGAGATGCGGGTCCGAGAAATATCCCGCGGTACTCCTCAAGGGACATGGCAGTGAAGAATTTTTCGTGGAGCCTCCCTGCCGCTTCCTCGTCCGACAGGTCGCTGTACATAGGGTATTTCTCCCTGAACCCGTTGATGTTGATATATCGTTCGGTGAGTTTATCGTAAAACACGGCCTCCATGTTCCTTATGTTCCACATAAGCCCCATGGAAGGCGTGTATTCACTAACAAATGCCGCAAGCGCCGCAGGCAAAAGGACGCCGATGAGTATCAAGACCATGCCGGTCTTTTTAATTCCGCCCATCCCCGCCGCCTGAAACGCCGTTTACCATGCGTTACCTCGATTTCACGAGATTACTAACCCGGTTAGTTTTATATTCACATTGAACCCTTGAAAAAAAGCTTATTTTACATGGCAGCCCCGGCATTGGGATGTGAAGTATTTCATGCTCCCGGTAGTAAGAATACTCTATCACACGGGAAGGGCGTTTTGAAAACAGTGGGCGCCTTGAACGGCTGTAAGCCCCCGGCTTTCTCGGGCCGTACCTTAATGAGAGGCTATTCCGGGCTCAAGCCCGCATTATTTGACTCTCAACATCTGGCCGACGGACAGCCTGGCCGACCGCAGGTTGTTAATCTGCTGAAGTTTCTTGGCGCTCGTACCGAAGCGTTTGGCTATTCGCCAGAGGGAGTCGCCTTTCCTGACCCGGTATTTCCCGTTGGCGGAGAGGCTGTAGGAGCGAGCGCTCCGTACCGAACCCCTCAGGGGTATCTTCAACCTCTGCCCCACGCGGATAAGGTGTTTCCGCCGGATGTTGTTCGTCCTTACGATGGAATTGATGCTCGTACGGTATTTCATGGCGATGAGGGAGAGGGTTTCGCCCTTCCTCACACGATGGTAGGCGTACTTCTTTTTCGGGGGCGAATATTTCGGTATCGACCCAATCCTGGCGATCAACGTCTCCCCGGCGCCGGGAGGCACCTTGAGGGAATAGGGCTCGGCCGGCGTGACCTGGCGGCGGAGTTCGGGGTTCAGCCTGTCCAATGCTCCGGACGAAACGCCCAGCTTCTTGGCCACGTCCTTCAGCCGGACCTGCTTTTCAATCGTCACGGTTTCGTAAGGGAGCGGCCTCTCAACGCCGTCCAGCTCGAACCCGTACTTGCCGGGGTCCTTCAGTATATGTAGCACCGCCAGGAACCTGGGCACATACCGGGCCGTTTCCCTTGGAAGCCTCTCGTACAGGTCCCAGAAGTTGTCGAGGTAATTGATTTTCTGGTTGCGGATTACCCTGAGGACCGTACCCTCGCCGCAGTTGTACGCCGCGAGCACGGTGGTCCAGTCCCCGAATATCTGGTGAAGCTCCTTTAAATAGGCGATTGCCGCGGAAGTGGACTCTTCCGGGTCCAGCCTCTCGTCAACCCACATGTCCCTGGACAAGCCGAACTTGTAGCCCGTGGAGGGGATGAACTGCCAGAGGCCGAGCGCCCTGGCGCGGGAGAGCGCGTTGACCTTGAACCCGCTCTCGATAAGGGGCAGCCAGGAAATTTCCTCGGGCAGACCGGCGTCCTTTAACGACTTGAGTATCTTCGTGCGATATCGGCCCGAACGCTCAAAAGACTCGACAAAGAACTTGCGCTCTACTCCCTGGAAGAGTTTAATCTCCTTTTCCACGTACTCGTTAAACGTCATGGGGATGGCTTTATGGCTGCCGGTTACGGCGGTATTGCGCGAGGCGTAAATCTCAAGGACTCGCTTTGATATCATGAACCGCAAATCCTCTTTCTGCTGGACCAGTTCTGGCCGGCCGTCGGCGTTTGCCTCAAGAACAAGTGCGTAGGCCTGGTCCAGCGCCCCGATGGCGTTTTCCTGTTCGCCCTCGTTCCAGTACTCCTGGGACGCCTTACAGAAATCCAGCGCCGTACTCAGGAGGTCCTGGTTTTTGGCGACGTCTTCTGTTTTATCGGCATCACGGCCCTTGCCCCCGATTGCCGGCAGAAATTCCTCCTCCAAAGGAGACGGGCACGAGGAGTTTTCATCCTCCAGGCAGTTCCCCGGGGCGGGTATTTCAAGGAGTTGAATCGAGGAAGGAAAGCCCGTGAGGCCGCTGTTGTGCTTCTTGAGAGCAGGGGCCTTTGACGTGCCGCACCCAAGCAATAAAACTACGCTTGCAAGCATTATATTCCTGAATAATGTAGCCATCATATTTTTTCTCCTCTTAAAAATATATTTATTAAGCAAAAATCATTCCTATCTTGCTAAAATTTTCGCGACTGAAAAAAACCGTGGACTACAAAAACGTGCCGGCTGAAAAACGCAGCAAAACCTTATTGTTATAGCTTTAAGCATAGGCTGCTAAGTATATCCTTTCCGGAACGGTCAAGGCAAGGTTTTGAATCACATTTGACGAAAATTGACACTTATTGTGTCATAATGCCGCACTTCGGGGGAAAACGCCCATAGGGAGGTATTGTGATACAACCTTAAGTAGTCGTTCAGGGACTTCCAGCCAAGAATTGGCACTTGAAGTTATCAGCCTGATTATTGTCTTTTGAGGCTTAATTACAAATATCGGGGTCTGAAAGTGGGGAATTAAGCCAATATTGACAAGAAGTTAAGCCCACTTTATTACAGCGGAGGGTAGAATATCGGGTAGGAGGCGGGGTCACCCCCGCCGTCCTCCCACACCACCGGGCATACG
>CBDVCR010000081.1:0-14417 GCA_965372535.1 uncultured bacterium | reverse complement strand
GCTATCAATTTGGACATCCGTACCTCCCTTGTTCTTGAAATCTAACGAGCGTCCGAGTTAAACTTCCGGTACTTTTATTTTTATACGTTTAACTATAAAAAATCAACGGATTACCGTGACTTAAGGAAAGCGGGTATGGCGTTTGCTTCCCTGGGGCCAACGGTAATCTTCCATCCCTCGAGCTTGTCCTCTATGGCACCGCTCAAAATCGCGACATAGCCGGGGATAATCAGCTCCCTGTGTTTTATCTGGCTCTCTATGCCGCTTTCTTTAATGAACTGGGCGATTTTCGATGCCGTGAACTTGCCGGCAGCCCAAGCTGTGAGCACCGAAAGCCCTTCGCAGTCCATGACCGCAAGCCTCGAAGGCACCCTGGTGGCCTCTACCTCGCCGGAGACTATGAAGTAGGTGAGGGAGAAGTTAGTGGTTATCATAAGCGGCGAGTCCTCAGTTGGCTCTCCCAGCTTGTAGATGTCCTGCTTCACCTGCATGGGGACCTGCGGGTCCGTGTAGATGTTCTGCCGCGCGGTGAAAAGCGCGAGGCCCTTCCATCTTTCCAGACTGCTCAGGATTACTATCGAAGAGTACTTACATACTCCCAGGGTTGCGATAAGACTCTCAAGATAATTGTTTTCCCTCTGGGCGAAGGTGATGACGGGGTAGCCCAAAGGCTTAAAGCTTTTCTTTAAGGCAGCCCGCCTAATAAGCGTATTATGCTCAAGAATTTCCTTAGCTTTCCTTGCGCCTGAGTCCAGCACCAGGTCTTCGACGCCAAGACCCTTGGCTTTCTCCGTAAGTTCCGAAAGCTCCTCAAGGCCCTTGGCCGCCAGGCCAAGGGATGCCCCGCCCGCCTTGGCCGCGGATGCCATGGCATCGAGGTTTCCGGCGTCGGCGCCGTAAAGCAACGGCTTTTTGCCGCTGAAGTGCTTAAGCGCCGCCTCGGCCGCTGCCGAGTCCTTAGTGGAAACGATTACCGGCACGTCAGGGGCCTTGCCGGCGACGAGTTTGGCCATGGCCTCTAATTTTCCGGCGTCGCCGGAGTCGTTCGATATCATGATGGCGTCAACCCTCAGCTTCTGCCCCACGCGGTCTATCTCGGAGTCGAGTACCGCCTGGACGGTAGCCAGGGCCGCGGACTCATCGGCGGTGTCTCTTATCTCGACCGCGAAGGCACTGGGGTTTACGAACTTCTTCTCGTGCCTGAAAAGCACTGTTTCCTCTCCCATTTTTACGGCCTTCTCGCCCGTGCCGAGGGTTATCGGTCTGATGGGAGGGGCGGCGGCCTCGCCGAGTTTGGCTTTGGCCTCTTCGGAGACGTCGGGGCACTCTTCTATGGACGTCTGTCTCTGGGCAAGCTTCATGGCGAAGGCAAGGCAGGTTGGGTGGCCGCATTTCTTGCAGTTAGTCTTGGGTAAAAGTTTGAATATCTCAACGCCTGTCATTGCCATTGTCTATCCCTCCATTTCCGCTATAAACTTTTCTATGGCCTGGACTGCCTCCGGATGCCTCATCACAAGGATTTCGGCGCCCGCAAGGAGGAGCGACATGGCGGTTACGGCCTCCCATGCGATACCCCGCTCCGGGAGCGAGCCCCACTCCGGGAGGTCTGATTCGGGCGCCTGTGTCTCTTTTATTTTCCAAACGTACACCCCGATGTCTCCCATCATGGGCGGCTGCATGGTCACGTCGTTCTGAGTGAGGGCGGCAAGCCTTATCCTCTCCATGACGGAGTAGGTGTATTCGAGGCCGTAGCCCAGGGCAGACGACATGGGGTCGGTAACGAGCTTTTCCTTGGTAAACCCCATCTGGGTTATAAGGATGTTGAGCTGCTTGGAGAGGTTGATGTCCAGTTCGGACATGGCGATGAGCTTGTGGTCGTTGGCCATGGCGGCGGCGGCTATGGTCTTGAAGTTCGCCTCCTGGGCCTTGCCGATTATGCAGTTATGGCCCTTTGCGGCCTCCGCCGCGGCCACCAGCACGGCGGAGTCCTTCTCCGCGTGGTTGCTGCCCATTATGACAAGCGGGACGTTTACGGCCCCAAGGATGTCTTTTACCGTCTTTGCCGCGTCGTCCGCCGAACGGTCCTCCCTGTCCGGATGGGTGCCGAGGAGCCTCAGCGCGATGGCCTTGGCCCCGAGAGAGTCCTGGCAGTGCTTTGCCCACTTGACCGGGTCGTCCGAGACGGCCTCGAAAGGCTTCCGGACGCTTTCCGGCCAATCCGCCGGGGGGACGTCCTGGACCTCATATGCTACGAGGGGCTTGTTCGGCGTTTCCCCTTCGAATCCGTGGAAAGGAAGGACATTTTCGCCGCCGAATGTCACGGCTGTGTCCCCGGCGCCCATTGTGACCGGGTATACTTTGCCGGAATAGCTCTCCTTTGGCGGTGTAAAAGACATCTGGGCCTCCTTATCGTTTTTTCGGCTCTATTCGTTTAGTATACGTCTTTCCAAACAATCGTTTCAAATTACTACAGTTCGAGGTAAGAATGGGCATACAGGGTCTTGCCCGTTATCACGTCAATGGTCTTTACAGTTTCGATGACCTCCCTGGGGTCGGCGATGGCGGCGGTCAGCCCTTCGTAAATAAGGAGTGCCAGGTAGTATCGGTCAAGGATGGGCCTGACTTCCTTGGGGCAACTGTTTGAGATGTTGCTGAGACCCACCACGGTCTTCATCGGCGGGTCGTTGAGTTCCTGGAACATCTTGATGGCTTTTACCACATGCAGGGCCTGGTCCTGGGTGGTGGCTATCTGGAGCACCAGGGGGTCGAGGAAGATGTCTTCCATCGGCACGCCGTATTCCATGGCCCTGGCCATGATTTCCGCGGCAATGCCGGCCCGTTCCTCGGCGTCCGCAGGGAGACCGCCCTTGCCCACGGTGAGGGCGATTACCTGTGAGTTGTATTTTGCGGCGAGTTCGAGAATGGGAAACCTTTCAGGGTCGTTTGAGGTGGAGTTTATCAGAGGCCTGCCCCATTCGTTGTTGTGCACCTTGAGGCCCGCCTCTATGGCCGAGGCATTGGTGGTGTCCAGGCATACGGGGAGGTTCACAGCTTCCTGGATGGTGGTGACCATCCACTGCATGAGCTCCTCGCCGCCGTCCTCGGCAGGGCCGATGTTGGCGTCTATCATGCCCGCGCCGTATTGTTGCTGAGTCCTGGCTATCTCCTGAATAGGGCCCTTGTCGCCGTTCATCATGGCTTCACGGACTCTTTTGGCAATAATGCTAAGCTTTTCCCCTATAATCAGCATCCCCTCACACTCCTTCTCCTGTTTTTTTGTGGGAATACGGCTGCTGTTCCGGAAAACAGCCGCAAAGCAGTATTAAGCACATAAAATAACATTTTATCGATACCCGGAGAAATATAAAAATTTTAATGAAGCTATAAGAAGAATAAGGTGTACCTCCCCTTACTGGAGAAAATAAACGCAAAAAAGTGAAAAAAACTTCGTAAACTTCACAAAAACAGGGCAGTAGTGTGCACTGCTATGTCCCCCGATAATGTGTGGGGAGGAACTTTGCGTTACGCAAAAGCCATCAGCATGGCCTTGCAGACAATCCATGCCACAAGGAAGCATGCCGGGAGGGTAAATATCCAGGCCGTCAGTATCTTGCCCGCAATACCCCACCTTACCGCCGAGAGCCTTTTTGTGGCGCCCACCCCCATAATGGACGTGGAAATAACGTGGGTCGTGCTGACGGGCATTCCCATAGTGCTTGCGCCGAGGATGACGGCGGCGGCCGCGGTCTCCGCGGCGAACCCGTGGACCGGTTCCAACTTGAGCATGTGTACGCCCAGGGTCTTAATCACCCTCCAGCCGCCCAAAGCGGTTCCAAGCCCCATCGCAAAGGCGCAAAGAAGTATAACCCAGAACGGCACCTCCACGGAATGCAGGAAACCGCCGCTGACCAGGGAGAGGGTTATTATGCCCATGACCTTCTGGGCGTCGTTTGAGCCATGGCCGAAGGCCATGAAGCTTGAGGACAGTATCTGAAGCTTTCCGAAGTTTCTGTTAACAGCCCCCGGGGAAAACCCCCCGAAGAGTGTTAACAGGAGCCTCATGAAGAAATACCCGATGAATATGCCTAATATGGGGGAGGTAAGGAGGGCGATGAATATCTTTTTGAGACCGGCAAGGTTAAGAATGTCAAAGCCGCCGAAAGCCACGGCGGCCCCGATGAGGCTGGCGATGAGTGCGTGGGAGGCGCTTACGGGCAGTCCTGCCATGGTCATGGCGCCGTTCCAGAGAAAACCCGCCACAAGGGCGGAGGCCACGACGATTTCCGTGACAGCCGTGGGATCCACTATCCCCTTGCCGATGGTCCTGGCCACGGCGGTGGAAAAAAGCGCGCCGAGTATGTTCATAGCGGCGGCGAGCAATACGGCCTGAAAAGGCGAAAGCACCCTGGTTGATACCACGGTGGCAATGGCATTGGCAGAGTCGTTCCAGCCGTTGCTTATCTCGAATAATATGGCGAGCAGTACTACGAGAAATATCAGCTCAGGCATGCTTGAGGACTATTCCCTCAAGGACGTTGGCGACGTCTTCACATTTGTCGGCGGCGTCCTCGAAGTGCGTATAAATATCCTTCCATTTGATTATCATCGCCGGGTCGTCCTTGAAATCGTCGAAGAGTTCTCCAAGGGCGTTCCGGTAGATGCGGTCAATCCTGTTCTCCATCCGGTTTATCTCAATGCAGTGTTCCTTGACGTGCTCGTAGTCCTTGGCTTCGAGTTCCTTGAAAGCCTTCTGGATGACCCTGGTGGTTTCGTTAAGGTCTCTGGCCAGGTGGATGACGTCCTTTGTGGGCTCATCTATCCTGAAAACCACCATCTTGTCCACCCCGCCCCATATCAGGTCCACGATGTCGTCGATTCTTGCGCCCAGCGTATGAATGTCCTCCCTGTCCACCGGGGTGATAAAGGTCTGGTTCAGTTTCCTCATTATGTCGTGGGTTATGAGGTCGCCTTCCTGCTCAATTTCGTAGATTTTCTTGACCTTGTTTTCAACGTCGGTAAAGTTCTCCATAAGGTCTACAAGGCTTGAGGTGGCCCGGGTGGCGTTTTCCACGGCTTTGTCAAACAGTTCAAAGAAATCTATCTTGCGGGGGAATATTTTCATCGATAGATGTTTATGGTATACAAATTTTATCCCGATGTCAAACTCTACGGATTAATATAAAATATTTATGAATCAGGGGAAAAGTCGATACGTCAACAGTATCGGGAAAAATAAAAACACCGAAGAAGGCGTCGTGCGCTTGCGGACTTCATAAAATATTCAATATTGTATGTTTAACATAGAATAAGGAGGTAAGGTGAATGCGCGAAACCAATGCCGAGGAAAAAGCCGGTATGGAAGAGGGGCGTAAGAGGCTTGATATTCCGGTTACCGGCATGACCTGCGCCGCCTGCTCCGCACGGGTGCAACGCAGCCTTTCCGAAATGGAAGGGGTTGCCGGGGCATCCGTAAACCTTGCCGCCGAACGCGCATCCGTTACCTTCGACCCGGCCAAGGTCGATGTAAACGACCTGATTGATAAAATAAAGGACACCGGCTACGGCACGTCAATAGCAAAGCAGGAAATACCGATAAAGGGCATGACGTGCGCCGCCTGTGTCTCAAGGGTGCAAAAGGCTCTGGAGAAGCTCGACGGGGTGCTTTCGGCCAACGTAAACCTCGCCACTGAGAGGGCCGTGGTGGAGTATTTCCCCGCGCAGGTAGGTCCGAGGGAGTTCAGGAAGGCCGTAAAAGAAGCGGGATACGAGGTCCTCAGGATAGAGCAGGGCGAGGACATCGTGGAGAAGGAGAGGCGGGAGAGGGAAGCCCGTTACAAGAAGCTCAAGACAAAGCTTATCACCGGCGTATTTTTAACCGTCCCCGTGTTCCTGCTCGTTTTCTGGGACAGGCTCGGCCTGTCCTCGGTCCTTGAGATACCGAGGCAGACCAATTTTCTACTCCAGCTTCTCCTTGAGACCCCTGTGCAGTTCTGGATAGGCCGGCAGTTCTACTCCGGGGCGCTGGCCGCGGCCAGGCACCGCTCCACCAACATGAACACCCTTATCGCCGTGGGCACTTCGGCGGCATATGTCTACAGCCTTACCGCCACGTTCTTCCCCCGGGTCTTCGAGATTCAGGGCTATGCGGCCCATGTTTATTACGACACCGCAGCGGCCATTATCGTGCTCATCCTCCTCGGAAGGCTTCTGGAGGCCCGGGCCAAGGGCCATACCTCGGAGGCCATAAAGAAGCTCATGGGACTAAGGGCCAGGACCGCGCGGGTGGTGCGCAACGGAAGCGAAGAAGACGTGCCGGTGGAAGAGGTGGAGAAGGGGGATATTATACTGGTGCGGCCCGGCGAGAAAATTCCCGTTGACGGGGTGGTAAGGGAAGGGTATTCCTCGGTGGACGAATCAATGGTCACCGGCGAGTCCATGCCCGTTGAGAAAAAGGCCGGGGACACGGTAATCGGCGCGACCATGAACAAGACCGGCTCCTTCAGGTTCGAGGCCGCCAGGGTGGGCAGGGAGACCATGCTCTCCCAGATTATCGGCATGGTGCAGGAAGCGCAGGGCGCCAAGCCCCCCATCGCGAGGCTTGCGGACAGGATAGCCTCCATTTTCGTCCCATCTGTAATGGCCATCGCCACTGTTACGTTCCTCGTATGGTTCATATTCGGTCCGTCCCCGGCGTTTACCTACGCGGTGCTTAATTTTATCGCCGTCCTCATCATCGCCTGCCCCTGCGCGCTCGGGCTTGCCACGCCGACCTCCATTATGGTTGGAACGGGGAAGGGCGCTGAAAACGGCATCCTCATAAGGGGAGGGGAGTCCCTTGAGACCGCGCATAAAATAAACGCCATCATATTCGACAAGACCGGCACCCTCACCAGAGGAGAGCCCGCGGTGACCGACGTGATTGCGGCGGAGGGGTTTTCCGGGGAAGAAGTCCTCCTCTATGCCGGCTCTACCGAGAAAGGCTCCGAGCACCCCCTCGGGGAAGCCATAGTCAAAAGGGCCGAAGAATCGGGAATCCCCCTTAGAGATAGCACGGACTTTATCGCCCTGCCGGGACACGGCGTAAAAGCCGGTGTGGACGGCAAGGCCGTGCTCCTTGGAAACGAAGCCCTGATGGAAGAAAACGATATAGCCCTCGGCAACTTAAAGCAAAGGGCCGGAGCCCTGGCCGGCGAGGGCAAAACGCCGATGTTCGTCGCCGTGGACGGCCGGGCCGCGGGGATTATAAGCGTGGCCGATACCCTTAAGGAAAACTCCGTGGAGGCGGTGGCTGCGCTTAAGGCAATGGGGATAGAGGTAATCATGCTCACCGGGGACAACAGGCGCACCGGCGAGGCCATAGCGCGCCAGGTCGGTATAGACAGGGTGCTGGCCGAGGTGCTCCCGGAACAGAAGGCCGAGGAGGTCAGGAAGCTCCAGGCCGAAGGCAAGGTCGTGGCCATGGTGGGCGACGGCATAAACGACGCCCCGGCCCTGGCCCAGGCCGACGTGGGCATTGCCATTGGCACCGGCACTGACGTGGCGATTGAGGCCTCAGACATCACGCTCATAAAAGGAGACCTCAAGGCCGTTTCCACCGCGATTGCGCTTTCAAAGGCCACGCTTCGGAACATAAAGCAGAACCTCTTCTGGGCCTTTGCCTATAACACCATCCTTATCCCCGTGGCTGCTGGAGCGCTTTTTCCCTTCTTCGGCATCCTCCTGAGCCCCATATTCGCCGCAGGAGCCATGGGCATGTCGTCCGTGACAGTCGTGACAAACGCCCTGAGGCTCAGGAAGTTCAAGGCCGTGTAAGAGGCCGCTACAAAGCGTAAAATCCAGTTCTTAATGCGGCTAACCCTTTGATTTTACTTAAAATCCTTCCTATAGATTCACATTGATTCCACCCCGGTTTAATGATGTTTTAGATATCAGCGTTAAGGCCATGGGGGAGGAAGGCGTGGAACCCTACCGTTACCAGCAGCTTGCATACCTCTTGATCCCGGTTATCCTGGGAGCCGAGTTTTTTTGACCGCAAAGGACGAAAGAAAGGGCAGGGGGGAGCTCTCGCTCGGCCCCTTTGTTCTGGATTTTTTCGGCATGCTTTTCATGGCCATTCCTCCGGCCATAGTGATATTCACCATCTGGGCAAGGGATAGAAAAGATTGACTAAAATCGGTTGCGGGGGATAGAATTATTAAAAGCGATCGGGGCTGGATAGAGCACATTGGGGATGTTGGGGATGAATATAATGGAAAATATGGTGCAGTTCCCATTTTCCCATCCGGCGACTCGCGGTATAGGGACTTTGGGAGTGTAATATGAAAAAGCATACGGCTTTGGATTGTCAGGCATGTAAGAGTGAAAAAAGCATGCAACAGAAGAAAATCTCTCGCTTCAGTCTTATCGTAGTAATTATAGGGTGGCTGATAGCCATTCCTTCTATTTTGGGAGTACTGTTCAGCATTGTTTTATTTTTCGCCGTAGGAGATGCCGGGAATCAAATCATGTCCGAGGCTGTCACGGATGCGGAAAAAACCGGGGCAGCTGTTTATACTGGTATTAGTTTTGGAGTAACTTTATTCTTGGCGGTCTCTTCCTTAATAGGCGGCCTTATTGGGTATCTGCTCATTATGAAAAAGAAGGTCTGGCAGTGTCTTTCATGTGGATTTATCATTGACCGCGCCTAAAGGAATTGTATTTTGAGCACGGCGGGGATAGGGCAAAAAACTCCCAAATGTTCTCTGATGAGTTTTCGTGGAAGGACACCCTCGAACGCCTCCACCGGTACGGGGTGATGTTCTTTTTCCTCGGCGCTTGGTGGCAGGTGTATATAATAAGCGCCCTGAGGGCAAGGAGGCTGAAAGACGAGGGAAGGCGTCTCCATGTCCTTGTCCTCGGGCCTTTTCTCGCCCTCGGCCTGTTCGTTTCGTTCCTGGTCCTCTGGGTCTCTCCCATCGGCCTTTTTGTGTTCGTCTCATCGGTGCTCTATGTTTTCAGGGCCAGGCCGAAGACCATGGAAAAAGTCTTCCGGGGCATGGCGGCTGTTACGTTCTTTTTCATGAACGTGCTGTTCGTATGGCTCGACGCGGTGGTGTAGCCGCGCTATAGCCATGCAATAACCTTCACGGCCCCGTCCCGGCGCATCGCTCGCCTGGCTGCCAGGTGGTTCTACGCCCGGTAATAAGATAAGCGCCGCCATTCCCGCCTACGCGGGAATGGCGGATGAGACGGATGAATCAAAAAAATGGGGGAACTCCTGGGTTTTTATCTCCTTGCCTGAGAGGCGGGTTATCTGTGATAATTAAAAAACGATATTTTTGTGGAAGATATGAAAAAAGCGTACATAAAGACCTTCGGCTGCCAGATGAACGTCCACGACTCCGAGAAGATGGCCGGGCTTCTGCGCGAGGAGGGCTATTGCCTTACCAAAGAGCAGAAGGAAGCCGACGTGATTATCTTTAATACCTGCAGCATCCGGCAGAAAGCTGAGCAGAAATTTTTCAGTGACCTTGGAAGAATAAAATCCCTCAAAAAAACGAGGCCGGAACTCAAGGTGGCCGTTGCGGGCTGCATCGCCCAGCAGATGGGCGAGAGCCTCCTTAAACGCGCACCGCATGTGGATTACCTCATGGGGCCTCAGAACCTCCATGCGGTCAGGGACATGGCGCGGGAAGGGTCTTTTCTCGCCCTTGAGGCAAACCCCCATATAGCCGAGACGGACCTTCCGGTGGAGCGAAAGGGGAGGGGGAGGGCCTGGGTGTCGATAATGTACGGGTGCGACAATTTCTGCACCTACTGCGTGGTCCCTTATACAAGAGGCAGGGAAAAGAGCAGGCCCGCTCGTAATATCGTCAGGGAAGTCGAAGGACTGGCCCGCGACGGATATGTGGAAATCACCCTCCTTGGGCAGAACGTAAACTCCTATAAAGACGATACGGACTTTCCGGGACTTCTGGGAAGGCTCAACTCCGTCCCCGGCATTGAGAGGATACGCTTTGTCACCTCCCACCCGCGGGACCTGTCCGACGGGCTGATACACGCCATGGGTGAACTGGAAAAGGTCTGCGAGCACATGCACCTTCCGCTTCAGTCCGGCTCAAACAGGATATTGAGGGCCATGAACAGGCGCTACGGCATCGAGGAATACATGGAGAAGGTCTCGGCCTTGAGGCGTATGGTCCCCGGCATTGCGATAACCTCGGATATTATCGCCGGGTTTCCGGGCGAGACCGGCGAGGACCACCGGGCAACCGTAAGAGCCTTAAAAGAAATAGACTATGACGGCATATTCGCCTTTAAATACTCCGAAAGGCCCGGCACCGCCGCCTCGCGCATGGAAGGGCAGGCGCCCGAGGAGCTGAGGCTCGAAAGGCTCCAGGAAATCTTAGGTCTTCAGGACGAGATTACCCTCAAGAAGAACAAACTGCTTGAAAACACCGTACAGGAGGTCCTGGTCGAGGGAAGGAGCGAGAACGACCAGAATAAACTCACCGGAAGGACCAGGACTAACAAGGTGGTGAACTTCGGGGGCCGCGAAAACCTCACGGGCCGGCTGATAAACATAAAAATCCTCAGGGCCGGGCGGCATTCCCTTGGAGGGGAGATGCCGGCCGGGCATTCGGTATGAAAGTAACCCTCCTGAGCCTGGGCTGCAAGGTCAACCAGGCTGAAATATCCTCGATGGAAAGCTCCCTCCTTGAGCGGGGACACAATGTAGTGGGGCTTAAGGACATGCCCGAAATCTGCATCATCAACACCTGCAGCGTGACCGCAAAGAGCGACTACCAATCGCGGCAGCTCATCAGAAGGGCATGGCGTGCAGGGGCGCGTGTAATGGTCACCGGATGTTACTCAGAGCTTAACAAAAAGCAGGTCGCTGCCATGGAAGGCGTCGAGGCCGTCTTTGAAAATAATAATAAAGGTAATATAATCAGAGCTTTATTGCCTATGCTTGAATGTGATACTTTAAACAATAAAGGCTCAAGGGCACGCAAGGCAATCAAGGTCCAGGACGGCTGCGACTTCTCATGCAGCTACTGCCTCATATGGAAGGCCAGGGGAAGGTCAAGGAGCGTTGATCCCGAAAGGGTTATTTCGGAGGTAGATGATGCAGTATCCCGCGGCACGAGGGAGATAGTGCTTGCGGGAATACATCTCGGCCTGTACGGCCTTGACCTTGCCCCTGAGATGACGTTTTCCTCTCTCGTGGAGGGCATTCTAAAGAAAACCGAGGTTGAAAGAGTCAGGCTCAGCTCCCTTGAGATAAACGAAATAGACGAGCGGCTGATGGAGCTTTTAAAGGATAACAGAGTGTGCAGCCACCTTCACATTCCGCTACAAAGCGGCGACAACGGCGTGCTCGGCCATATGAACCGCAATTATGACGCCTCATACTTTGAAGACAGGCTGGGAGAGATATGCGCCGCGCTTAACGGCATTGCCATCGGGACGGACATTATCGCGGGCTTCCCAACGGAGACCGGCGAGGCGTTCGAAAACACATGCTCTCTGGCAAAGAGACTGCCATTTACATACATCCATGTTTTTCCGTATTCGAGAAGACCCGGGACCGAGGCCGCCGAGATGCACGATATGGTCGGGGCGGCGAATATCAAGGAAAGGGCGACGGTGCTGAGAGGGATTTCCCTGGAGAAGAAACACGAATACATGAAAAAGCAGGTTGGCAAGACCCTTGGCATCCTTCTTGAAGAGGAAAAGCAGGCGGGGATATGGCGCGGAACGTCCGATAATTACTTGAAGGTAACGGTGAAATGGCCGTCAGGTTTACGGGGAAGCATTGCCCCCGTTAGGGTTACGGGCATCGAGGAAGACGGGCTTGCCGGAACCCCGGCATTAAATCATTAAGCACTTGATTTTAAATAACAGTTTAGCTGAGCAAAACCTGTCCATTAACAGCGTACCCTTGAGCAATCAAGCCACGGAAGCCCCCGGCAATAACTCTTAATAACAACTTGCCAACAGTTCGTGTTCATACTTAACGTCCGATAACATATATTATGTAAAATTAAGAATGGGGTTGAAAAAAGCTTATCCTGAAGCTTCTGTTTTCACGGACTCAATACCGGCTTTTTTAAGCCAGGATGCCGCCGCCCTTTTCCTTTTAAGGACTCCCTCAAACTGCAAGCGCTTCACTTTATATATCAAGGCGCCAAGCTCCGGTCCCTGGGCGATTCCTCTTGCTTTCATGATTTCCTCGGCTTTCAGAAGCCCACGGCGGGATATTCGCATAAAACTTTCATATTCAGGGAGTCTGCTCTCGTGGCCCGTAAGTATCAATAAATCCGGGGCGGCCTCCCCTGCCTCGAAAAACAGGTCAAAGACCTCCCCTTTATTCATGTTTTTAAGCATCATAAACCTCTCGTAGTACTCATTGACGGTGCTTGAGCGTTTGGCCGCCTCCCTGCTCAGGCTCAGCCGGTTTTTCCCGAAAGCCGAGCCGAGGAGAAGGCTTTCGAGCCTCAGTAGCCCGCGATAGCATAACCCCTGAGAGGAAAACTTCAAGTAATGGGTTTCAGGTAATTTCTCAAGTTTTGTTCGTATACTTGAAACGAGTTTAAGGTTTTCCTGTAACCCCTTGCAAGATAACGATATTATACCCTCAAGAAGACCGTCCTTAAGTGCCGCGCCAAGGGCGCGAGAGGGCTCGGCCGAGTTAAGAATCCTGAAAAACTCTAAAGTAATCCTTTCAGTCGCCGGACGGGCTATCTTGCGGGAAAGCTCCCTGATTATCCGTTCTGTCGCAGGCGCAATCCTCCAGGATTTTTCCGCCGAGAACCGGTAAGCGCGAAGGAGCCTGAGCGGGTCGTCCTCGAAATTCCGCCTTAATATCCCTCGTATTACCCCTTTTTTAATATCGGCAAGGCCCCCATGAGGGTCGAGCAGTCCTGTTTCGGGAGACCATGCCATTGCATTTACCGTAAAATCCCTGCTCTTGAGGTCAAGCTCCACGTCTTCATTTATCATCGAGAAATCAAGAGTCCTTGTATCCCTCAGGACAAGGCGCGTTATCCGCTCCTTGCCGAGTTCGACCACCGTGGCGTTAAGGGCGACGGACAATCTGCTCACTATTTCCTCAAGACCCTCGCTTACGACGTAATCGAGGTCCCTCGAATGCGCACTGCTTACGAAAATATCCCTTAAATAGCCGCCGACGAGGTAAACACCCCGCCCTGTTGAAAAGACCGACCTGTTAAGAGAGCTTCCGAGAATTTTTTTTCTCAGTCCTGCCGCAGAATACTCAACCGCCAAAGACATACGCCCTCCCCTGCCCGTAAAAAACGCGTTCTTCTCATATCCGGCGAGGATTATAACATCCCCCGGCATTTCACGGCAAAATTGCAAAAGGCCGGCTGAAATGTTATTCCGCAAAACAGGGCTTTGGAAAGCCGTCGCCAAAGCCCCGCCGATGGAAGGAAAACCGCTGCCGGATGCGACTCCCGGGTTACGGCCTGTTCGCAGGGGGCGCAGACAGGGCAATTGGGGAGGAATGTGCCCTGTCTGCGGGTCTGGGGATAAGCGCTTTGTTCGAATGCCTCGTATGCCTGCTTATGCGTTTTACCAGACGCATAAGCTCAATTTTGTTTTCCATGTCCATACCGGCCATGTCGGCGAAAAAATGGAAGCCCTGGCCGGTGAGGAAATCAATGCTTTCAGACCTGCGCTTCGCATCCCACAGGTCTTCCATGGATTGCAGTATCAAAGTCTCAGCAAGATTTTTCAGCCCCACGGCCACCTTCCTTTCCGGTAAGGGTTTTCCCCTTGCCTGCAAGGGTTTCTACAGTGGTCAGCAGCAATGATGCATTAATGGGTTTTCTCATGTATCCGATTCCTTTTTGGACAAGCCCTATCAACTTCCAGGGAGCAAGGGCTGTAATAACCATCGCCGGCGGCCTTTTCTTGTCTTTTTCGAGGTTCAGGAGCAGCTCTTCTCCACTCATGCCGGGCATGGACAAATCCACAAGCATCATGTGTACTCTCTGTGTCTTAAGATGGTCAAGCGCCTCTCTGCCATCGGCTGCGGTTATGACCTTATACCCGGCCACTCTCAGAATCTCCCCCAGCGAGTCCCTTACGTCCTTTTCGTCGTCAACGACCATTATCTTCATACAAAGATAAAAGCAGTTTCCGTGCCAGTTATAACCTCTCAAAAAAGCGGTTACATTTTCTCTTCAATACGTTCTAAGCTGGACAGTGCGGCGGATATTGGACAGCCTTGTGCTCCTGCTCAGGTTCTTGACACTAACCCGGGTATTGCACGAGTCTGGTTTGCCGTAGACGCAAGGCGCGCGTGACGCGAAGGGGGACAGTGTCCCCTGACGCTATCAATACCGCGAGTGTCGCGCAACGCTGCGGATGCGGAAATTCGCGGGGGTCCGTGACCCCCAGGCTCGCCCGAA
>CBDVCR010000080.1:0-14493 GCA_965372535.1 uncultured bacterium | reverse complement strand
CCTCTTTCATCCCCGTTTACAAAACGGGGTATTCAGAGTTCGTTTTTCATAAATATCCCGCAAACAAGTTCAGGATGACGATTGCCGGACAGCCTGCAAGCCGCGGGGGGAGCCTTTAACAGGCTCCCCCTGTTCGGTGTTCCTCGTCCGTGAAACTACTTTATTCCAATGGCGGTCGTGTAGACCTCCCCGTCCTCGAGCGTTACGGACGCCTGCCAGCTGCCCACTGACAGAGCGCCCGTCGAGAGGTTATAGACGTACTGGTTCTCAACAGGGTCGTAACGGAAGACGTTGCCCGAATCCGGCACGTTGGTGGTGCCGTCGATGGGGTCTCCCACAGGCTCGGTGCCCGTAAGCTGCGAAAGCGAGAGCGTGGCCGTGGCGTTTGGGACATACGCGCCGCAGCCGTCCGTGAGCACGAACTTCACCGGTATCGTGCTTCCGAGCTTGAACGGCCTGTTAAGCGTAACGGGCGTCTGGAAGCCGCCGTAGGAGTAGACGACCTTGTAGGACACGGTTTCCGTGGCCGTGTTGCCCGCATTGTCGGTAGCGGTTGCGGCATAGGTGAACGTCCCCACGCCGTTTGCGTTGCCGCCGTCCAGCACGGAGCCTTGGGAAGCAACGCCCGACAGGGCGTCGGTCGCGGTGAAGCCGGGCGCGGGTGGAGTACAGGCGGGATATTTCTCCCCTTCCGCAACCCCTGTCACGGCAACCACCGGCGGGGTCCTGTCTATGTTAAGCGTAACGCCGGTAGAGGCCGAGTTCCCGGCATTGTCAACGGCCGTGCCGTTTACCACCTGCCCCGCGCCCTCGGCCACGACCGTAAGGGGAGCCGTACAGCTTGCGATGCCGCTATCGGCGTCCGAGCAGGTAAAGCTGACGGTCACGTCCGTCCTGTGCCAGCCGCTCGCGTTGGCGGGCGGCTCGACAGCGGCCGTTATGGTAGGCGGGGTCGAGTCCGCCGGGCCGAGCCCCTCGAAGACCTGTATCCGGTGGTTAGAGGTATCAGCCACATGGACTTTGCTGTTCCCATCCACTGCTATACCAGATGGAGAATTGAATTGCCCGTTTCCGAAACCCCGGCTTCCCCATTTCCCCAGGAATGTCCCCGTGCTGTCGAAGACCTGTATCCTGTTATTATTAGTGTCAGCCACATAGACGTTTCCGAGCCCGTCTGCCGCTATGCCATATGGATAACGGAACTGCCCGTCCCCGCTACCTTGGCTTCCCCATTTCCTTATGAATGTGCCGGTGCTGTCGAAGACCTGTATCCTGCTTCTTCTACCAGTGTCAGCCACATAGACGTTTCCGAGTCCGTCTACTGCTATGCCACGTGGATAATCGAACTGCCCGTCTCCGCGACCCGGGCTTCCCCATTTCCTTATGAACGTGCCATTGCCGTCGAATACCTGTATCCTGCGACCACGAGTGTCAGACACATAGACGTTTCCGGACCCGTCCACAGCTATGCCCTGTGGAAGAGAGAACTGCCCGTCTCCGGAACCCCGGCTTCCCCATTTCCTTATGAACGTGCCGTTGCCGTCGAAGACCTGTATCCTGCGATTCCAAGTGTCAGCCACATAGACGTTTCCAGCCCCGTCTACTGCTATGCCATATGGATACTTAAACTGCCCGTCTCCGGGACCGTAGCCTCCCCATTTCCTTATGAACGTGCCGTTGCCGTCGAAGACCTGTATCCTGTGATTATTAGTGTCAGCCACATAGACGTTTCCGAGTCCGTCTACTGCTATGTCATATGGATAACGGAACCGGCCGTCCCCGGTACCCCAGCTTTCCCATTTCCCCAGGAATGTCCCCGCGCCGTCAAAGACCTGTATCCTGTTATTAGAACTGTCAGCCACATAGACGTTTCCAGTCCCGTCTACTGCTATGCCATATGGATAAAGGAACTGCCCGTCTCCGGTACCGTAGCTTCCCCATTTCCTTATGAACGTGCCGCTGCCGTCGAAGACCTGTATCCTGTCATTCCAAGTGTCAGCCACATAGACGTTTCCAGACCCATCTACGGCTATGCCACGTGGATGACGGAACCGCCCGTCTCCGGAACCGTAGCTTCCCCATTTTCTTAAAAACGTGCCATTGCTGTCAAAGACCTGTACCCTGTGATTAGCAGTGCCATTAGACGTGTCAACCACATAGACGTTTCCAGCCCCGTCTACCGCTATATCCTGTGGGTAAATAAACTGCCCGTTTCCGGTACCGTAGCTTCCCCATTTCCTCAGGAAATTCCCCGAGCTGTTGAAGACCTGTATCCTGCTGTTTACCATATCCGCCACGTAGATGTTGCCGTCCGGGGCCACCGCTATGCCGGTTGGCCAACGGAACTGCCCGTCTCCGGTACCGTAGCTTCCCCATTTCTTTATGAATGTGCCATTGCTGTCGAAGACCTGTATCCAGCCATTCCAAGCGTAAGTCACATAGACGTTTCCAGACCCGTCTACTGCCACGCCATATGGGCGACCCCCGCTTCCCCATTCTCTTATGAACGTGCCGGTGCTGTCGAAGACCTGTATCCTTTGATTCCAAGTGTCAGCCACATAGATGTTTCCAGACCCGTCTACTGCTATGCCATATGGCTGATTGAAATTATATTCCGCGCCCCATCTGAAGAGGAAATCCCCAAGGGCCGCCTCGGCCGTGGAAAAGAGCGGAAGCACGGCCAGAAGGGCGAATATCAACAACGCGATATTTATGCTGTGCTTTTTCATTAAACACCTCCCCCGTTAATAATTGAAAGGCTCTCGGCCGGAAACTCGATAAAGGCATTGTTCGCGTCCTGCCCCTCGCCCGCCCAGAAAAGCGGGAGTTCCAGAAACTCCTCCTGGCTCAGGAGCATCGGCGTTACGAGGCTCAGCGGAACATCAAGAGCGCCGAGCGCGTCAACGGTCCCGATATTCAGGAGGATTTCGTCCTGCGAAATCAGCATCAACGGGACGTGCGAGAGCGTGAGGTTATACAATGGAGCGGCCCCCATGTTTTCCACGTGGAGCACATAATCGAGCGTTACCGAGTCAACGCCCTCTGTGTAGCCGGTTATGGTGTGGCTCAAAAATACGGGCGATTCCGCGAGCGCCCGCCCCGCTGGCAGAAGAAACGCCATCGCGAGTACAAAGACAAAAACCTTTTTCATCTTTCCCTCCTTGCAAGGACTGCGTTGAAAGGTCCATACAAAGCCCCCCCGGACCTGCGGTGCTCCCCCTATTGGCGGGCCACAACCTCAAATTACAAAGATATACAATCACAGGTAGGGTTTAAATGTCAAGGTTTTTCTACGGAAAGATGTGGAGGGGCAAGTTTTAAAATGGATTCCCGCCTTCGCGGGAATGACAAGGAGGAGGGGCGGGAATGACGAGGAAGAGGGGCGGCTATGACGGGGAGAGAAGCGGCAATGACGGCTAAGAAAACGTCGTCATGCCCGGGTTTATCAGCCGGGCATCCACTCTGAGGTTTGCGGCTTTTCGCCCAATAATTTTTAGATGGACGAGTCAAGCCGGGAGCTTGAAATACTTCACATCCCAATGCCGGGGCTGCCACGCAAAAGAAGCTTTTTTCAAGGCTTAATGTGAAGATAAAACTAACCGTGTCAGTGAACCGGACAGCCTGCAAGCTACAGGGAATAGTCCGGTTAAAATAGACCACGGAGACACGGAGAAAAACGAAAAAAGTAAATACGGTAAGGTAAAGAGCGGACCCGCCGTCAGGCGCTATTTAAGATGGCACGTTGTGCACATCTCGCTATTGTCGAGGGTTACCCTGAGGAAGGGTTTGGTGTTGGCGTTTGAGTCGCCCTCCTCGTGCACGTTATGGCACGTGGGGCATTCGATGCTCATGATATCCCCAGCGCCGTTGTTGAAAAACTTGAGTCTGCCGTCAGTAACAACATCGTTAAATGTCTGAAGCCCGGCGTCAGCGCCGTCGGTGGGGTAATCGAAGCTGATGGGGTGGTCGTTCCGAAGGTTGATGTCCTCGGTCGCGTCAGTATCCTTCCTCTCGCCGATGTTCGGCCCCCACCCCGTCCCCGCGCTGTTGTAGAAAACATCGGAAAGCCTTAGCGGTCCATCAGGAATCTCCTGCGGGGCCAGCGGGCCCGGGGGGTCATAGGTGCCGGGGTAGTTATAAAGCACGTTCAGGGCGGAGACCCCGTCGTGGCAGCTAAGACACAGCAGGGAGTAAATCCTGACCTCGTCCGGTTCGGAGACCATGTTGTAGCCCTGATAAAGTTGATAAACCGCTCCGCTATTCAATACAGCCAGACTCCTGTTCCACAGCAGGAGAGGGGTGCCCCCCCCCAGATAGCCGGATGCGTTCCCGATTTTGCCGGAAGTCACCTCTGCTGTATTAGCCCCGTGCGGCGTATGGCAGAACACGCAGACCTGCCCGAAGCTGCGGAACTGGAAGGCGCTTGAGCCGCTGTCGCCCGACAGGTCGTGCTTGGAACCCACCACGCCGGCATGTGATATGACGCTACATAGCGTGAAAACACACACCACCGATACCGTAAACGCCCTTATTTTTGTAATATTGCTCATTTCCGAGTATATTTATGCAATAAGTGTGCCGATTTCTTTACGGAGGCCAGGGTTTTAGTCCCACGCCGGGGACATCGATGCCGTCCATGCTGTGGTCCGCCCCGTGGCAGGCGAGGAAGCACCGGGCCGCGCCGCCCGGGCCCTCAAAGAACCTCGGCCCCCCGCTCAGGCCGGAGGAGGACGCGGCGTCGGGGTTGAAACGGATAAGGCCGGTGTTGAGTTCGCTCCCGTGCGAGGAGTGGCAGGCAAAGCAGGACGTCCTGCCCAGGACGACGTGCAGGTTATGCTGCTTGAAACTCTCGTCGGACAGTATGCTCCTCCTGTCGTGGCAGGCGTAGCAGAGCTCATATGCCTTCGCGTTTTCAGAGCCGTCCGAGGTCCTGTACTCGGCCCTCAGCAGGGGGAAGTAGTCCGAGCCGTGAGGCCCCCTGGGGCCCACGGGGTCGTCGTTACCGTGGCAGTTCCCGCAGGATATCCTGCTGTTGGCGGACAACTGCCTCAGAAGGCTCGGCACGTCCCTGTTCCTCCCCACGGCCTCCACCGGGTGGAACGAGGCGTTCGTGGGGTTCAGCTCCGCGGCCACGTTGCGGGCGCCCATCGGGAGGTTGGCGCCGTCGGAGTGGCATAGGTAACAAAGATGGTATTCCTCGTCGGCCTGCCCAAGCCTCAGCCCTGGCGGCCTGCCCGCTCCCCCTCTCCTTTCGGGGCCGGGCTGGTATCCCCTCGCCCCCCTCCAGGACAAGGTCTCGTCCGAGAGGTGGGTGACGTGGCAGTCGGCGCAGGAGACGTGCCTCGGGTCGGTGACGTGCTCCTCCGGCAGCCGCTCGCCCGGGGAGTGGAACTTCGCCGTCTCGGACACCGGGTGCCGCGAGACTTTGGTAAAGAGCGTCTCGATGTCCGTCCTGGCCCCCCTGCTGTCTAAGCCGTGGCAGTCGAAGCACAGCTCCTCGGCGCGCTTCCTCAGCATCGGGGTGCCCGGCGCGCTCCTTCCGGCGTGGCAGGCGACGCACCCCCGGGGGTTTTTGTCCTTGTCCATGTGCGAGGGCCTGCCCTGCCCAAGGGCCGCACCGCCCAGGAGGAGGGCCAGAAAAACGACCGGTATGAGGATTTTCAACGTTTTCATTTCACTGAACCATGATGCAATAATCGTTCCGTAAAAACAGCCCGTGCCATTAATGAATGCTCCCTGCAGCAAGCTGCAGGGTATCCGAATATCTCCCCTCCCTTGGGAGGGGACTAAGGGGAGGGTGGTCTAGAAACTAGAAACTGGATACTAAATACTATAAGCTAAGGAAAGTTTTTTTCTAGTTTCTTGTTTCTAGTTTCTAGTTTCCAGTTTCTTGCACGCCCCCACCTGACCTCCCCCCTCAAGGGGGAGGAACCTGAAAAGGTAACCCTGTAGCAAGCTACAGGGAATAGTCCCTGTTTAAGTTTAGAGCACGGGACGAACTCAAGTCAATAAATCTTTTCCCCAACCGCCCTGCCAGGATTATACCTTCCGCTGACTTTCAGTTTGCTTTTTAAAATTGGTTTCCCGCTCCCCGCCTTCGCGGGGACAGGCTTTGCGGGAATGACGGCAAGGAGGGAAGCGGCATTGACGGCAAGGAAAACGTCGTCATGCCCGAGTGTATCAGTCGGGCATCCACTTTGACGTTTTTATTATTCCGGCAATCAAATACCTTAATGCCGTCATTCCCGCGCAGGCGGGAATCCAGACGGAAAAGACTGGATTCCGGGTCAAGCCCGGAATCCAGTCATTCGCAATTACTTAAGCCGCTATGTATAGAATCCAACGCATCGAATGCCTAATCCCCTCCGAGGAACTGGAAAACCTGCACCCTGCCGTTGAGCGAGTCGGACACGAATATCCTGTCCTCCCCGTCTATGTAGAGGCCGGCCGGCAGATAGAACTCCCCCGGTATGCGCCCCTTCTGGCCGAAGAAAAGCAGGAGGCGGCCCTGCCGGTCGAATATCTTCACCATGTCCTGGGCCGAGTCGGCCACGTAGACGTGCCCGCCTCGGTCGACGGCTATGCCCTTTATCTTGTCGAAGGAGTGGTAGGCGTCGCCGGCCACGCCGAAGGAGCTTACGAGCCCGCCCTCGGGGGTGAAGACCTGCACCCTGAAGTTAAGCGTGTCGGAGACGTAAAGGAGGCCGTCGCCGCCCACGGCCACGTGCGTGGGATAGTTGAGCCTGCCCGGTCCTTCCCCCCTCTGGCCGATGCTCCCGAGCCTCCTGCCGTCGAGGTCGTGGACGTGGACGAGGTGCGCCCAGGTGTCCGCCACGTAAATACGGCCCGCCGCGTTGTCCAGGCCGATGCCCGTGGGCCTTTTGAAGCCCCCCTCGAACGTCTTCTGGAATTTGCCCTTTTCGTTATAAATGCCGACCGCCGCAACGTCGGCGTCGGTTATGTAAATCCTCCCGTCGGCCCCGGCCGCGACCCCTATGGGGGCCGAAAAGTACGCCTCGCCCATTTTTTGTATGTCAAATGAGTCCATGGTGTTCAGGTCCACGACGCTGACCCTCAGCGCGCCTGTATCGGTCACGTACAGCACGCCCCTTTCGTCCACAAAGACGCCGTGGGGGTTGACGAGCAGGCTGGACTCGCGGGGGTCGGTCTCGTACTCTTCGCCGCCCACAAGGAGACTGAGCATCCTGCCCCTCTTTTCGGCGCCCTTGACCCTCCACAGGCTCCAGAGGTACTTGACCCTCGCCTTCGCGGGCGGTCCCGGCCAGATGATGCCCTCCGAAAGCGTATAGTCGATGCTCGCCTTCGGATGGGCGCATGCGGAAAACGCCAGGACGCAAGCCGCGGCCAACAAAACGAACCAACGCATCAATAGACCTCTATCTCGGCCCCTTCCCTGAGCCGCCTCAGCAGCCCCTCCCTGAGGGCCTCCTTCCTTTTTTTCTCCATCTTTTGCCTGATGCCGTCCCGGACGGCCTCGAAAGCGAGCTGCTCGGGCTCGGCCACCTCATCCACCCGGACGATATGGTATCCGTATATGGTCTGTATAACGCCGCTTAACTCGCCCTTCTCAAGCGCCCAGGCGGCTTTCTCAAGGTCGGGGTCAAGCCGCCCCTTGTGCAGGAGGCCGAGGTCGCCTTCCTTGACCCTGTATGGACCGTCGGAATGGTCCCACGCGACCTTGCCGAAGTCCTCGCCGCTTGCGAGCATCACGACCAGTTCCCCGGCCTCGATTTTTCTCCTTTCCCATTCCTCCGCCGACGCGCTCGGCGCGACGCTGAGGAGAATATGCCTTATCCTCCTGGCCTCCGGCCTGAAGAACGTCTTCCTGTTCTCCTCGTAATGCGCCCTTGCCTCCTCGTCGGTCACCTTCGACTTCCGCTCGACCTCAAGGTCGAGAATTTTCTCTATGAGAAAAGTCCGTTCGACCCTCCTTTCGTACTCTTTCTCCGAGTGGTCCCACGCCTTAAGGGCTTTCTTGAAATTCTTTTTCCCCCCGAGCCCCCGTACCGCCGCTTCCTTGACGCCCCGGAGTTTTCCTTCCTCCATTTCCATGCCCTTGCGTTTTGCCTCCTGGTAAAGCAGTTCCTCCTCAACGAGCCTCTCCACCGCCTGGGACCTGTACTCGGCCTTCTTCTCGGGGGTTATGCCCCCGTGGAAAACGGCCGAAGGCAGAATCTTCTGTAAAACCAGATCAACGTCGAACTCCGTGAGGACGGCATCGTTGACCCTGACGGCCTCCCGGGCCGCGCCGGCCCCGTCAGGGCCGGCAAAGACGAAGAAAACCAGTGCCAGGGCCAGGGCCGCGGCAAGGCGTCCCGGGCCTTCCGTATATCTTTTTTCACACTGTTGCATGTCTCTCCTTTCCGCGCTCCTGTAATTATCTCTCAATTGTATATTTTATTAAATTCAGTAATGGGAATGAAAGCCCAACTGCCTCCCATCAACCGAACAGCGCCCGGAGTCTGCGGCCGAACGTCCTCCTTATCCTCAACATCAGCCTGTGCTCCTGCGCGCCGGCCGCATCCACCAGCCTGTATTCCGCGTCAAAGGAAAACCTCCTGAGCCCCCACCGGTAGACAGCGAGGTATTCTTCCCTTTCAGGGGCGCCGCCCCCCCAGACCCAGGCGGAACTCAGCAGCAGTCTGCTCCGTAACGTCAGGGTCTTTTTGTAAAAACCCGAAAGCAGATAACGTTTGCTGCCGTCCGAAAAAACCACCCTGCCTTTTACGTTAAGGGTTGAGTACATGCCGGGCCTCCACTTGAGCGAACCGCCCAGGGAGGACGTCTCCGTTTTAACGTCGTCTCCGGCCTTGCTGACATTGTAATTCGCCTCGCCCCTCATCGAAAGCCTCGCCGAGCGATTGTACTGGACATAAAGCCGGGCCGTGTGGTTGTCGTTCCTCTCCCTCCACAGCCTCGGAAACGACGACGAATAATTATACCGCCCGCCGAAAGTCACTTTTCTGAAACCCCTTGATTCTCCACCAAGCGAGAACCCGTAAACCGCTCCCGACTGGGTGTACCCCACCGACAGGGATAGATTAAGCGGGAAGCGCTTGATATGCGTTGAGGCAAGGCGTTCGGCAAGGGTGATGCCGTAGACATTTCGACCCCTTCCCAAAGTATTCTCGTCCTCTCTTCTTGCCAGGGAAACGCCAAGGGACGTATTCGAGGTGAGCCTGGGGGTCAGCCTGTCCCTCCTGGTAAGGCGCGACGCGCCCGTGCCACCCAGATGGTAGTTGAATGAACCTTCCCCGCCGGTGACTTCGTA
This sequence comes from uncultured bacterium, assembly GCA_965372535.1. GTDB lineage: Bacteria > Nitrospirota > Thermodesulfovibrionia > Thermodesulfovibrionales > JdFR-86 > CBDVCR01. The sequence continues at coordinate 5,201 of CBDVCR010000080.1, read as the reverse complement.
CTCGCCGCCCGCGCCCAGGGAAACGTTGATGTTCCGCCTCAACTTCATGGCGCGGCTGATATCGGTCCTTACCAGATAATGCTCGTTGTTGTTTATGTCTTCATACTCCGCGACGTTCACCCACCGGGTGCGTCTCCAGGTGTGGTACGAGTTGTATCGCACGTATTGGCTTTTTGTCGAGTTGTCGATGTACCTGTATGCCAGCAAGTACCTGGAGTGGTAGCCCCCTTTGGGCGGGTTGTCGACGGAAGCCCTCAGGGCAGCCGTTGTAGAGGCATACTCGGTACCCGTAGCCTTGCTTTCCGCCACGCTCCTTCTCACGTCCATGGACAGGGCGGGGAACCTGAACCTGATGGGCTCTCTCCGTCGCCCGAAGTTCCAGTTGCCGCCTTGGGCCCAGTCGCCGTTTGCGTTCCGGTTCCAGTCGCCGCCGTCGTTCCGGCCCCAGTTGCCGCTGCCGTTTCTGTTCCAGTTGCCGCTGCCGTTTCTGTTCCAGTTGCCGTTTCCGTTTCTGTTCCAGTTGCCGTTTCCGTTTCTGTTCCAGTTGCCGTTTCCGTTTCTGTTCCAGTTGCCGTCGCCGTTTTTGTTCCAGTTGCCGTCGCCGTTTTTGTTCCAGTTGCCGTCGCCGTTTCTGTTCCAGTTGCCGTCGCCTTCGTAGCCCGGCTTGGACCTGTAGCGGTTCTCGTTGCGGTTGACGTTCCGTCTTACGCCGCCCCTGCCGTCGTCAAAGGAAATAAAACTCCCCGGAGCCAGCAGTTGTATGTACCCCTGCCTCCAGTAATACATGCTCAGGCCATAGGAGATAAAGTCGAACTCGCTGCCGAAGCTCTTCGAGAACGTTAGAATAATAGGGGAAGGCACGTACCGCAGGAATTTCCTGCCCCTTTCCCTGTTTATGCCAGTAAACATGCTCACCCTGAGGGAGACCCCCGTGTCCCACCTGTCCGAGCCCAGCGAGCCGCTTCGCGCGGCGTGCGAGAAATCGGTGGAAATGTTGAAAGTCGCCAGCCTCGGGTCGACGATAAAACCGCCGAGGCCGAGCGCGTAAGTCTGTCCGAAGGAAGAGCCCTCTTTGACGTCCCCCCACCTCTTTTGGTAGCTGAATGCCGCCGAAAACTTAAGGGTGTACGCCCCCCGGTATCCCCGGCCCATCCTTGCCTCGGCCCGCGCGGGAGCAAAGGCGGCAACGGCCAGCAGCGCCGCCAGTACGGCGGACACGAGGGCCGCGGACCTGATGCGCCCTTTATCCGCCCGCCCGCGTTTCATGCCCCGCCCCCGTTGTTTCCGTTGCCGTTGCCGTTGCTGTTGCCGTTTTTTCTCCTGCCCTTGAGCGGTACGCTGCGGCCGTTTTTCTCGATTGAGTTCACGTCGCGTTTAAGGGTCGCAAGAGAGGCAAGGAGCAGCGAAGAGAGGTCCTCGTAGCCGATGGGGCTGCCCTGCAGGTGCGCCTCGCAGGCCAGCCTCAGCACCCTCTTGCGCCTGAGCCCGGCAAGCCCCTCCGTCCTCAGCGTGTCCTCGTCGCCCTGGCCGATGAGGGTGAGCCTCAGGACCCTCCGGCAGCCCTTCGCCGATACGGTATATTCGACCTTGCCGAAATCCATGGCCATCAGCTCCGGCCCCCCGCCGTCCTGCCGATGTTAATTTCCACGCCCCGTTTCCTCAGACAGCCCACGTCCCGCTTGAGGGTGGCCCTGGAGGCGAGCATTATCATGCCCAGGTCCCGGTAGTTCAGCCTCGCCCCCTGCGCAAGGGCCTCATCGAGTATCCTCCTCAGCCTCTTCCGCCTGAGCTCGGCAAGGGACCCGCCCCGCCCGTCCTCCTCGGCGCACAGGGTCAGCCTCACGGACCTGAGCCTGTTCTCGCCCTCGCTTACCCAGTAAACCAGCGTGCCGCTCATGCGCCCTCACCCCCGCAAAGTTGCGCCATATAACGCACAAAGCGGTATTTGGCGTTATATGGACACAAGCGCTTCAATTCCCATATCCTCCTCAAGACCCTGAATTTAAGCTCATTTGAGCCAAATTGCATTTTGCCGTTATAGCCCTCGTTTCACCTGACATACAAATAACGTGCCATAGAAGAAAACAGCTAACAGGCGGCTTCGAAGGCGCCGGAGCGCCGGGTGCGAGGGCAATGCCGCAAAGGCCGGGGCGTGGAGATTGGCTCATATGAACCAGCCATATTCAGGTAGTATATATACGGTCATTATCCATACGCGGCTTGATTTTTATTTCTATGCGAAGTATTTTATGCATATGAAAAATCTTGCACAGGCCGTCTTCTGGCTGTCCGTCTTCCTGGTGTTTCTGACCCCCATGGAACTCGGCGACGTATGGTGGCACCTGAGCTCCGGGGAATGGATTGCGGAAAACCGCGCCCTTCCGGAAGGCGACCCGTTTTCCTTCACCAACGAGGTGGCCGGCGCGAAGTTCGTGCTCAGGGGGTTCTGGCTCGGCCAGGTCCTGCTCTACGGCGTCCACCGCCTCTTCGGCGTCCACGGCCTGGTCGTGCTGAAGGCGCTCCTCTTCACCCTGACCGCCTTCGTGGTGCAAAGGACGGTAGAGGAACGGGGGCTTGCGCCCCCCCTGGGCTACGCCCTGGTCCTCCCGGCGTTATTCATCGCCGTCTACTACGACGAGATGCGGCCCCAGACCTTCTCGTTTTTGTTCTTCGCCCTGGCGGTGTACCTGCTGGAGGGCGCCCGGACGGGCGGGACGCCTACGGAGCGCCCCTTTTCCGGCCGCCACTGGCTGCTTCCCCCGCTCATGCTGCTCTGGGCCAACGTGCACCCGGGGTTTTCAATCGGAGTGGCCATTATCTCCGCATACCTTGCGGAGAGCCTCGCACGGGCGGCGTTCGGAAAGCCCCTGAACAGGGGCTTCGTCCTGGCCTCCGCGGCCGCCGTCGGGTTTTCGGCGCTTAACCCCAACGGCCTCGAGGCGGTCCTCCGCACCGCGCAAGCCGTCCTGGCCTCCGTAGGGGGCGGCGCATCCGGCATCCACGAGCACCTGCCCATGAAAGAGTTCTCCTCGTTCACCGGGCAGCCGTACCTCTACCCCGCCATAATCGCGTTCGCCGCGCTCGGCCTGGCGAGTTTCCTTTTGAGGATCAGGAGGCCGGACGTGCTCCGCCTCGCCGTCTTTCTCGCGCTAACGCTCATTTCGGTCAGGAACTTCCGGGCGGGGTTTTTCCTCGCCATAGCGGGCGTCCCGGCAATCGCAGGCAACCTCTCGGGCGTCCTCAGGCCCCGGCGGCCCGGAGGCCCCCGCGCGTCGGCCGCCCTGGCCGCGGCCCTCGTCCTCTTTGCGGCGCTTTTCCTCTGGCCCCGGACCGTCTTTAAAAAACCCGCAATGAACCCGCGCCTCATCCCGGTCAAGGCCGCCGCGTTTATCGAGGAGGCGTCCCTGCCCCCGAACCTCTACCACCCCTACGAGTGGGGCGGCTACCTGGCGTGGAGGCTCTATCCGAAATACGGAGTGTTCATCGACGGCAGGGCCATAGGGCCGAGGGCGGAGTACGCGGAGGTGTTTTCCGCCGGGCCGCGCTGGAAGGAAATACTGGACAAATACGGCGTCAATACCGCGGCGTTCTGGGCCATACAGCCCTTCGGCGGGGAAGTCCCGCCCGTGGTCTTCGCCCTCCTCGGAGAGGAGGGCTGGGAGCCCGCCTACTGGGACCTCCAGAGCGTGGTCTTCACGCGGGCCGGCATGGCGGAAAGGCCCGTCAGGAGGCGGGCCGTCTGGGAGCTGCTCGTCTCGCTCGCCTCGGCCAACGTCATGAGGGAGCCGTCCGACCCCGGCCGCCACGCCGCCCTCGGGGAGGTCTATCTCAACCGGGGCCTCCCCTCCGAGGCCGTCAAGTCGTTCGAGAAGGCCCTGTCCCTCGACCCCGAAAACAGGAAGGCCGCTTTCTGGCTGGGCGCGCTCAAGACCGGGGGCGCCCCGCACTGAGCAAGGGAGGCCCTGCGCCATATGGCGCAAAAAGCCGGTTTTTACGCATGATTTCACGCACCAATTTCAGGACGCGGCCAGCCCGCCGAGATGGAAAAACGCGAATTTTTGCTTATAATTCAAGCGAAGCACGCCGTTGCCGCCGATTGTGGCACGCTGCTTGCATGCTCTTTCCCAGCAAGAAGTTAAATCCAAGACAAAAGGAGGTGAAAACGAATGAAAAAGACTATTATTTTAGCAGTCGCTCTGACTCTGGTACTCTCCGGCATGGCTCTGGCCGCCGTGGTGAGCACTAAGCACGACATGAGGCTCAGGGCCGGCGCAACTTACACCGGCTCCCAGGTCTGCGTGTTCTGCCACCACCCTCACAGAGGTGCGCAGACCGGCGGTAACGTCAACGACGATCTCCTGTGGAACATGTGCTACAACGAGCTTGCCGCGGGCTACCCCACCTACTCTCCCACGGACACGACGACCGATGCCGTTACCGGCGACCCCACTGTGAAGCCTCAGAGCATCCTCTGCATGAGCTGCCACGACAGCGCGAACGGCGCAGCCAGCTACTACCAGAGTGCGGCTGACGGCACGATGGGCTCCGCCTCTCCTAAGGTTACCGCAGGCCTCTACGACATCGGCACCACGTTCACGGACGACCACCCGATAGGCTTTACCTATCCCACCGCCCTTGCGGCCAACGTAGGCGACCTGGCAACGACCGTTACGGATGTTGACGGCACCGACTACATCATCAGCGCCGCAGGCGGAGGCGCGGAAGGCTCCTATCCGCTCTTCGGCGCGACCGGTGCGGGCAGCATGGAGTGCTCCACGTGCCACAACGTCCACGATGCCGGCCCGTCCCCGGACCTGATTCAGTTCATGAGGGGCGAAGTCGACAACAGCAGCATCTGCATCGACTGCCACACGACCAAGTAATCTCGCTTTGAGATTCGAAAAAGGGGGCGATTCCGCCCCCTTTTTTTTTGTCCCCCGAGGGCCTCCATCCCCGGGCCCGGGCTTTCGCCGGTTATTTTGTCCCCCCCCCCGAGGTCAGGGTCAAGTCTTGCTTTACTACATTTTACCTTTCCCCTCTGACCGCTTGATGCGTCTGCTCACCGTGGCATAATGCAGGCCGGGGTATTCCGCTATCTCCTTCATCGTGCAGCCGTGCTCGATACAGAATATTCCTCGGAACACTTTGATATAACATCCGCCCTCCCGATAGGCGGGACTTTCCAGTCCCGCCGGGGGCCG
>CBDVCR010000079.1:0-14506 GCA_965372535.1 uncultured bacterium | reverse complement strand
GTATTTCTTTGTGAAACCCTCAACCATAGCTGTTTTTATGTTCATAAACCCTTTTAGCCGGATTCGACGTTACTCCCACGTACAGGGTCCCTCTCCTTTGGCTGGATAGAATGTAAACGTAAAAGTTTTCTTTCATGTGCAGGGAAAAAATGGATTCCCGCCTCCGCGGGAATGACGGCTTTTATCTTAACTCGCAAAAGTTCCCCCATTTTTTCAAAAACCACTCACGACCATTTCGCAAAACCAAGTTTTGCCTTTTCTTTGAGGGGTTGCGTCCTTCGAGGTCTAATTATTGGGGAACTCCTCGTATCATGGTCCCTCAGAAGGCTCCTTCGCATCAAAATAAACCACAAAAAAGGGGAACCACGGCGGGTTCCCTTTTTTCAGGCATTTCCGCAAGGTCAATAACTGTCGTAATGGATGTTCGTCCAGGTAAAGTAATGTATTTTCAATATTTTAGCCCCCGGTGTCAAGATAACGAATTGCCGCTAAACGAAAGATGGACGCATAAACCCGGCAAACTCCCAGAGAATTGAACATGAAATATTTTAAGGACAATTTTGAGGCATAACGGAAACGCTTGAGAGTTCGGTTAGCATCCGGAAATCTTTACATTTTTCAACCTTTTATGCGAAAATGAAAGAGCCTTCGGGTTGAAAAAATCCATGGATATCGCAAAGATACGGAAAAAACTTAAAGCAGCGAAGAAGTCCGGGAAGGAGAAAGAGAAAAACCCGGAAGGCGCGCAAGCCGGGGCCGCCGCGTCAGGGGGTGTTACGGCGGCCAAGGAAAAAGTCTCCTCAGTGGAGGGGCCTTCGGCGCGTGCTGCGGCAGGGGAGGAATTTACGGAACACGCCGTGGAGGAGCCGGCCGCCGAGGTCGTCGAGGAGCCCGAAGAAGAGCTTCTGGAGTTCCTTACGTTTACGCTTTCGGGGGAGGAATACGCTATCGCGGTTTCCGACATCGAGGAGATACTCGGGGGGCGGAAGATAACCCCTGTCCCCAGGACCGAGCCTTTCATACTCGGAGTCGCTTCCATCAGGGGGAAAATAGTGCCCGTTCTTGGCATAAAGGCGAGACTTTCCCTTTCAGGGGACGCCGAATACGGCGGGAGGCCAAAGACTGTCTTGTTAAATGGCCCGCAGGGACCCGTTGGCGTGCAATTGCCCGGCGAGATGGATATTCTGGGCATTCGTGAATCGGAGATAACCGATCCCCCGGGCCATCTCGGGGAAGATGAGGCGAAGTTTATCGCGGGGGTCGCCGTAATGGGAGAGAGGCGCATATCGGTTATCCGGACTGAGGAGATGTTGAATTTCAAGGTCACGGGGGAAGCCCAATGAAAGAGAAACTCGAGTTCAAGATATTGCTTTTCGGGCTCGTAACGATTGTCGCGGGTATTTTACTTGCCGGCTTCCTCATCATCCAGGTGGAAAGGGACAACATGCATACCGTTGCAAGGGACAGGCTCGTCTCGTCCGCCAGGATAATCACCTCGTCGATTGAGTTGACCATGCTCGAAGGCGATGCCAAACTAAGTATTGATCTGGTGAGGCGGCTGAAGTCCATAAGCGGTTTCGGGCTCAATGTCTATAACTGGCAAGGCAGGGAGGCATTTAACCCCGATGCCGAAACCGTCGAGAACAGCTTCCTCAAGTCCGTCACCACAACCGGCATCGAAGCCGTGGACGTTGAAGGGGAAACCCTTAGAGTTTACCTTCCCCTCCCGAACAAGACTTCCTGCCGGGGCTGCCACTCCATCGCCAACCCGGTGATGGGGGCCGTGGAGGCGACAATTTCACTCCGGAAAGAGTACGAGAAGATGAATGAATTCGTACTGTATATCGCGGTGGGAAGCCTCCTGGCCATCGCGATAATCGGGAGCGTGCTCTGGCAGACCATGAGGCGCGGGGTCATCCTGCCCCTGAAGGACCTTGAGTACTCGGCCTTGAAAATGGCGGGCGGTGACCTGTCCTTTTCGACGCGGATACGGAGCGGAGACGAGATAGGCAGACTCGACAGGTCGATAAAGAATTCGCTGATGTCCATAAGCGGGATACTCCGGAAGGTCAGGGACATTTCAAAGAGGATTGCCGTCACTTCCGAGATGGTGGAGAGTGAGTCGGACAAGGCGGTGGACAATACCATGTTGGAGGCCGAGGCCGTGGTGGAAATATCGAGCTCGGTCGAGGAGCTGAACGTAGCGATAACGGAAATAGCCGAAAGCACCGCGGGTCTTGCAAGGGCGGTGGAAGAGACGGTCGGCACCATGCAGGAGATGTCGAAGTCGATAGATTCCATCACCAACCTCACCCACGAAGTCTCCGGGGGCGTCGAAGCCACTTCCTCGTCCATACAGGAGCTTTCCGCGTCAACCAGGCAGGTGGCTGGAAACGCCGAAAACCTCGCCGGCGTATCGGACGAGACCCTCGGCGCCGTTGAGGAAATAATAAGCTCTATCAAGGAGGTGGAGTCCAGGGCCAGGGAGTCCGCGAGGCTTTCGGAAAAGGCCACAAAAGACGCCTCCACCCTGGGCGTTAGCTCCATAAGCAGGACCAGAGAGGGGATGGACAGCATAAGGGAGCATGTCTCACGGGCCGCGAAGGTTATCGGCAGGCTGGAGGGCAGGTCCGAGGAGATAGGCAACGTCGTCAACGTCATCGAGGACATCGCCGACCAGACCACCCTGCTCGCGCTTAACGCCTCAATTCTCGCCGCCCAGTCCGGAGAGCACGGCAAGGGGTTTTCCGTTGTGGCAAACGAGATTAAAGACCTGGCCGAGAGGACGGTCTTCTCGACCAGGGAAATAGACAACCTTATCAATACGGTCAGGCGGGAAGTGGCCGAAGCCGTGGAGGCCATGGGCGAGAGCATGAAGTCCGTCGATGAGGGGCTCAGGCTTTCAAAAGAAGCCTCCGGCGCCCTTAAAAGGATACTGGAAAGCTCCAGGAAATCTTCGGAGATGTCCGACTATATCGAACGCGCCACCACCGAGCAGGGGAGTACGGCGAGGTACGTATCCCGGGCTACCGAGCGCGTGAGAACCATGGTCGAAGAGATAGCAAGGGCGACCGCGGAGCAGTCCAGGGGGGTCAACTTGATAATCACGGCCACGGAGAAAATGAGGGACGCGGCCCGAAAGGCCAAAAGGGCAACCGAGCAGCAGGCGTCGGGCAGCAGGCAGGTGGCGGAGACGGTTGGCAGCATCTCGGACATGACCCGGCAGATATCCCGCGCCATTAACGAACAGAAGGCAGGGTCGAACCAGATTTTATCCTCAGTGGGCAAGATAAAGGACATCCCCGACCAGACAAGAGAGCTCGCCTTCGGGATAAACAAGGCCCTAAGGGACCTGTCCAGAGACTCCGACCTGATAAGCATGGAGATGGAACGCTTCAGGCTTTACGAGACGGGCGACGTAATCACCTTCGGCGTGGTGCCCTTCGAGGCCCCCGCCGACCTCGTCCGCAAGCTTGCCCCCCTTTTGAATTACCTTGGCGATAAGACCGGCAGGAAATTCGAACTCAGGGTGGCGCCCGACTTCGACACGGCTGTGGCCGAGCTTGGACAGGGAATCACCCAGATGTGTTTTATGACTTCTCTTACGTATATAAAGGCGCACAGGAGTTCCGGGGCCAGGCTCATGGTAAGGTCGATGGCCGGGGGAAAACCTTTCCACCGTTCGGCGATAGTGGTGAGGCGGGAAAGCGGGATAAAATCACCGGCTGACCTGAAACGCCGGTCAGTCGCCTTTGTGGACGCCAATTCCGCTTCCGGATACCTTGTCCCGAGGGCCATGCTCCTCGATGAAGGGGTCGACCTCGATTCGCTTTCTTACCATAATTTCCTGGGCTCCCATGCGGACGTGGCAAAAGCCGTACTGAAGGGCGGCTTCGACGGGGGAGGCGTTATGGAGTCCACTGCCGAGAGTTTCAGCGGCCAGGGGCTCGAAATTCTGAAACTCTCCGGAGAGATACCCGTCTTTAACATAAGCAGCGGCCCCTCAATGAAGGCCGGCGACAGGGAGGCTGTCAACTCGGCCCTTCTCGGACTCAGGGACGGAAGCCCCGAGGCCAAGGCCGTCCTCGGCTCCGCCGGAGGAAAATTGACGGGTTTTATCGAGTCTTCCGACGAGGAGTACGACCCCGTAGGAGACCTGGCTTCAAGATTGGGGGTATTGTAATGCCGGCAAAAGCCGGAAGAAGAGGCAGCATAGCCACGAGCTTTATCTTCATTGTGCTCGTCATCCTGGTTCTGGGGCAGGGCGCCCTCTGGGGCTGGTTTCTGTTTACACAAAAAGAAAACGCCCGGAGCACTCTTTTTGACAAGGTGGAAATGGCCGCGAGGTTCCTCTCGGACGTTTCAACCGACGCAATAACAAGCAATGACCTCGCCTTGCTCAGGCGTTACGCGGAAAGCATAGTCGCGGACGAGGATATCCTGACGGTAAAAGTCACCGACCGGCAAGGAGGCATACTGGTACACATAAGCGAGGGCGCCGCCGGTAGTGCGGGAAGGTTCAATCCATTTTTTGTGCCCCCGAAAAGCAGTTTTTCCGAGACCATGACCACGGCTGACGGGCGGGAGATGGGAAACGTGGAGGTCGTCTACAGCGGAGAGCGCGTAAACAGCTTCATGAAGAACCTCCTGACCGTGCCCCCCGCCGCCCAGGCCATGGTGTTTCTGGCGATTATCTGCGCCATTTACTTTTTCTTCCAGAAAAAGGTGGGCGCCCCCATACGAAATTTGCAGGACAGTATCCGGCGGGTCACGGACGGAGACCTTTCCGCCGGGATTCCGGATATGGAAAACAACGAACTCGGCGATATAGCCGACGGGCTAAAATTCCTGGTGGAACGGCTTTCCTCCACGGTGCAAAGGTTGAACGTCACCGCCGAGGCCGTCTCGGGCACCACGGAATACCTGAGAGAGACCTTTCGCAATACCGTTGGCCTGATAAAAAAACAGTCCGAATTGATGGAGAACATGGCCCGCTCCTTGAAAAACGCCATAGAATCTCAGCAGAAGATAATCCAGAGCACCGAGGAACTCACCGGCCTGTCAGAGGAGAACCTCTCCTCGCTCCTTGAAGTCAAGGCCTCGGCCGATGAGATAGTTGCGGGCATGGAGGGCCTTTTCCAGGCGGCCGAGAACTCCTACTCCATAGTCGCCCAGATGTCGCAGACTTCCAAGGCCATGAACTCCGGCGCCCGGGAGGCGCTTTCTTCCGTGGAAAACACATCCACCTCAATCGAGGAGATACTGGCCTCGGTAAAAGAGGTCGAAAAGAACGCCAAGGAGTCCTCCTCCCTGGCAGAGCAGGTAAGGACCGAGGCGGCGCAGAGGGGGGTGAATGCGGTGGCCGAGGCCGTAAAACAGATGGAGGCAATAACCGCGAAAGTGCAGTTTTCGGTGGATATCGTAAAGCGGTTGGACACGCATTCCACGGACATCCAGAGGATTATTTCGGTCATTAATGAGGTTACGGAGAAAACGAACCTCCTGAGCCTCAACGCAGCCATACTCGCCGAGCAGGCAGGGGAGTACGGCAAGGGATTTTCGGTTGTTTCCGAAGAGATGAGGGCCCTGAGCGGCAGGACCGCATCGCACGCGAAGGAAATAGACGGAATCGTCAACACTATTCAATCCGAGATAGGGGAAGTAGTCGGTTCCATCATGGACGGCATGGATATGGTCAGGCAGGGGAGCGATACCGTCTACAGGGTGGGGGAGACCATGAGCTCCATACTTGAAATATCACACCGGTCCGCCACTATGACCAAGACGATAGAGAAGGCCACGGAAGACCAGGTCCATGCGCTCCGCCATATCGAGTCTTCGGTCGTCGACATCAACCGGATGGCGCAAAATATGTCGAAGGCCGCGGAGGAGCAGAACAAGGCATCGGGTTATATGCTCGAACGCGTCGGGGAGGTCAGGGAGATTGCCGAGGCGACGAAAAAGGGCACCAGCGAACAGGCGGAGGGGGCAAACGTCATATCAAAGAACCTCGAACTCGCCAATGAAAAGGTTTCCGGCATAAACGAGTCCGTTCTGGGCCAGCAGAACGAAAACCACAAGATTATCTCGGCTGTTGATGAACTGAAAGAGGCGGGCTTGCGGACGTTAAAGGACGTCGAGGGCGTCTCCGGCTCTTTAAGCAGGCTGCTGGAGGACATATACCTGCTTAAGAAGGAAATGGAGACATTCAGCCGCGGATGATGTTCGGGGTATACGATGTCAAAAGAGATAGACGACATAAGAAGACAGTTCGGCCGGCGGAGTGCCGACACAAGGCGCGAGGCGGCCCTCAGGCTAAGGGGCCGCTCCAGGGGAGCCCACGCGGACGAGTCCGTGGCTCTCCTTCTTGATGCCTTGAGAGACCCGGACTGGAGGGTGAGAAAATCCTCCATGGAAGTGCTCATCGGCGAATACCCGCTGGAGCTTTATATTGAAAGCCTTATCGGGCTCCTCTCCCTTAAGGAAAACGCGGAGGCGAGAAATTCAGCGATAGAGGCCCTTGTCAAGCTGGACAAAAGGGCCACGCCCTATCTGGTGGAGGCGTTCGGAACGCCCGATGCCGGCATGAGGAAATTCATCGTGGACATTATCGGGGAGGTTGCCGACGAAAACGCCTTCCCGGTGCTGCTTGGAGCCCTCGGCGACGAAGACGAAAACGTGAAGGCCTCCGCGGTGGAATGTCTCGGCTCGATAAAGAAGCCTTCCGCCGTCGCCTCGCTGATTGAAGTCCTGAGGGGCGACGACCTCTGGACCGCTTATCCCGCAGCCGAAACCCTCGGCAAACTGGGCGACAAACGCGCCGTGCCCGCGCTTATAGCCGCCCTTGAAAGGAAACCCCTGAGAGAGCCTGCTTTGCGCGCCCTCGGAGGGGTCGCGGACGCCGAGGCCCTCGGGAATATTGTGCCTCTTATAAAAGACCGTTCAAAGGCAGTTCGGCAAGAGGCGCTCATCGCCATTAAAACCCTTTACCACAGGGGCGTGACGGAACGGGAAATAAGCGAGGCACTGAGTGATGGCCTGGGTGAGGATGCCGTCGAGGTATTGCTCGGTCATACGCAGGGCACGAGGGCCGAGGCAAGGGCCGCGGCAATTCTGTGCCTGGGCCTCCTGAAGGACGAATGGGCCGCGCGGACGCTTCTTGATGTTTGCAGCGAGGATGACTGCAGGGAGGACGTAAAAAGGGCGCTTATTTACGTGTGCAGGGAAAAACCGCAAACCCTCCTGCCCCTTACCTGCACCGACAACGTCAAGATTACCAGACTTGTATGCGAGATAATGGCAGAGGTGGCTTCCAAGGAGTACGGTAACGTTATGCTCTCCTTCCTCGATAGCAAGGACGGCCATGTAAGGGCGACGGCGGCCCTCGGGCTCGGCAGGGCCGGGGCGCAACTGGCGGTAGAGAAAATCAAGGACCTTCTTGCCGACCCTTATGAGGACGTACAGGACGCGGCGGTCAGGTCGCTTGCCTGCATGAAAGAGGGCCTGGACATCGAGGGCCTGTTGCCTTCTTTAAAAAGCGAAAACGCGGTATTGAGAAAAAACACCGCGCTGCTCCTTGGCGCCGCCGGTTTCACGGAGGCGGTTTCAGCGCTTGAGTTTGCCATGAAAGACGGTGAGGCTTCCGTCAGGAAGGCCGCTGTCACGGCGCTTTGCATGCTCGACACCGGGGAATCGGCCCGGTTCGTTATGAACGCCCTTGCCGACGAGGACCCCGGCATCCGCATGGCCGCGGCTCAAAAACTGGGCGGCGCCGGACGGGAGGAACATCTGAAGCCCGTCTCGCTTCTCCTTTCCGACCCGGACGACATGGTGAAGGCCGCAGCGGCCAGGGCGCTCGGCGCCATCGGCTCCGATGCGGCTGTCAGCAGTCTCGTCGGCCTGGTTTCGCACGAAAACGGTTTTGTCGTCACCGCGGCACTGGACTCTCTGGGAAAACTCGGCGGCGGCGAGGCCAAAGAGGCGATTGTAAGCGCCCTTTCCACCGGGGACGACGAGATAAGGAGAACCGCCATCAAGTCGCTCGCCGGTCTTCCCGGTACGGAAGACTTTATACTGCCTTTTATAAAAAACAGCGACTGGGCCACAAGGGCGGCCGCCGCCGAGTCGCTCAAGGGCGCTGCAAGCGGGCGGGCAAGGGGGGAGATGGAGCGGGCTCTTGAGTCAGAGGCTGACCCTGTCGTAAGAAAGGCCCTCGAAGAGGCAATAGATGCTTGACGAACAACTCATACGCCTGCCCGTTGACGTTTTCAGGCTCCTCAGGGACCTGATATCGGATTACTGCGGTATTTTTTTCGATGACGACTCGAAGTACATCCTTGAGAGGAGGCTCAACAGGAGGCTCGGGATAAACGGCCTCGATAATTTCAGGGATTACTACAGGTTCCTCCTTTACGACAAAAGGAAGGACGACGAGATGTCAAGCGTAATAGACGTGCTTACCGTCAACGAGACGTATTTCTTCAGAGAACACAGGCAGCTCAAAGCGTTCTCCGAGGAGATTTGCGAGGAATTGAGGCCGTTAAAATCGGAAACGAGGAAAATCAGGATATGGTCGGCTGGCTGCGCCTCCGGAGAGGAGCCCTACACCATAGCAATGTTGCTCCTTGATAACCCCGGCCTTTTCCGGGGCTGGGACGTCGAGGTGGTCGGCAGCGACATAAACCAGAGGGTCCTCCGGACTGCCAGGACGGGCTTGTACACGAAGAACTCTTTCAGGGCAACGGACGGTTATTACCTGGAGAAATATTTCGAAAAAGATGGCGACGTTTATAAGATAAAGGACGAGGTGAAGAGACTCGTCAATTTCAACAGCCTGAACCTCCTGGATTCCGGAAAAGTCCATCTGGTACGCAAAGCGGACGTCATATTCTGCCGGAACGTGCTGATGTATTTTCATCTTCCGGCGAAGAAAAAGCTTATCGACAACCTTTTCGACAGGCTCGCCGACGGCGGCTACCTCTTCCTGGGCCACGCCGAATCGCTGATAAACGTCTCCACCGCTTTCTCCCTTAAACACCTCAAAAACGACATGGTATACCAGAAACCCAGGCGCTCCGGCATTTCGTTGTCGGACGAAAGCCTTTTAAGAATGGTCTGGAGGAGATGAAAAAGGACATCAAGGTGCTTGTGGTCGATGACTCGGCCTTCAGCAGGCAGACCATCAGGAAGATGCTCGATAGCGACCCTGTGATAAAGGTTATAGGGACGGCCAATAACGGCATGGACGCCATGTCGAAGGTCATGAGGCTGAAGCCCGACCTTATTACGCTTGATTTCGAGATGCCCGAGATGGACGGGCTCGGCTTTCTCAGGTGGCTCATGCAGCAGAGGCCGACCCCCGTGATAATGGTGACTTCCAACAGCGATAAAAAAGTGGCGTTCAAGGCCCTGGAACTCGGAGCCGCCGACGTTATCGCCAAGCCCACCAAAAGGGCGTCGCACGAACTGCGAAACATCGAGGAAGACCTTATCGCCAAGGTAAGAGGCGTGCGTGGACTCAACATGGACGTCCTCAGCAAAAACATGGAACTCTTCAAGGACGCTGGCAGGAAGCCCGCGCGGTCGGCGCCGCTTGTTTCGGGCATAAAGGTTGTTGCCGTTGGCGCCTCAACCGGCGGGCCGCCAGCCCTGCACCTGGTCCTTTCCAGGCTTCCTTCCGACCTTCCCTGCGGCATGGTAATCAGCCAGCACATGCCCAGGGGTTTTACAAAACCCCTGGCCGCAAGGCTCGACAAGTCCACGGGGCTGAACGTCAAGGAGGCCGAGGACGGCGACCTCGTGGAAAGCGGCAGGGTGCTGCTCTGCCCCGGAGGCTTCCACCTGACGTTTAAGAAAACCCCCGCCGGATTCGAGGCGGCGTTAAAAGAGGCCGGAGGAGAAGACAGGTACAAGCCCTCCGTCGATGTCATGATGTCCTCCGCGGCCAGGCGGTTCGGCAAGAACATGCTCGGCGTGGTCCTTACGGGCATGGGAAACGACGGCCTGAAGGGGATGAAGGAAATAAAGTCAAAGGGAGGGTATACCATAGCCGAATCCGAGAAAACCGCCATAGTCTTCGGCATGCCCGGCGAGGTCGCAAGGGCCGGGGCAGCCAGCGAGGTGCTTCCCCTTGATGAAATCCCCGATGAGATTATCCGTGTGGTCATGGGAGAGAGGAGGCTTTAGCCTCCATATCTCTTTCATCATCCTGAGCCTGTCGAAGGATGGGCCTGTCGAAGGATGAGCCTGTCCTGAGCGTCCATGGACCGCAGTCCCTTGACAAAGCCCATTGCTTTGGGGTTAAATTTTAGTTTCAGGCGCGTAGCTCAGGGGGAGAGCGCTACCTTGACACGGTAGAGGTCGGCGGTTCGAAACCGCCCGCGCCTACCATTTAAAAAAAGGGGTTACGCATTCCGCGTAGCCCCTTTTTTCTGCCACTGTAGTAAAATTGTAGCAAATTGCAGCAGGCGCACCCTTAAGTCTGTCCAGGATATCCACCCCATGACGCAGAGATTCGGGGTAGTGGTGGGCGTATCGCATCGTCATCTTAAGGCTCTTGTGTCCAAGCAGTTCCTTCACTACATAAAGCTCAATACCTGCCTGCACCAATCGGGTTGCGAACGTGTGTCTGAGGTCATGAAACCGGACATCGTTAAGCCCGGCCCTTTTCCTTGCCGAGTAGAACGCCCTTAACAGGTTTCCTGTTTGTATCATTGTGCCAGTCTCTAATGAGCAGGGAGTCACCGGGCAGCTGTGCCTGGAGCCCACGCGGTACTTGACCTCGATGCTGGCCTTCCCGGACCTTGAGGGTATGTCGTCGCCCCTGTAGTCGGTGTTGAGTATGGTGACCATGAAGTTCGCGGCCCTCTGGAATATCCTGGTGAACGTGTTATCAGCTACTCCCCTGTCCACCTCGGTGGGCCTTACCATTGTCTTTACCGTAAGGGCACTGGGCGACATCAGGCACGCGGTATTGTCGATATCAATATAAGTACCCTGACCTTCATCGCCAGTGAACAAGTCGTTGTCGGCAAGCGGGAACGAGACGGCCGGGTTGCCTACAACCCCCGAAAGCAGCCCGGTGCTGTCGGATACGGCAACCCGACCGGGCAATTAGTTATAGGTGTACGATACGATAAAGATACCCGAGAACTGGTCAGCACTGCCTACACCGCCTATGCCTTCAACCAGGGGGCTGTCCTCTGCGTCGCCCAGAAGCCGCTTGTATTTGAATGCAGTTATTATGCTCCAGTTTCCTCTAAGGACACGGCCCAGTGCGATATCGATCCCCACGTCCTTCATTTCGCCATCTGCCGCGTATACGGGCAAGCCGCTGAGGCCCGAGTCGATGGCATTGACGCCGAAAAACGTCTCCATGTAGTCGTCATCTGCATATGTGGTGGAGACGCCAATCGTAAGCCTCGTCTTTTTGAATATTTGTCTGGAATAGCCGATTCGGAAATCAGCAAGCAGACCGCCATGACCGTCTGCCACATCATGAAGCACCTGAACCCTGGTACTCCAGCTCTGCAGGCGATAGGCGGCGAACGCACCGAGCTCTAAAGAGTCGTCAACGTCGCGCATTGCGTCTACCGCGGAGTTGTCCACGTCGTCGCGGCCGGGCGAGAAGCGCAGGATGGGGCCGAATTCCCATGTGCGGGAAGGAACAATGTTCCCCTTCAGGGTCAGGGCGAACAGCTCAACGAAACGGTCGTTTTGCCAGTGAATTCTTACAAAGGGAACGGGCACGACATCATAATCCTCCGACCCTTCGTAGTCGGGCACGAAAGCGGCGCCGAGACCGAAAGTGCCTTGCCAGCTCCTCTTGGATTCCTCCTCGATATCGGCCGTCATCTCTTCGATCCCCGGTACCGATTCGAACTCATCCACATCCAGATCCACTGCTCCGGCGATGTCCGGCTGGACAATTACAAATATGGCAAGTGCTGCGGTGCATAAGGTTTTAAGGATATTCATTTTTCCTTCCTCCAGATATTTGTTATACGCCCCGGAAAACGATAGACTGCCCCCTCTTGCCATGCAGGCGATTTCATGTATTCAAAAGTATCACGGATTATTTGAGCTGTCAATATGATATTACCGGGAGTGGGGCGTGTCAAGCCAATTTAGAAATGTCCTATTCTTGCCAAAATAGAAATGTCCTATTCGGTTAGTATGCGTATGCCCTCCTTTTTGGCCTCTTGCTCCAGTCCTGACAGCGGTCTGCTGAACTCTTTGGACTGCAAGAGGATGCGATGGGCGGCGTCGCGCAACTCGTCGACCTGGTTGTCGGACAGTTTAAAAGAGGTTGGAAGCTGCTTGTAATAGGAGCGCTTTTTCTCGTCCTTAAGCGCGTTGAACTTCACTAAAAACACTTGACATTTATCATTTTTATGCGAAAATTACCATAAGACTATATAAGAAGGATGATGTGTCAGGATGATTTCATTTGCAAGTGTACTGTTGTTATGTGATAAATAAAGTAGTAGGCTTGGACGAGAAAGGGGTTAACTGTTTGAGCTGCTGGATTTGACTTTATTCAGAATAAACTCAACTATCAAGGAGGTATAAGATAATGAGAAAACTCACTTTTGTAATTATTACATGTTTGGCGGCACTGACACTTGGTTTTCCAGCAACAACGATGGCACAAAAGACCATCGAACTCAGCGATGAACAGGTCGAGAACATCGTCCGCCGTTCCTACCCGTATGTGGCGTTGTACAACGTGAACAACAAATTTGCTTTGGACCCAAGTTCGCCGATGAGCACTGGCGGGTGGAACAAGACCCGCGCGAACACGGCACTGGCGGACCATACTCTTCGCAGCATCGCGCGCCCGAACAACGACACGCTCTATCTCCCCGCCATGATCGATGTGAGGCAGGAGCCAATGATACTGGAATTTCCCGCATTCGACTCGAAGTACGTATCGCTGATGGTCACAGCTTACGATCACTACGTTAATATCCCCATGTCAACGACTATGGGAGACTTTAGCGAGCCGTCCCGCATCCTTTTATACTCGCAACGGACCCAGGGCTACCGGGGCGATCCGGTGCCTGGAGTCGATCGTGTGTTGGAGTTGACCGGCGATTTCGTGGGCGCGTTGTTACGCGTGATGCCCCACGCCAACGAGCCGGCCCGTCTCCAGCGCAACCGCACGGCCATGCGCGAGACACGTCTACTGACGCTGTCGGACTATCTGGGTGAGGATGCCGGTGAAGTCGAGTTTGTGCCGTGGCAAACACCGCCGGGCATAGAGAGAGACCTGGACGTCAAGTTGCACGAGGCCGAGTTCCCGCCCTTTGGCCTCACCGATTTCGATGTCTTCGAGGACAACCTGCTGGAGGTCATGCAGTTCGTATTCAATCACACCACATTCGATCCGAAGGATGATAACGATCAGGCAGTGCTGGCCGCGTACAAGCCCCTGGGGGTCGAGCCTGGCAAGGCATTCGACCCGGAGACCGTGGCGCAGATTGACGGACAGCGATTCCGGGCGGTAGCGCAAGCTGTCGCGCGACAGGAAATGGCGCGAATGAGCGACCCGGAATTTCTCAAGAAAGTCGCGCCAAACATATTTTTGCCCAAGGGCGAAATGGATCAGGAAGTGCTCGTGTTCCTGTCCATCGTTGGCCCCATCGGCCAGCCGGCACGCGAGGTCATCTATATGCCGATCACCACGGTCGATGGAAAGCTGATGAACGCGATGCATGACTATGTGGTCCGCATGGACGCGGATTCAATGCCGCCGGCCAAAGCGTTCTGGTCTCTGACGCTCCATGACCTTGAGAATGGCTTTTTCATCCCCAACGATTCCAGGAAGTACAGCGTTGGCGAAAACGCGGGAATGAAGTTGAACGCCCGGGGCGGTATCGAGATCCATGTGGCCGCCAGGAAGCCGTACGGCGTTCCCCCCGAGAACTGGCTCCCTGTTAATCGGGGCGACTACGACATCGATATCATGATGCGCATTTACGCTCCCGATCTCAAGCGGTACAAGACCTGGAGCCCTCCGAAGGCGGAGAGGACAGAAAGGAGATGATAAAATGAACAAAACTATCATTCATATAGCTATGGCAGGCTTGCTGGTTTCCGGCAGTGTGTGGGCCGCGCCTAAAGCGCTTGAGGGCAAAGGGTCACAGCCCGTTATGCAGCCGGTCATCGTTAACGTGGATAACTTCGCGCGCGCCGAAACGGCCTCACAGATTGATCGTTTCCTGAAACTTGTGGGTGGCAAAGTCAACACATGGGCTCATATTAGAACCCCCGTACCGTTAGACGCCCAAAACGTTATCCGCATGAATCGCGACACTCTCTACAGCGGCGCTCTTATAGATATCAGCAAGGGTGCCACACTTACCATACCTGAGACGGGTGGGCGCTACTTGTCGATCATGACGGTGAACGAGGACCACTATAACAACAAAGTGTACCGCAATGCAGGCGCCTATGAGCTGACGATGGAGGAGTTCCACACCCCTTATGTATTTCTCAGCGCACG
>CBDVCR010000078.1:0-15059 GCA_965372535.1 uncultured bacterium | reverse complement strand
CCACCCCCGAAAGGAGGGCGCATACGTACTAACCGAATAGGACATTTCTATTTTGGCTTGACACGAACCACTACACTTCCTTGATTAAGAATGGTTTTTCGTGATAAACTTTTAGACTTAAATCCACACGCTCTGACCCGGACCCCCCTGGTGGTCTCCATAGCGGAGTCCAGGGGTAAAAGAGCGGAGGCAAAACCAAAAGGAGGCGTACCATGAGCGTAGTTTCAATGAAGGAACTTCTCGAGGCCGGGGTGCACTTCGGCCACCAGGTAAAGCGATGGAACCCGAAGATGAAACGCTACATCTTCGGCGAACGCAACGACATCTACATCATTGACCTGCAAAAGACCATGAAGGGGCTGGAAACGGCGTACAACTACATGAAGGATTCCGCCAACTCGGGGGCCAAGGTGCTGTTTGTCGGCACGAAAAAACAGGCCCAGGACTCCCTCGTCGCTCAAGCCGGGAGGGCAGGCGCCTTTTACGTCAACCAGCGCTGGCTCGGCGGCATGCTCACCAACTTCTCCACCATCAGAAAGAGCATAGAAAGGCTCAAGAAGATTGACGCCATGAAGGAGGACGGCACATACTCGCTCCTGACCAAGAAGGAAGTGGCCAAGTACGAAAAGGAGCGCACGAAGCTCGAAAAGAACCTCAGCGGCATAAAGGAGATGGCCGGCGTTCCCGACGTGGTTTTCATAATAGACCCGAGGAAGGAGAAAATCGCGGTGGCCGAGGCCCGGAAGCTCTCCATCCCCATCGTGGCGCTGGTTGACACCAACTGCGACCCGGACGAGATTGACTACGTCATACCCGGAAACGACGACGCCATCAGGGCCATTACCCTGATGTCCACCAAGATGGCCGACGCCATCCTGGAAGGGAAAGAGACCCTTCAGAAGGCGAAGGCCGAGGAGGCCGAACAGGCCGAGGCCGAGACCAAGCGGGTTATGGACGAGGCCGCCGCGCCCGCCGGCAAGGGCGCTCCCGAAAGTTCGGAGGGAGGCGAAGCCGCCGCGCCCGCCGGCAACGCCCCCGGCGAGGGCGCTCCCGAAGCGGCGGAGGATGAGACGACGGAGACAAAAGAGGAGGTCAATAAATAATGGCTGCTATAACGGCTGTAATGGTTAAGGAACTCAGGGACATCACCGGCACCGGCATGATGGAGTGCAAGAAGGCCCTTGCCGAGTCGCACGGGGACATGGAAAAGGCCGTGGACATCCTCAAGCAGAAGGGCCTTGCGAAGGCCGCCAGGAGGGCCGGTCGCGAGGCCTCCCAGGGGGTTATCGCCTCCTATATACACATGGACAAGCTCGGCGTCATGGTGGAGGTCAATTGCGAAACCGACTTCGTTGCCAAGACGGACGACTTCAAGACGCTTGCCAGGGACATCGCCATGCACGTCGCCGCGGCTAACCCCATCTACGTAACGCCCGGCGACGTCCCCGAGGAGGTGCTCAACAAGGAAAAAAACATCTACAGGGCGCAGATAGAGGGCAAGCCCGAAAACGTTGTGGGAAAGATTCTCGAAGGCAAGGTCAACAAGTACTACGAGGAGGTCTGCCTCACCGAGCAGGTGTTCGTCAAGGACCCGGAGGGGAAGAAGAAGGTCAAGGACCTCATAACGGAAAGCATCGGCAGAATCGGGGAGAACATCCTGGTCAGGAGGTTCGAGAGGTTCCAGCTTGGCGAAGGTTAGCCATAAGTATGCACGCGTCCTGCTCAAGCTGAGCGGCGAGGCCCTCATGGGCGGCAGGGACTACGGCATCGACCCGGACACCGTGGACTACATCGCAGGCGAGGTCAGGGAGGTCGTGGGAAAAGGCGCCCAGGTGGCCATAGTCATCGGGGGGGGCAACATCTTCCGCGGCGTGGAGGCATCTGCAAAGGGCATGGAGCGCGTCACGGCGGACAACATGGGCATGCTCGCCACTGTCATCAACGCCCTGGCGCTTCAGGACGCCCTGGAAAAACTCGGCATCCCCACACGAGTTCAGTCCGCTATCGAAATGCAGGAACTGGCGGAGCCCTATATCAGACGGAGGGCCATTCGCCATCTCGAAAAAGGCAGGGTCGTAATATTTGCCGCCGGCACCGGCAACCCCTATTTCACCACCGATACCGCCGCAGCCCTGAGGGCCATGGAGGTAAACGCCGAGATTATAATGAAGGCCACGAAGGTCGACGGGGTGTATTCCGCCGACCCGGAGAAAGACCCCGGGGCCAGGAAGTTTTCCCACATCAGCTACATGGACGTGCTCAAAAAAAGGCTGCACGTGATGGACTCCACCGCCATATCTCTCTGCATGGACAACAAACTGCCGATTATGGTATTTAATCTCAGGGGAAAGGGCAACATCGGGAAAGTGATAACCGGAACAAGAATAGGCACCGTCATCGGAGAAAAGGATGGAAAAGGAACTAAAAAGTAAGACAGAAGAGAGGATGGAAAGGGCCGTCGAAAAGCTCAAGAAGGACTTCGGCTCGATAATGACCGGCCGCGCCTCCCTGGCCCTGCTCGACGGAATCCAGGTCGAATACTACGGCAACCCCACGCCCCTTAACCAACTGGCCACCCTGAACATACCCGAAAGCCGGCAGATAACCATCCAGCCATGGGAGCCGAAAGTCATCCAGGACATCGAACGCGCCATCATGAAGTCCGACCTCGACCTGACGCCCGCAAACGACGGAAAGATTATCAGGATAAACATACCGTCCCTTACCGAGGAAAGGAGAAAGGACCTCGTCAAACTCATCAAGAAAAGGGGCGAGGAGGGCAGGGTCGCGGTAAGAAACATCCGGCGCGACTCCAACGAGGCTCTGAAGAAGCTCGAAAAGGACAAGGAAATAAGCGAGGACGAACTGAAAAAATCCCTTGACGAAGTGCAAAAAATGACCGATTCTTACATAAAGAAGGTTGACGAAACCGTGGAACATAAAGAGAAAGAGACAATGGAGGTATAAGGGCATGAGAATCAACTACATCCTGAAGGTCGAGGACGCAAAGCCGGTGGACATACAGAAGGCCTTGAAGGAAGCGGGCATCGAGGTGCGGAGCATCCAGGAAGTCCACAAGGAAAAAGAACCCGAAAAAGAAGCCGAAGAGGCGGTTGCGGAGAACTGATGCCGGGCAAAAAGGGAGCCGGAAAAACCCGGGCCAAAAGGGCGGGGGCCGCGAAAAAAGCTTCGCGGAAGCCCCCGGCTCCGAAGAACGAGGGAGCCCGCCCCAATGAAAAGGAGCTGAGGAGGCTGCTCGTTCAGAAAAGAGACGAGATACTCAAGGAGGCCCGGGAAGAAATCTCTAAATACATAAAGGGCGAAAACCGGCAGCTCGTGGAAACCGCC
This sequence comes from uncultured bacterium, assembly GCA_965372535.1. Lineage (GTDB taxonomy): Bacteria > Nitrospirota > Thermodesulfovibrionia > Thermodesulfovibrionales > JdFR-86 > CBDVCR01. The sequence goes on along the minus strand of CBDVCR010000078.1, from coordinate 11,711 downwards.
CTGGACGGCGGCGACTGGTCCGTCATCGACCTGTCCGAGGACATTAACCTCAGAAAACTCAGCACCCACCACGAAACCCTCGTCAAGATAGACGAGTCCATACGGAAACTCAACGAGGGCACATACGGCGTCTGCGAGGACTGCGAGGAGGAAATAAACTCCGAGCGCCTGAAGATAATACCCTTCGCCATCCGCTGCAGGGACTGCCAGGAGGCAAAGGAAGAGCTGGAGGCCGCGGGAAGGGAAGAAGGCGTCTCCTACGGCGGGTAAAACACGCTCTCCAGAAACAGCCCTCTGGCCGGGGCAGTGGGACCGGCGGCCCCCCTGTCGCCGGATTCGATAATATCCCCTACCGACTCGGGGCCGAGCTTGCCCCGCGCGACCTCGGCCAGAGTGCCGACGATGTTCCTTACCATGTGCCGCAAAAAGCCCGTTCCCTCCACCGTGACCTTTATGAACCTGCCCTCGAGCCGGGCCCCCAGAAACCCGATTGCCTCCACCTGCTCCACCGAAAGATGAGTTATCGTCCTTACCGTCCCCCTCACTGCCGAGCCCGCGCCCATCAACGCCCGGAAGTCGTGTTCGCCCTCAAGACGCCTTGCGGCGTCCTCCATGCCCGGTAAGTCGAGGGCGAAGGGCAGCCACCAGGCGTATCTCCGGGCAAAAGGAGAGACGAAGTCCATGTTGGCGATTAGATAGAAATACCTCTTGCCCCCGGCGCTGTACTGCGGATGGAACGTTTCGTCAACCTCCCCGGCGGAGGCCACCCGTACGTCAGGGGGCAGGAGGGCGTTGAGCGCCCTCTTTATCGTCGCGGGCGGGAGCGGCGAGACGGTCTGGAAGCAGGCCACCTGCCCCAGTGCGTGCACCCCGGCGTCCGTCCTCCCGGCCGCTTTAAGCAGAGGCGTTTGGCCGGTGAGCCTCGCGATGCCGTCAATGAGCGCCGTCTGTACCGTCCGCTCCCCGCGGCCCTGGGTCTGCCAGCCCGAAAAATCCGTGCCGTCGTACTGGAGCGTGAGCTTTATGTTCCGCATGGGAACCATTTTACGGGGTCGGGGGGCGGTTTTGCCAGCCCCCCGGCCCCGGGTTTCCGCCCGCCCGAAAAAACCGGTTCACCGTTTTGCGATTTGTTATAATGTTGGATGTCGCAACCGAGGGTATGGGTTGATGGAGAGGGTGGGGTTTTTGTGAGAGGATGGGGTGGGGAGGGAGGGAAGGCGGAAAATATTGGAATTCTTCAATGTGAGTTTCTTCCTCATGCTCTGCATTGATAATTTTGTTAAAATTATGCAGACTACAATCGGAAATTAATAAAGGCAGGCTTTGTCCCCACTACAAGTGCTGCTTAGTACGATAATAGAATATCAGTTATTAACATAGTTAGGAAGCCTATAGCAATAAATTGATATGAGAGAAAGAATCGCTGTGATATTGTTCATAATAGTCCTGGTATTTATTACAGTGTTTTGCTGGCAGATTTTCAACAATTTGTTCATTAAAACGAGTCCTCAATTTTCCACCGTAGCAGTAGCAGCTTTCTTTGGAGCGTTCTTAGCATTTCTGTTCGTCAGGATAGGAGATTTCTTTAAGTCATATTCTGACAGAATAAACAAAGGCTATAATGCTCTCATTAAGATAGAACTCTTGCTAAATGCCTTACTGAATAAGCTCGATGACAATGTTTATGTAATAGAAACTTTTGAGGATCTATATAACAATAACATAGAAAAACAGGAACAGTCACGCGTATTTGTGTGGGCTAATCAGCTAACCCCTGTGGGGACTTTTAACGAGTTGCTTATCGACCTTTTGAATATCGACCTGATTAACGAATTCTTCGCGCTCAACACACATTTACACAAACTAAATGAGGACATTGAAACCATAAATGCGGCTTACAAAGAATCAAAGGATGCATTAATCAGCAAAACTATCAGTCCTGAGAATTACATAGAGAACCTTACAAGAATTCATAAGAATATGTTAGACATTAAGAAGTTCTTCACTTCTTCAATCGGTGAAACGGCGCAAGCTCTATCTGCGGTTCGAGTACTTGCCAAGAACCGACCTCTAATGGTTACTATGCTGAGAAGACTTCCATCATATAATTATGGACGGCAGTTTGAAGGTAAGCGTGCAGATGAATTGAAGACTCTCCATCATGAAATGGATGAAGTCAAGAAAGCCAGTCAAGAAAGAATAGATGCTACCCTAAAATAGGGACAGAAAATGGTATCTGTTACCATTTTCCAAAGATGTAGTCCGCATCTCTCTTTATTCCTTACCCCCTTAAGCGCACAGACTCAAAAAAGGGAACACCACATAGTGAACCGGTTCACATGGACGGGTTCCGCGAGAAGGAAGTAACATAGAACGTCCTTCGACCTTTCCGACAGGCTCAAGGCTCAGGATGATAGCAGAACGGCAGAGCGACAGGCTCAAGGCTTTAAAACCTGGATTCCCGCCTCCGCGGGAATGACGAAAAGAGGGGAGCGGGAATGACGACCGAGGAGATGCCGTTTCAGAATCATCAATGCGGCAGGATTAAAGGATATAATCCCCCCTCTCCCCCCTTTGCGTCCTTCGACAGGCTCAGGATGCCTCGCAATAAAGAGCCGGGCCGTCCTGAACACACTTTGGACACCAAAACGGCCCGGAATATTGCTAAAAATCAGTGCGTTATAAAGGTTTTAAAGGAACGGCTTTGAACACATAAAAAAGAGCGCGGCAGAGCGACAGCGCGACAGGCTCATCCTTCGACCTTTCGACAGGCTCAAGGCTCAGGATGATTTCAGAGCGGCAGCGCGAGAGCGAAATGTTCCGAGGCAGTAATCCCCCGGTCCTTTCAGGCCGCCGCGGTTTTCCCCTTTTAGTAGAAAAACTCCGTCCAGCCCACTTTTTTCTGTTATAATTAAAGGAAATCCGAGAGAGGGTGAGGAGGCCCCAGAGGTCTCGTTTAAATGCCTGCGACAATCGAAGACGTTTTAGGGCGCATAGAGGACAAGAAAAGGGATTACCAGAGCTATGACTTCACCCGCGCGGAAAACGACGCCTTCAAGACCTTCTTCGACCTTGCGCAGGAGTTCGAAGACACCCGGGATTTCTATAACCTCTGCGTGGCCGTGCCCAAGGCCTTTTTCGGCCTCGACGCCCGGCTCTACCTGATAGACCCCGGAGAAAACAGGTTCCTGCTCGCCACGGCCACCGAGGAGGCCGAACATCCGCCGGCAACGCCCGTTGAACCGGACAGGGCTTTTTACTACACCGGCAACAACGGCCTCGCGCTGAACATCCGGGGCAAAAAGCAGCTTATAGACCAGCTCCCTTTCAGCACCATAAACGACGTGCTGGGCATACTGGAGGTCTACCCGGCCAGGGACCTGGGGCCGCACAGGGAGCTTTTTTTCGAGAAATACGCAAACCGCATAGGCTATAACCTGCACAACCGGTTTCTGGCCGAGAAAAACGTCGAGCACCTGAGGTTCATCCGCACCCTGGTGGCGGACATAGAACACAATATTATCGCCCCGAACATCGTCTACAAACTGTACCTCAAGAACCTCGAGGGCGCGGCGTCCAGAAACGCCGCCGTGGAAAAATACGCCGCCGAGCGCTCCTCGGGCGGGGGCCTTGACAGAAACGCCCTTGACAACGTACTGTCCGAACTGGCGGAGGTCAACCGCTCACTCCGCCATGAGCTTGACGACATCGCAGGGCACCACCGCAACATGAGCCTGTTCCTTGAGACCCTGTTGAGGAGGAGCCACTTCGAACGGGGGAGGCTCATCCTGAGAACGAAGAAGTGCAATATCAAGAAAGAAGTGCTTGAACCCCAGCTTGGGCGGTTTCTGGACCGGTTCCGGAGCATGGGCATCTCCGTGGACGAGGGCGCAAGCGCCGTGCCGGAGGACGAGGTAAGCGTTGTGGACGTGGGCCTCATGGCCCAGGTCTACGCCAACCTGTTTTCAAACGCGCTCAAATACGCCGGCGAGATAACCACCGATTCAGGCCAGAGGAGGAAATACGCCTCCTACGGCTACGAGGTCGTCCCCGGCTGCTTCGGGGAAGGAAAAGACGGCATGAAATACAACGTCTTCAGCACCGGCCCTCACATAAGGGAGGAAGAGAGGGAGAGGATATTCGAGGACCGCTACCGGGGGAGCAACATCGGCGACAGCCCGGGCACGGGCCACGGCCTGTCCTTTATAAAAAACGTTGTGGAGCTCCACGGCGGCGTTGTGGGCTACGAGCCCACGCGGTACGGAAACAACTTCTACTTCACCCTGCCGAAATAAGTGCCGCAAAGGGGCCGGGCCTTTTTTCAATCCTTGCCTGAATTTATGGCGTGGTAGATAGCAATGTCATAAATCTCATTCCCGTTCCCCGTCCGACAACGCATGAAGCCCGTCGTCTTCCGAAAGGGCGTCGTCTTCTGAAAGCTCGTAGACCCTTTCTTCTTCCGTCTCCACAGGCTCGTTCCTCCGCCGCAGCTCCCTGAAGATAAAGGGCCTCGTGGAAAGCGGGAGCCGGGGGTCGGCGTGGATGTCCCGGAGGTCGGCGCTCTTCATGCCCTCTATAAAGGCCTCCACGTATTGCATCGGGGTGTGGAAATTCCGTATAAGGGCATAGCGCACAAGATACCTGAGCGACCAGACGGGGTGCTCCGCGACGGCGCGCACCAGGAGGGGCTTGGCGGTCTGTTTGTTAAGGAGCCGGTAGAGCATCTCCTCCGTTAGCCGCGGGCTCCCAAGGCAGGCGTCGATGGCCCTTCTGTCGCCCTGTTGCATGATACTCTCAAGCACCCTGCTGTTGGCCCTCCTTGAAAGCGCGATTTTCATCCCGGCGGGCAGGGCGGGAACTTTCTCCATCAAGGTCAGTTCCACCTTCTGCCTCAATACGGCGGGGATGAAGTGGTTCCTGCTCAGGTCGGCCATGTCGAATATGCGGAGGTATTTCAAGAGCGAAAGGGAGACCCTCTGGGGGGTCCGGGGGTTTTTGGCAAGGGCCAGCTTTACCCTGTATGAGCCCTTGAACCTTACGTCGGAGGCCAGAAACCCCAGGGCCTCCGGGGGCGAGCTCTTCTGCTTGATAATGAAGAGCGCCATGTCCTCCGTGAGGTTGCGGTTGTGGGCCGCGTTTAAAAGCGCCTCATGGTGCCGCGACCTCAGGGCCTGCCAGAGTTCCTCGCCCTCCGCGCTCTGCGCGGCTCTTATCCATCCGGCCACGGTGCTCACGTATCATTTTACCCGATATGAGCGCGCGGCGAGGGAGAGGAAAAACTTCGATGCCGGCTCAGCGCTCCTCAAGGAGGAGGTCAATCGGGTAGACGCTCTTTCCGCCGCGCCTTATGGGCGTGAAATATTTCTCAGGCACTTCCGCGTCCACCACCGGCTTTTTAAGGGTCATCTCCATGACAAAGCCGTTAAAGAAAGAAAGCCTCAAAAACCCCGGCGCCCCGCGGGGGGATACGTCGCCCAGCAGCATGCCCATGTACCTCCGGCCGTCGTTATATAGTGTCACTCCGGTATTGCGGAGCGTGCGGGAGTCGAAGCTGTACTTGCCCGTAAGCGTCATGACGCCCCCCGTGGGCCTGAAGGCATAGAGAATATAGCTCCCCTCCTCCTTTTCCATGCCGTAGAAGGCGTTTGCGGGCATGGAAAAAGGCGGCGCCTTGCCCTCGTACAGGGCGTTCTTGCCCGACAGATGAACCTGCAGGAACTCCCCGGACATGACCACCTCCATGGCGGTGAGGCCCATGGGGCTCAGAAGCCGGAGACGCAGGGAGCCCGGTGAGCGGAAGGCGAAGATGCCCTTGAACCTGCCGAGCCTGTCGCCCTTTCTGTATACCGCCACGTCAACCTCGGATTTAATTGACCGCACGCCCTTGAAGGCGAGTGCGTCCCTGAGGACGTCCACGTCCACCGGGCCCCTGTATTGAGGCATCTCCGGCGGCAGAACCGCCTGTCTCTCCACGCAGGAGGACATACCGGAAAACACGGCAAGCACAAAGACGGCGGCAGGGATTGCGAGCCCGCGGGATATGGCGTTAAAGGAGCGCATTTTTCATTTTACCATATTCCAGAGGGACGCTTTTCCAAACCTGTCGGCTTAAGCATGTGGCGTAATCTCCCTCGATTAGGATATAATAATACTAATTCTCTTTCAGGATTGGTTCTGATGACAGCCGGGAAGCACATTGCAAGAAAGATTTTACCGCTTTGCGCTCTTACCGCGTTTCTTTTCGCGCTCGCGGGGTGCTCCTTTAAAAAACCTCCCAAGATCGTCCCCCTTGACGTCGACATGGTCCTGCCCGCTGTCGGCACTTCCGACAGGGACCCCGTGGAACTCAACAACATAATGAACATGATACAGGAGCGCAACGCCATGGTGGAAGACGACCCCGAATGGATAAAAGAGTCCTACAAGGGGTTGATGCTGCGGAGGCTTCAGAACGTCTCGTCAAAGGAATACTTCTCGTACAGGAAATTCCTCGACAAAGGCGTGGCATATGTAATCGTGCACCCGTCGTTTTTCTCGTTCTTCCACTTCCCGAAAAAGCTCAAGAAGAACAAGGGGAAAATCTCCCCCCTCAACGTGGTGGAAATCCTCCTGAAGAGAAAGCCCATGAACCCGGAGTTCGCGCTGCTCCAGGCCCAGGAGAGGCGCATGAGGGACTTCATCGAGTTCAAGTCGACCGAGGAGAAACTGATAATTATCGTCGTCCCGAGGAACTATAAGCAATACCCCGGCTACACTTACCGAAAGGGCAGGGACGAGTACATGCGTTATCTCAACGAGGTGACCAACATGTCCAGGTCCGTGGTGTTTGTGGAGTCCGAATCGCCGAACCGGGGGCAACTCACGCCGGACGACGCCCTCGGCGTAATGGAGTTTCTCCTGAGCGTGGACGCCAAAAGCGTCTACATAGGGGGGGCGTACATAGGCCGGTGCCTTGAGGACTTCTACAAGATGCTCACGAGCGAATTCGGCGAGGAAGGCATATACCTTGTGCCTGAGCTTTCCGACGTCTCCCCCCGCGAGATAAACTCCAATATAGCAAGGGCCCTGCTGCGGACCGACGGCCTGATAGACAGGGAGATGGCCACCCTCATGATGAAAAGGGACATATATAAGATACAGGAAGGCACTCCCCGGATATGCAACCTCCCGGACAAGCCGGCCTCCGCCCCGTAGGGCAAATGAGCCGGATTGCCCGTGTGGTATAATCTCTCCGTATGAAAAAAGTCCTGATGGCAGGCAACTACGCCATTGCCGAGGCCGCGATAGAGGCCGGCTGCAGGTTCTACGCAGGCTATCCAATAACCCCGCAGAACGAGATACCCGAGCACATGTCCCTCATGATGCCCGGGGCGGGCGGGGTCTTCATACAGGCGGAGAGCGAGCTTGCGGCCGTCAGCATGGTCTTCGGCGCGGCGGCGGCGGGCGCACGGGCCATGACTTCATCGAGCAGCCCCGGTATAAGCCTTAAGCAGGAGGGGATTTCCTTCCTTGCGGGGGCCGAGCTTCCGTCGGTAATCGTCAACATGCAGCGTGGAGGCCCGGGCCTCGGAAACATCTCGGCAAGCCAGGCGGATTATTTCCAGGCTACAAAGGGCGGCGGGCACGGCGATTACCGTATGCTCGTCTATGCCCCATCGAGCGTGCAGGAGGCATGGGACCTTACGATGCTTGCGTTTGACAAGGCCGACGAGTACCGCACGCCGGTAATGGTCCTCGGCGACGGCATAGTGGGGCAGATGATGGAGCCGCTTTGCAAAACCCCTTACACGCCGCCTCCCCTCCCCGAAAAGCCCTGGGCGCTCACCGGCGCCAGGGGCAGGCGGGCCAACGTCATAAAATCCCTCTACATGGGCGAGGGGGAGCTGGAAAGGCGAAACAACGTCCTCCAGGAAAAATACCGCAAAATGAAGGAAAACGAGGTCAGGTACGAGGCATTGGATACGGAAGACGCCGAACTCGTCATCGTGGCCTTCGGCGTGGCGGCCAGGGTGGCGCTCTCGGCCAAGCAGCGGCTCCGGAAGGAGGGCGTGAAAGTAGGCATCCTCAGACCCGTTACCCTGTTCCCTTTCCCCGAACAGGCGCTTGGAGAACTGGCCGGCGGCGGGAGGCGGTTCGTCGCCGTGGAGTTCAACGCCGGGCAGATGGTGGAGGACGTAAGGCTTGCCGTCCGCGGCAAGTCCGATGTGCTGCTTTACGGCAAGCCCGGCGGGGCCATCGTGACGCCCGAGGAAGTCTACGAAGAAATCAGGGGGCTCGCATGAGACGACTTTTTCCATGGCGGGTTAGCAGGCCGGGGAGGGCTTTCAAGGAAGCGAAAATGCATCACGGGATTGACAGGCCGCACTTTCCGGCTATACCATTCAATTAGGGATACGGCGGAGCATGGGGACCGAGAAATACACAAGCAGACTTTCGACAGACCTGTCGCTGCTGGTGGACATGGAAAGGCCAGAGAGCGTCTTCGCGGAGGTCCAGGCCGTATTCCTCGCGGTCTGTCCCGACCACGGCCTCCATAAACTCAGGCGGGTCTTTGACGACACGGTGAGGCTTTATAAAGGCAGGTACCTCGGATACCGGAAATGCAATACCGGATACCACGACCTGAAGCACGCCACCGACATGCTCCTTTGCACCGCCCGGCTCCTGCACGGGCTGCATATCGAGGGGCTCCCGCTGAACGAGGAGGTTGCCGAGCTCTGCCTCATCAGCGCCCTCCTGCATGATGCGGGATACATCCAGGGCCACGACGACTTCGGCGGAACCGGTGCAAAATACGCCATGGTCCATGTGGAGCGGAGCCTTATTTTTTTGAAAAACTACTTTGAGGGCAACGGGTTCTCGCGGGGAGAATACGAGACCTGCGGGCGTCTGATTATGGCCACCGACCTTGACGCGAACTTCAAGGACATTCCCTTTGCCTCCGAGGAGGAAGAGACCGCGGGCAAGGCGCTCTTTGCCGGCGACATCCTCGGGCAGATGGCCGACCGGCTGTACCTCGAAAAGCTGCTTTACCTTTACAGGGAGTTCGCCGAGGCCCGCGTCATGGGCCTCAAAGGCGAGGACGAACTGCTTGCGAAGACCCTTGATTTCTACAAGTCGATAAAGCGGCGGCTTAAAGAAGATATAGGCTACACGGACAGGTATATGAGGAACCACTTCAAGGCGCGCTGGGACATCGACCGGGACATGTACATGGACGCCGTGGAAAAAAACATCGACTACCTCCGCCACATCCTCCGCGACGGCAGGGCGAGCCGCAAGAGGCTCAACCGGGCGGGCATAGTGAAAAAGTTAAAAGAGAAAGAAAAATAAAACCCGTCCGGGCGCGGCAAGGCAGGCTCACAGGTAGGGGGAGAAAAGCCTTGCTATTCCGTCGCGCAGCTTGACAGGCAGGCTGCGGCCGTTCACATCGTCGAGGCTCACCAGGCGGGCGTTTTCGAGCTTGCCGAAAGCCAGGCCCCCGAGCCGCTCCGCAAGACCCCGGTCGTAGCATTCCACGTTGAACTCGAAGTTAAGCTCGAAACTCCTCGGGTCCCAGTTTCCGGAACCGAACAGCATCCACATGCCGTCAACGAGCATGAGCTTTGAGTGGTCAAAGGGCGGCGGCGTAAGCCAGATGCGGCAGCCGTGCCGCAAAACCTGCCACCAGAGGTGCGTTGAAGCCCAATGGACCGGGGGCAGGTTGTTCACGGAGGGGAGGATTATGTCCACCTCTATGCCGCGCATGGCCGCGAGGTTCAGGGAAGTGATGAGGGCGCCGTCGGGGAGAAAATACGGCGTCATTATCATTACAGAGGACTTCGCGCACGCAAGCGCGCCCTGTACGGTCCAGGGCAGCTTGCCGAAATCCTCGTCAGGGCCGTCCGGGATGCCCCGGGCTATCACCGGCCCCGCGGGCTCAAGGGGAGGAAACCATCTCCCGCCCATGAGGCTTTCGCCGGTCGAGAAGAACCAGTCTCCCGCGAAGGTCTCCTGGAGATGGGCCACCACGGGGCCTTCAACCCGGAACTGCAGGTCCCGCACCGGATGGCGGGGGTTTCCGGCGAGGACGTGCCCTTCACGTATGTTCATGCCGCCGGTAAAGCCCACCCTGCCGTCGATTACGAGTATCTTGCGGTGGTTCCTGAGGTTTACGAAGGGCACGCGCCAGGGAATGAGCGTTGGCAGAAAACGCGCCACCTTGATGCCCCTGCGTTTGAGGATGCGGGTAATGGGTGGGAAAGAGTATCGGGCCCCCACGTCGTCCACAACCACCCGTGTCTCCACCCCGCGCCCGACGGCGCGGGCAAGGGCGTCCAGAAACTTCCTGCCCGCGCCGTCGTTGTCGAAGATGTAGGTGCAGAGCGTAACGGATTGTCCGGCCCCGTCGATGGCCGCGAGCATGGCCTCGTAAGCCTCGTCTCCGTTTACGAGAGGGGTAACGTGGTTTCCGGCCAGGAGGGGTTTCTGCACCACCTCCCCGACCAGCCGCGAGAGGGCGTGGAACTGCTCGTGCCCCGGAAGGGACTTTTCAAGGTCCACCGGGGGGCAACGCGACAGGTCCAGGGGCGCGCGGTATCCGGCCTGCCCCGCCCGAAGGGCCCTGGCGCGCCGCTTGATGCGGTTGATTCCCATAAGCACGTAAAGGACGGCCCCGAGGACGGGGACGAGCCAGATAAGGCCCACCCACGCCACGGCCGAGCGTACGTCGCGCTTTTGGAGTATCGCGTGCCCCGAAGCCAGTACCGCCAGAAGCAGGCTCAGCGCGCCTACCATTTGCGGCCAGACGTCCTCAAGAAAAGCTGCTGCCAGTAATCCTATATCCATATCCCGCTCGCGCCTCCGGGTTCACGATATATTCAATACTCATAGTAATATAAAACATCCGGAAATATCTTTGAGGGGGTACGGGGCATTGCAAGCATGGTCCATTTCAGAGCATAAGGACATGGACTGATAAACCATGCTGCATATTGACGCCAATTGTCTTTTTTGATAACCCCCACAAGGTATTGGTTCAGATTATTACTCCGGCACATATACATAGCGACTTAAGTAATTGCGAATGGCTGAAAATGTCTCCATCTTGTATGTCATTCCGGGCTTGACCCGGAATCCAGTCTTTTCCGTCCGGATTCCCGCTCCCCGCCTTCGCGGGGACAAGCTTCGCGGGAATGACGATTTATGCGCAATTATTTATGACGCTTTATATAAATATATGAAAGAACCGCTGTCATGTCATTCCGGGCTTGACCCGTAATCCAGCGCTTTTCGTCTGGATTCCCGCCTGCGCGGGAATGACGGCATTAAGTTATTTAATTGCCGGAGTATTAAAAACCTGGGTTTAAAAAGGCGGGGGACGAATGGACGCAATAATGTGAGAGCCGGGACATCGTCCGGCCCGGTAATACACAGCCGCGGCCTGTTTATTTCCCGTAAAGCCCGACCCTGAAATTCGCCACGAACCAGAGGGCAATCAGCACGCCCATGAACGCTTTCAAAGCTTCCGACTCGACGGCGCCGTAAAGCCCCGATCTCAATCCTGACGAAATGCTTAATAACGATGTAAAGAGTAATGCCGTTGGACGACGACGTGCCGGGAGCCTTGATGAGATGATGGCTGACGTAAGAGGATACTTGCGAAGCACTCAAAAACGGCCAGAGATTGTTAGAAGTTACTTCAGAGCCCCGACGGTGCAATATGCTTTGCA
>CBDVCR010000077.1:0-15333 GCA_965372535.1 uncultured bacterium | reverse complement strand
AAATAAATTCAGAATGACAAAACCAGCTATTTTTGCATTGTCGGACAGCCTGCAAGCTGCAGGGAGAATTCATTCCCGGAAAAGCTTGTCTTGCCGGTCCGCGGACAATATGCGATGGCGCACCGGGGGTGAAAAAAGCAAGGACCTCCTCCGGCCCCGGGCCTCCGCATAAGACGCAGGCGCTTTACCCGCCGGGAGAAAGGCCCCGGAAGGGCCAGCGGGTTTCCGGGCAGGGTTGGGCCCCCCCGCGCCTGCCCGGCCTCCCTTTTGCTTAAAGCCGTTTGAACCGGAAGAGGCAGCCCCGGCTTAGGGTCTCGACCTTTTTTCGATCTCTCCGACCAGGTCGGAAGGCTTCATGTTGAAGACCTTTGCCACCTGAAACACCCTGGGGATGCTGAGCCGGGTGGTGCCGTTTTCGTACTTCTGCACCTGCTGAAACGACACGCCCATCTTCTTGCCGAGGGCGGTCTGGGACATGCCGCCTCTTTTGCGCATCTCCCTGATTAGCGCTCCGGTCACCCTGTTGAGCTTTACGTCTCCCTTGACTTTAGCCATAAATCACCTCCTCTAATTTAGCTGGTATTATAAAGTATCTCATATAAAAAATAAAATGCAAGCCCCCCGGGCAATTTTTTTAAAATTATTTGCACAACCGCGCCGCACCCGTCTCCGCCTCCCGTCCGTCCGCACTGCGGCCTCCTGCCGCTTATTTCCTCTTGCCTTTTTTCGGCGCCTTCCCGGGACCTCGCCCTGCTCCTTGCTTTCCGCCCTTTGCACTCTTTACGCTGCCGTTAATCCTGACGAAGCCGTGGCCGTTTTCCCGCATCTTTATTACTTCCGAGGCGGACACCCCGTAGTGGCCGGATATGAACCTGAGGTTGACGAGGTTCACCACCTCGGCGTCGCTGAGCCTTAAGTTCCTCCACTGCCCTCTGGGCCTGCCCATGTAGTGGCCATAGGCTTTTCCATACGGCGGCCCCGCCTTTACGGGCATGTAAAACACCTCGGGGGTAAAACCGTACTTGATGGTTACGTCCAGCCAGCTCATGCCCCCGAGCCTGAGGGCCACTATCGTGGAGGGGGCAACGCCCGCCCGCGCGGAAAGAAACAACGCCACCGGCACCTCGTCGTCGGCCAGGCCCTTCTTTTTAATCACCGCTATCCCGGTCTGCGGCACGTCGAAGTAATCCCCCACCGCGAGGTAAAAACCCTTTACCCCGCCGTCCCCCACCGAGATGCCCAGATCAAAGCCCGCCCCGGCCCGGCCCGGCAGGGCGGCAAGCAAAAGCACAACGCACGCCAATAAAACCTTTAGTCTCATTTGCCTCCTCCTGACAATGAATCCTCCCTGCGGCAAGCTGCAGGGAATAGACCGGTTTAATTCACCTATTATACATGCAACCGGCTCAGGGTATCCGAATCTCTCCCCTCCCTTGCGGGCAGGGAAGCAGCTTGCCGCAGGAAGGATTCATTCCAGAGCTTAATGCAGAGGGGATTCGAGACATTTATGGGTCAGCTTGCAAACGGCCCTGTTGGTTGAGATTAAAAATGCCCGCTCGTTTTCCGCAGAGCGGGGCCGTGCCTTATCTTTTCCCGATATGATAAAATATTACGGTGCATGCGGTGATAAACCTCGACAAACCACGCGGCATTACCTCCCATGAAGCGGTCACACGGGTCAGGAAGCTCCTCGGCATAAAAAAGGCCGGGCACGCCGGCGCCCTGGACCCCCTGGCCACCGGGGTGCTCCTGGTCTGCGCGGGCGAGGCCACGAAAATAAGCAGGTTCCTCATGGACCTCGGCAAGGAGTACGTGGCCACAATGAAGTTCGGCGAGCGCACCGACACTTTAGACGCCGACGGGAAGGTCATCGAGACGGACGAGGGGTTTTCCTTCGGCCCCGGGGAGGTGGAGGCGGTCCTTTCGCGCTTCAGGGGCGCCATACGGCAAAGGCCCCCCATGTACTCCGCCCTCAAGGTCGGCGGGAAGCCCCTTTACAAGCTTGCCCGGAAGGGGGAGGAAGTTGAAAGGGCCGAGCGGGAGGTGCGTATTTACGGCCTCGCGGCGGAGGATTTCAGCCCCCCCTTCCTGCGGCTCCGGGTCTCCTGCTCAAGGGGCACGTATATAAGGGTCCTGGTGGACGATATAGGCCGCGCCCTGGGCACCGTCGCCCATATGACGGAATTAAGGAGGGTGAGGATAGGGGGCTTCGGGGTGGAGGGCTCCGCCGGCCTTGATGAGCTTCCCGGCAGGGAGTCCGCCGCCGTCTCGGTTGACTCCGCGCTTTCCCACCTGAGGGAAGCGGCGCTTTCCGCGGGGGACTACTCGTACGCCTTAAACGGCAGGCCCTTTGGCGCCCGGGCCTACGGCGTCGGCCAGGGCGAGAGCCTCAGGCTTAAAGACCCCGGAGGAAGGCTCTTCGCCATCGGGGTCGTATCGGGCGAGAGGATAAAAATTGACAGGATTCTCCACCTGAATCAGGCAAAACCTTAAACCAACATTTTAAGGTTGGAGATAGAAGCAATGAATTTAATTAAAAAAAGTACTTGACAATAAGTATAAATATAAGTTTAATAAATATAATATGCTTTTCGGACGAAAAGAGACAATCGGGCTGGACATCGGGTCGAGTTTCCTTAAGATAGTGCAGCTTAAGGAAAAGAGGGGCGGCTACGAGCTGGAGGCCTTCGAGATGCTGCCCCTGCCCCCGGAGATCATAGTCGAGGGCTCCATCATAGACTCCATCAGGCTTGTGGAGTCCATACGGGAGCTTCTGAAGAAGGCCAAGGTGCGGGCAAAAAACTGCGTGCTCGGCATAGCCGGCCATGCCTCGGTCATCATCAGGCGGATAACGCTTCCGGAGATGTCCGAGGAGGAGCTTGCGGAGTCCATAAAATTCGAGGCCGAGCAGTACGTGCCTTTCGACATAGAGGACGTAAATATAGATTTCCAGATACTCGGCCCCACCGAAGAGCCCGGGCAGATGGACGTGATGCTCGTGGCGGTCAAGAAGGACATCATCAACGAGTACACCTCGGTGGTCAGCGAGGCGGGGCTTCAACCGGTTATGGTGGACGTAAACGCCTTCTGCCTGGGCAACATGTATGAGATAAACTACGACATCGAGCCCGACCGCAACGTGGCCCTTGTCAATATAGGGGCGGGCACCATAAACCTCAACGTCCTGAAGGGCGGGCTTTCCGTCTTTACGAGGGACAGCTCGGTGGGGAGCAACCTCCATTCCGAGGCCCTTCAAAAGGAGTTCAACCTCACGTACGAAAGCGGCGAGCGGCTCAAGATTGGCCAGCCGGTGGAGGGCGTTTCGGAGCAGGAGGCGCTTTCGGTGGTGGCCGCGGCCTCCGAGGAGATAGTGGGGGAGATAGGGCGCTCCATCGAGTATTTCAGGAGCACCGTCTTCCACGAGGACGTCAATGAGGTGGTATTAAGCGGAGGCGGCGCTCTTATCAGGGGCTTTCCCGACCTCCTGGCCGAGAGGGTCGGGATTGAGGTCACGCTCGCGGAGCCCTTCAAGAACGTCAGCATACCGGGGAAGTTCGATATAGCCTATATAGAGGACGTCCAGTGCATGGCCGCCGTGGCCGTGGGCCTCGCCATAAGGAGGGTCGGGGACAGATGATAAAGATAAACCTGCTTCCCACCAAGCGCAAGAAAAAGCCGACGCCCGTCCCCGCGTTTATCGTGGCGATGGCCTTCCTCGTGATTTTCGCCGTTATTGCCTCCGGCTACGCGGTGTATTTTTTGAACTCCAGAATAAAGGACCTGGAGGCGCAGAGGAGGGCTAACCAGAACAAGATAGCCGAGCTGAACAAGAAGATAAAGGAAGTCAAAGGCTTCGAGCAGCGCAACAAGGTCTTCATGGAAAGAAAGAAGATTATCGAGGAGCTTACCATGAACCAGAGCCTTCCGGTGAGGATACTCGACGAAATAAGCAGGCGCCTCACCGACGGCATCTGGCTCGATAACCTGAAGATTTCCCGCGGCAGTATAAGCATATCGGGGGACGGTTTCTCGAACTCCGACATAGTTACTTACGTGCAGAGCCTTAAGGGCTCGGGCCTTTTTACCAACGTGGTACTGCTGGGCACGACCCGTACGGCAATTTCGGGAGTGACCGTATACAAGTTCAACATAAATTTCGACCTGAGCGCCCAAAATGGCTGATATAAACATCGACTTAAAGAACATAAACCTTAAATCGCTCTCGAACCTGCCCTCGTGGGCGCGCAAGTTGATTGCGGTGCTGCCGTCGGTACTGGTAATCGCGGCCGCCGCTTTTGTCTTCGTACTGCCAAAGGGTGAGGAGGTAGAGGCCCTGAAACAGTCCATAGCGAAACAGGAAACCGAGATCGCCAAGAGCCAGAGCATGGCCGCCAGGCTCGACGAGCTCAAGGCCGAAAACGAAAAACTCAAGCAGAAGCTCAAGGAACTGGAAGAACAGCTTCCCGCCGAGAGCGAGATTTCCTCCCTCCTGAAGCAGGTCTCGGCCCTGGGCCTCGAAGCGGGGCTGGAAATACTTTCGTGGAAGCCGGCCCCGAAGCGGAACCACCCGAGCCGAATTGTCTATGAAGTGCCGGTCTCGATTACCCTCAGGGGCGGCTACCACAGGCTCGGCAAGTTCTTCGCGAGCCTTACCCTGCTTGAGAGAATTGTGAACATCTCCGACATCACGCTCGGCGGCGCGAAAGCCGAGGCCGACGAGATATTGCTGAGCATAAGCTTCAAAGCGGTCACTTTCACCGCGGTGGAGGAGGGCGGGATACTGCAATGAGGAACCTCGCGGCCATAAGCGCGGTTGTCGCGGCTTTCCATCTCTTTTTTGCCGCACCGCTCCGGGCCCAGGAGCAGGAAGAGGGCGTGGAACGGTTTGAGATTAAAAAGGAGTTTTACGAATATACAGCTTATAACAACAGGGACCCGTTCCGTTCCCTCATAAAGCCTCTGGAGGAGGAAGGGAAAAAAGGGGAGACGCCCCTTGAAAGCTATGACCTGAGCCAGATCAGGCTCATAGCCACGGCGACCGACAGGCGGCAGGCCTACGCCCTGATGGTGCTGCCCGACGGCAAGTCCTACACGGTAAGCGAAGGGATGCCCATAGGCATCCACGGCGGAAGCGTATACAGGATATCCCTTGACGCCGTTGTGGTGAGGGAATTCGTTCGCGACCATAAGGGCCGCTTGCAGACACAGGACACGGTTTTAAGACTCCGCAGGAAGGAGGGAGGATGATAAGGAGAACTCTATATATCTGTCTGTCCTTGACCGTACTTATTCTTAACGGCTGCGCGACCTCCGGCAGGGCGAAACCCGGCGCCGGCATGAACACGCTCCTCAAGGTCGAGACCATGGAGGGCGCGGTGGAGTTGAGGATGAAGGAGGAGTTTACCTCCTCCTATACGATATACAAGCCCTCGGACCCTTACACCGTCGTGGTTGAGCTTCCCGAAGTCGGCAAAGGCGGGGTGCGCGACGTCATAGCGCCCGAGGAGGGCGGCATAGCCGAAATAAGGTTTACGGAGGTGCGGACCCCGACGCGGTTTCTGAAGATGGAAGTGCTCCTTGAGGCCCCCCTGAACCTCCAGCCGGAGAAGATAGGCAATTCGCTCCTTCTGAAGGTGGTGGGGCATGAGGCCGCGGGCGAAGGGGCGGAGGACGCAGCCCGCGGGGCAGCCCCCCCTCAGGCGGAAGAGGACCTTGTCCCCGCCACGGAGATAACCGGTTTGAGTTTTTCCCTCTCAAGGAGCGCGCTCAAGTTCACGGTCAGGGGCAACGGAACCATGGACCCCGAAATCTTCACCCTCGACAACCGGGTCGTTATCGACGTGCCGGGGGTTTCCATGAAGGCGACGGTCCCCGAAAAGGTCGTCTCCCCGGTGGTCGCCGTACGCTACGGGGTCTACGACACAAAGGTAAGGCTCGTGCTGGACGTGGAAAAGGACGTTGAATTCGCCGCCTCCACGGCCGGCGACTCGATAGTCATATCCATACCGCTGGAATTGCTCAGGAAGGTGGTCGTCAAGGCCGAGGATGGAGAGGAAGCGGAGGAAGCGGCCCGGCCCCCCGTTGAGGAGGCCGAGGTCGTGGAGCCCGAGGCTGTGGAGCCCGAGGAAGTAGCGATAAGGCGCAGGTACGCCGGCAAAATCATTTCCCTCGATTTCCAGGACGCCGACATCGTGCCCATCTTCAGGTTCATCGGCGACATAGCCGGCTTAAACGTCGTCATCCATCCGAGCGTCAGCGGCAAGATAACCCTCAAGCTCCTTAACGTGCCCTGGGACCAGGCCCTTGACATCATACTGGAGATTTCCAGCCTGGACAAGTCCGTGGAGGACAATATACTGAGAATCGCCCCGGTCGACGTCTTCGCCAAGCAGAAGGAGGAGGAGGCCAGGCTCAAGGGCGTGCGCATGAAGGCCGCCGACCTTTTGCAGGTGGCCATACCCCTTAAGTATATCGACGCCGGCGAGATGCAGACAAGGCTCAACGAGGCCAAGGTCATGAGCCCCAGGGGGACGTCGAGGATCGACGAGAGGACGAACACCCTCATACTCAACGACGTTGAGGAAAGCTTAAACAGGATAATCGACGAGGAGGTCACGTACTGGGACACCCCGGAGCACGGCACCATGCAGGTGCTCATCGAGGCGAAGATTGTGGAGGTCAACTCGGAGCAGAGCCGCTCCCTGGGGATAAGGTGGGGCGGCTCCGGGAACCAGGACAACTTCAGCTTCATATCCGACGCCTCGACATACGACGTCTCCGTCAACACGCCGCCGCTTGCGTCGGGGCCTGCCGTGCCGGCCTCCGGCGGCGTCATCAGCATTGGTTATACCGAGACCGTCACGCTCAACCTTTCGCTCCAGGC
The DNA here is from genome assembly GCA_965372535.1 of uncultured bacterium. Lineage (GTDB taxonomy): Bacteria > Nitrospirota > Thermodesulfovibrionia > Thermodesulfovibrionales > JdFR-86 > CBDVCR01. The sequence continues at coordinate 8,450 of CBDVCR010000077.1, read as the reverse complement.
GCTGGAGTCCGTCTCCAAGGTGCGGAACCTCGCAAACCCGAGGATCCTCACCATCGACAAGCAGGCCGCCACCATCAAGCAGGGCGTGCAGATACCTTTCTCAACGACAAGCTCCGAGGGCACGAAGACCGAGTTTCAGGACGCCGTGCTCGAGCTTAACGTGACGCCCGAGATACAGCCAAACGGCATGCTCAAGCTGCTCGTCAAGGCGAAAAACGACACCCAGATACCGGTCGGCAACGAGATAGGCATAAACAAGCAGGAGATTAACACCCAGGCGCTGGTCAAGGACGGGCAGACCCTCGTCCTCGGCGGCATCTACCGCAACAGCGAGACGGAGTCCGAAATCAGGGTGCCCTGGCTCAGCAGGATACCCCTGCTGGGCTGGCTTTTCAAGACGCGCAGCGTCTCGGTTTCGCCCAACGAACTCCTGATTTTCATAACCCCGAGAATCGTGAAATAATTTCAGCGGGACTCGACCGTGACCAGAGGGGAGGGCCGTGCGTATGGACTCAACAAGGGCAGCACCGGCCTGTGTAACGGGTTACACAGGCTTTATGGAACCCTCTACACACTTTTGCGTCCGGCCGGCATGCGGAAACGGAAAACCCCCTGGACTTATGACGATTTTGCGGCGATTTTTCTGGCACGCATATTGCAACAATCGTATTGCTTTTTATATCAGGGCATTCATAATGTCCGCGATGGGGCGTATAAAAATATGCTTATCGGGTTGAGCACACCAGTTATTTGTCATTCCCGCGAAGGCGGGAATCCAGACGCAAAAACACTGGATTCCCCGGTCAAGCCGGGGAATGACGTAGATGGTATTAAGGGTTCTGGTGAGGTCAACCCGATAAGCATATATAAAAATACGAAAACAGGGGCAGGCCGCCCGCAAGCGGCTCAGGCGGGCGCCCCGGGTCTTGCTTAAGGAATTCGGAGGAAAAGGGACATGAAAAAGACGGCTTTCTTATCAGTTGCAATTATTATTTTATTGGCGGCGGGCTCGCTGCTTCTTTACTCCTGCGGCGAGGACGGCTCGATGGCCCCGTCGGCGGGCGTTGGCGAGGGAGGGGGCGTCCTGGGCACCGAGGCCCTGGTGATGGACAGCGACATCATCGTGACCAATTCGACGGACGACCAGTCCGTGCCGGATGCCGCCTACGACGGCATAAATAACAAATACCTCGTGGTATGGGAAGACTACAGGGATAAAAACGGCAAAGGGGCGGACATATACGGCGTGCTTGTGGACGCGATAACCAACGCGGTTGGAACCGAATTCATCATCTCCGATGACGCCTCCACCCAGAACCAGTTGAGCCCGAGGGTGGCCTTCGACCACGTAAGCGACAGCGGAAACGGGAGGTACCTCGTGGTCTGGGCGGACATGAGAAACAATTACGGCCAGATATACGGCCGGTTCATAGACCCCGACGGCGCCCCTGACGGCGATGATTTTAAAATATCCGAGCACTCAAGCTGCGACGACTACTTTACCGACGGAACCTGGAAACATGAGTACTGTACGGAAGCCTCCGAAGAAACCTGTCCCTATTATTTTTTTGGACTTCCCACGGACATTGCTAATTGCATGGCGGCGAACCCCCAGTACAAGAACCAGCAGTCTCCCTCCGTGGTCTTTAACAAGGTCACGGAGCAATTCCTGGTGGTCTGGCAGGATATGACTGACCGGGAATTCACATATTTCTGGCAACCCAACATCTGCGGCAACACCGCGCCGGGTTTCGATTATTTCCCTGGCGACACATCCGACGAGCTGATGGTAAGGTATCGCCCCGTGGGATATAGCGGCGGCACGCCGGTAAGAGGCGCCGCCAAAAACATAAGCGAGTATATTGTGACCAACACCGGCGAGGTTTCCTCGGATTGTGTGACGGCTACCGTGGCCAATACGCCCGAGGACGCGGAAGGAAATTGGGGGCTGGAATTCTACGACATTAAAAAAATGAGCTTCGACATTATAGTGGACGAGTCCTCGCCCGATATTGCATACGGCCCCTCAGACGGCATCGCCGTTACCGCGTGGTCGGGCAAGCACGTCACGGTGGACCTGGATTTGTACTGGTGGAGAGAAGTTGTAATCAACTCTACCGGCTATATGTCCGAGGGTTCGTGGCACGTCGATGGAGAATGGACCTTGCCCGTGGAGGACGCGAACCAGAAAATCATCGTCAGGAAGAACACCGGCCTCGGCCGTGCGAAGCACATCGACCTCGACGCGGACGGCCTTTTCTCATACAACCCCTCGCTCGCCATCATGGAAAACAACCAGACGAAGATGCTGCTTGCGGCATGGGAGAGCGAGGACCCGAACACCGGCATGGACATTTACGGCCAGCTCATAGACGCGAGCAACCATACCGCGGTCAAGTCCACCTTTCCCATATCAAACGCGCAGTACAGGCAGACGCTGCCCCGGGTTGCCGTCGACCCGGCAAACCAGAGGTTCCTCGTGGCCTGGGAGGACGCGCGGAACGAAGAGGCCAACATAACCAACATGGACATCTACGGCCAGTTCATAGACCCGCAGGGGCAGCTCTCTGGTGGGAACTTTCCGATAACCGTGGACCAGAGCAACCAGATTAACCCCGTCGTGGCCTTCGGCGACAACGAAGCGCGGAAGTTCCTGGTGGCGTGGTCCGACGGCAGGAACGCCTCGGTCGTCAACGGCCCGCGCGCGGACGCGGACATCTACGCCAATTTCTGGGAAGACTCCACCGCCCCGCAGCTCTGGATAACCGACGAAAACGAAGTCCCCCTCTACAACAAGACCATTGATTTCGGAGAGGTGCTGGTCGGGGAGCCCGTGACCAGGCTGTTCAAGATATGCAACTACGGCAACGCGCCCCTGACCATTTCGCAATTCAACGGAAGCACATACGTGGCCATTTCTCCGCTTGACCCCTCAAAGCCTTTTAACATGACCACCGCGAAGCCCACGAGCATCAACCCGGCCACCTGCTATCTCATGGCGGTGACCTTTACCCCCGACAGCCCGAAATCATACAGCGGGCTTGACAGTTCCATGGAAATCATCACGGACGGCGGCAAGGAAGTCATCTATTTGAGCGGCTACGGCAAGGGCAACGACCCGGTGATAACGACTTACGAGCTGCCCGACGGCGCGGAGGAATCGCCTTATAACGCGACCATCGAGGGGACGGGCGGCACCACTCCTTACACATGGGCCATCGTGAACGCCTCGGGGGCGCCGGAACCCGGGCTTCTGCCCGACGGCATATTCCTCAGCACCTCGGCCTCCAAGGGGCTGTTGAGCGGGGCGCCCCTGGCGAACACCACCGGGACGTACAAGTTTTATGTCCAGCTTACGGACGCCAATGCCAAGGGATCCAATAGGGAGTTTACCATTAAGATATCCGAGCTCAGCATTACGACCGCGTCGCTGCCCGACGGCCCTATTGACGTGCCCTACGAGGAGTTCCTCCAGGCGGCGGGCGGCAGCAACGTATACACGTGGTCCGACTTCGGCGGGTTGCCGGATAACCTGATCCTTGACCCGGCAGGTAGAATACACGGCAATCCAAGCGCGACAGGCACGTTTCCATTTACAGTGCAGGTGCAGGACTCGGACGGCCTTATTGCGACGAAAGACCTCTCGATAACCATAACGTCCGCCCTCTCGATTGTGACCGACCCGGCCACCAACAGCGATGCCCTGCCCTCGGGGCAGCTCGGCGAGGCATACAGCTTTACGCTAAGCCTCTCGGGTGGAGAGCCGCCTTATAACTGGGAGATTCTTTCCGACATAGGCGGGCTGCCCGGCGGTCTGGGCATTGACACCGTCTCCGGTGTGATAAGCGGGACCCCCGGCAGTGTCGGGACGTTTTATTTCAAGGTTCAATTGACGGACGATACCGGCGCTTCCACCGTCAGGATATTATCCCTGAACGTCTCCGTCATCACCATTACCACGGAATCGATCCCGGACGGCGCAACGGATGTGTTCTACAGCCAGCAGTTCGAGGCGGTAGGCGGGACGCCGGATGTCTTATACCCTTACAGCTGGAAACTCGACATCAATTACGACCAGTTGCCTCTTGGGCTCAACCTGGACGCCAACTCCGGCAAGATAGAAGGCACGCCGACTGAAAACGGCACCAAAGTGTTTCTGGTCAAGGCCACGGACAGCCTGGGGCAGACCGGCACAAAGGTGTTTGCCATAACCATCAGCGACATCGTTGTTGCGACGACGTCGCTTCCCGGCGGCAACGCGACCGCGCCCTACTACGAGGTCCTTGAGGTTTCGGGAGGCACGCCGGACTATGATTGGACACCCGTGGACCCCGATGATTTGCCCCCCGGGCTGAGCATTACGACCCCTTACCCCGGCATGGTCAACGGCGGCGCCATAAGCGGGACGCCTACTACATCGGGGACGTATACCTTCGATGTCCGGGTCAGCGACGGCTCGGCACCCTCCGAAATCGCCACCAAGCAGTTTACAGTGCACATAGCCACGGACGTGGCCATTACAACGGCCACGCTGCCCGGCGGCAACGTGGATTCGGACTACTCCTACACGGTTACGGCAACAGGCGGCATGAGGCCTTATAAGTGGAGTTACGCCGGTGGCACCATGCCCGCCGGCCTGAGCATCGCCGAGGGCACCGGCATATTAAGCGGTACGTGTTCGGCGCCCGGCACGTATGATTTTATCGTGCAGGTTGAGGATATCAATGGCTCTACAACACAAAAAACGCTATCCCTTACCGTGGCCTCCAATCCCGCGCCTGCCGACCCCACCGACACAGACACCGGGAGCAGCTCCGCTACGTTCTGCTACATCGCCACTGCGGCCTACGGGAGCTACCTCGACCCGCACGTCGAGGCGCTCAGGGACTTCAGGGACGACCACCTGCTTACGAACAGGGCGGGCAGGGCCTTCGTGGACTTCTACTACCGGACCTCGCCGCCCATCGCCGGTTTCATAAGCGGGCACGAGGCCCTGAGGACGGCCGCGAGGGCCGCCCTCACCCCGCTGGTCTTTACCGTCAAGTACCCGCTCCTCGGTTTTGCCCTCATAGCCACGGCGGGCGGCGGCCTTGCCGGGGCGCTCAGGCGCGGGAGGGCCCGCAGGCGTAAGGGATAAGGAGAGCCGTAAAGCCACCTTTTAAGAGGGGGGCCGGGACAAATCCCGGGCCCCCTTTTTTATCGCCGTCCTCTCCGGCCCGGTGTAATATACTGAATATAATGTGTGATATAATAGTGCGTCCAGAAAACGGGGGAGAGCCATGTGGAGAATATTCCTTCCGGCGGCAGTTATAGTTATAGCGCTCGTTTCCGGCTGCGGTGAGGCGGACCTTAACCCGCCCGGAAGCTGGGGGGTCGAGAAGACCAATACGCTGGTATTCCTCGATTTCGCTGCGGCCTCCACGGAGGTGGACCTCTGTGACCCCGCCGCCGCGCTTGCCTCCGTTAACATAACCACCGAGGCCGTAAACCCCGCGCTGCCCGAAAACACCCTGTACCTTGAGCGGTATGCCGTCGAGTACACTTCGCCTGAGCAGGGCGCGCCCACTATAGAGAGCGCGGCGGTTGACCTTACGCTTAAACTGCCGGCCGAGGGCCTGCCGCTTAAATTTATCGGCTCCGCCCTGAAGGAAAGACTCCGGCGGGAGGTTGCGGCCGAAAGCCCCTACACGGCCAGATACACCTTCTCCGGGCGGGACAGGTACGGCTCCGGCTTCGGCGCCGCGGCGAGCTTTTCGTTTACCGTGGGCCGCGTTGCCGGGTGTCCCCCCGAGGCCCTTGCGATATCCCCCGCCTCCCTGTCGGTCTCCGGGATTAAAAACTCAGACAACGACCCCACGGACGACGTGACGTTTTTCATCTCAGGCGGGAGCGGGCCTTATAAAGTATATTCCGACAACCCTGCCGTCATTAACAGCCCCGGCGAGCTTTCGGAGGGGGATACGGTCTTCACGGTAGACCCCGACTCAGTGGGTTCCACCGTCACGGTTACTTTAACCGTAGCGGACTCATCGGGCCAGAAGGCGGAGGCTGCGGTGACGGTAACCCCCTCGCTTGCTCCAAGCCAACTCGGCATATTGCCTGCAAAGATATCGCTTGCGGGCCTTCAAAACCCCGACGGTGACCCGTCGGACGACGTTACGTTTCATATCTCAGGCGGGAGCGGCCCTTACAAGGTGTATTCCGATACCCTTGGCGTCATTAACAGCCCCGGTGCGCTTTCCGTGGGGGAGGCGGTTTTCACGGTAGACCCCAACTCAGTGGGTTCCTCCGTTACGGTTACTTTAACCGTCGAGGATTCATTGGGCCAAACGGTGGAGGCCGAGGTGACGGTAACCCCGCTGTTTGCTTCGTCGCCGCTTTCCTTATCGCCTGCAAACTTATCGCTTGCGGGCCTTCGAAACCCCGACGACGACCCCACGGACGACGTGACGTTTTACATCTCAGGCGGGAGCGTACCCTATAAGGTGTTTTCCAACAACCTTGGCGTCATTAACAGCCCCGGCGAGCTTTCTGAGGGGGAGGCGGTTTTCACCATCGACCCGGACGCCGTGACCTCCGCGAGCACGGTCACGCTTACAGTGGTTGACTCGGAGGGGGCATCGATAAGCGCCGAGGTGACGGCGACCCCGTTTTCCGCTCAGTCAGCGCTTTCCTTATCGCCTGCCGGCATATCGCTGACGGGCCTTCAAAACCTCGACAACGACCCCTCAGACGACGTGACGTTTTACATCTCAGGCGGGAGCGGCCCTTACAAGGTGTTTTCGGACAACGTTGCCGTCATAGCGGCCCCCGGCCCCCTGGCCCCTGGTGAGACTTCCTTTACCGTGGACCCCGACATGGTCCCTAACGCCGAAACCGTTACCATTACCGTCGTGGACTCATCGGGCCAAACGGCGGAGGCGGTGGTGACGGTAAACCCGCTCTGAACGTTTGCGGGACAGGTCCTGTCACCGTCGCCTTGCTCCCGCGGCCCCGGGCCTTTGAAAAATACCCTTTTGCTGAAATATAATAGCTCAGAAATCCATAACCGAAGGAGCGTTAAATGGCATTGAGGTTTCTCACCGCGGGCGAGTCCCACGGCAGGGCGCTGACGGGCATACTGGAGGGCCTGCCCGCCGGCCTTGAGCTTTCAACGGGAGACATTGACGGGGAACTCGCGCGCAGACAGGGAGGCCACGGCAGGGGAGGGCGCATGAAGATAGAGTCCGACCGCGCCGAGATACTTGCGGGGGTAAGGTGGGGCCTTACGCTCGGAAGCCCGATAACGCTTGCAATCGAAAACCGCGACTGGGAAAACTGGCAAGAGGGCATGTCGGCCGAGGCCGGGCACGGGGGAGCCATAAAACCCGTTACGAGGCCGCGGCCCGGACACGCCGACCTCGCCGGCGCGCTTAAATACGGCCACCGCGACATCCGCAACGTCCTTGAGCGCTCAAGCGCAAGGGAGACGGCAATGAGGGTCGCCCTGGGCGCGGTGGCCAAAAAGTTCCTCTCGGAGTTCGGAGTTTTACTCGGAAGCTATGTTACGGCGATAGGCCCCGTGGGGGTCTCCACCGAGGGTGACTTTGCGGAGCTGTTTAAAGCGGCCGAGGGCTCGCCGGTCAGATGCCCGGACAGGGCCGCCTCGGAGGAGATGGTCAGGCTCATCGACAGGGCCGGGGAGGAAGGCGATTCCCTGGGCGGGGTGTTCGAGGTCTTTGTGCTTGGCGTCCCGCCGGGGCTTGGAAGCCACGTCCACTGGGACAGGCGCCTTGACGGCAGGCTCGCCCAGGCCCTGATGTCCATACAGGCCGTAAAGGGCGTGGAGGCCGGCCTCGGGTTTGAGGCGGCAAGGAGGTTCGGCTCCGAGGTGATGGACGAAATAGTGCCGGCCGGGAAGGGCTCGGCCATCCCGTTTACGAGAAAGTCCAATAACGCGGGGGGCATCGAGGGCGGGATGAGCAACGGCATGCCCATAGTGCTGAGGGCCGCCATGAAGCCCATCCCCACGCTTAAAAGGCCGCTCAAGTCCGTGGACATCGAGACCGGCAGGGCCGTTGAGGCCGCCTACGAACGCTCGGACGTATGCGCCGCCCCCGCCGCCGCAGTGATTGCCGAGGCCATGGCGGCCCTCGTGCTGGCCGACGCGTTCCTCGAAAAATTCGGGGGCGACAGCATGGAGGAGACGGGGAGAAACCACGCCTCCTACATGAAATCGGTCAGGGAGTTTTAACCCGGACATTGCATGAGCACTATGGAAAAAGAGAACAAAAGATATGAAAACAATCAAAGGCATAGGCGGGGTTTTCCAACCCCGCCGAAGAACCGGCCCCCGGCGGGACTGAAAGTCCCGCCTATCGGGAGGGCGAATGTTATAATCAGAATAATATCAAATGTATTCCGAAGAATATTCTATTTTTTGTATGTCATTCCGGGCTTGACCCGGAATC
>CBDVCR010000076.1:0-15384 GCA_965372535.1 uncultured bacterium | reverse complement strand
CTGCCACGCCCGCAATACACCTTCATTATACAAGGGTGAACGATTCCTTTACCGGCCAAATTATCGCGGTTACGTCTCGTACTCATAATCCGAGGCTGCATTGACCCCTAATCTCCCTTATTATCAATCATTTTCTTAATCTTGCAATCATCGTTCATGCAATATGCGGGTTATTCGCCCCTGGCCTCCTTTTCCGCGTATTCTCTTATCCTGTGGACAGCGTTTTTTATCTCTTCGGAGGCAGGGAGGAAGGCGGAAATCCTGTCGATATGCCCCCTCTCAAGGAGCAGCCCGAAGGAGGTCCTGAAGTTAAGGTCATAGACCCAGCTCAGTTGCATGAGCCTTAAATCATTGACAGTGCCGAGCGCGGATAAGGGCACGAGCCTGCCGGCCAGAATGTTTGCCACCGCCTCTTCGGAGCACTCCGGCGCGTCCGGAAGATTAAGTACCACGGCAGGGGACCTGTCCTCCGCCGGGCTTTCGTAATGCTCGGCCATCACGCGCCATATGTCGAGCTTGTCCGCGTCACGCACAAGCCTTACGACCAATAGAGCCAGAGGGTCTTCAAAGGCGGGCACGCCGAAGGCGTTATGGCAGCGGACCGCGTTAAGAAGAAGCTCGCGCTCCCGGGCAGGAAAGCGTTCGAGCAGACCGCTTTCCCCGAGCACCCCGGCGCCGAGTTCCCCGTGGTTGGCCGACGCGCCGTCGTCAAAGGTCCTCCAGCGCGAGTACTGGGAAAACCTGCCCACGTCGTGCAGAAGGGCCGCCGCCTCGGCAAGCGCCGCCTCAGCCGGAGAAAGGCCCTCGCCCCGGGCCACTGCGGCGGCATTTCGGCATACCTCAAGGGTATGCCTGACCTTCAGTACCATGTTGCCGCGGTCCTCCCCGGCCGCGCGGACGAAAGAGCCGGTATACCCGGAAAACCACCGCCTCAGTGTTTGCAAGTCCCGGCTGTCCATCAGCAATAAACTGGACTATTCCCTGTAGCTTGCTACAGGGTTACTTTTTCAGGTCCCCTCAAGGGAGGGGAGATATTCGGATACCCTGCAGCTTGCTGCAGGGAGGATTCATTGGCCATACCAGTGGCGGGAAGGCTATAAACCGGTTATTCAAACCGTCCCCATTTTCACTCGGGCAGACTCTATTTGTTTTTTAAACTCGTAGGGCATTTTAATTTTGCGATAAACGCCCTTTGTTCCAATTGTACTGGTTATTATTAATGTCCCATAATCCAAGTCAAAGCTTTGGCTGAGTGCCCCCCGTTTCACTTCAATTAATTTTATTTCATTTAGAGATACTTCTAAACTATCTTTCTGGAAAAAGCCACCCTTCATGATTATGCGCTTGTTGGTCACACCAAATTCAGCTGTCTTAGACTTGAGCCAGGCATCTAAGCTTAATCCAAATGAAAATGATAGCAGAAGGCTGCCCAACAAGAAACCTAGTCCTATTAAGTTTTCGTGTTCACTGGTTCCTGCGGAGATAGCAATTGATATAATTGCTACTGCAAAAGAACAAATAGCGGTGAAAAAGAATGTGTAAGACCATGAATGAATAATCCAATGAAATTCCGTTTTGAAGACAACCTTTTCGCCAGGTTTAAGATTATTTTCTATGTATCCCATCTTAACTCCAGAGAAACATTGGGAACTTTTCTATAAAAAATAGGGACAACACACTCCATTTTTTCATAAAGCTCAACCGCCGAAGACCTCGTCGTGGGATTTCACGCGCCCGGCCTTGTGGTCGGCCCTCGCTTCCCTGATGCTTTTAAGGTGCTCTGGAGAGGTGGCCGCGAGCAGGTCTTCGAGGAAGGCTTCACGTTCCTTCTTCTTCATCTTCTTGACCGCCTGTATCATTTCCTCGGGCGTTATCCTGACCTGTGAGGTTTATACTCAAGGGCATCGCCGCGTAGCTGCGGCGCTACACCTTGAACAGGCCTATCATGCGCTGAAGGTCCGAAGACAGCTTCTCAAGCTCTTGCGAGGTGTTTTTTATCTCCGAGGTGGAGGTGGCTGACTTCCGGGTAATGTCGAGGATGTTTTCCATGTTCTGCGAGACCTGCTCGGCCGCCGAGGACTGCTCCTCGGAGGCGGCCGCAATCCTGTGGACCATGTTCTCGCCCTTGTCGGAGGAGGCCACAATCAGTTCGAGGGATTTTTTCGCCTCCCCGGCAAGCTGCACCCCCGTCTCCACCTCCCGGCTCCCCGTGTCCATGGACGAGACCGAAAGGTCGGTGTCCGCCTGTATCTTCTCTATCATCCCCGCTATCTCCTTGGTGGCCCGTCCCGTGCGCTCTGCGAGTTTTCTAACCTCGTCGGCGACCACCGCGAACCCCCTCCCGTGCTCTCCCGCCCTTGCCGCTTCGATGGCCGCGTTCAGCGCAAGCAGGTTGGTCTGGTCCGCTATCTCGTCGATGACCCTGATGATGTTGCCTATCTCGCTGGAACTCTGCCCGAGTTTGCCGATGGTGCCGGATGCCTCGCTTACCGTCTCGGCGATTCTGAGCATGCCCTGCACGGCCCGCTCCACCACCTCCCTGCCCTTCGCCGCCGTATCGGATGCCTCGTGAGAGGCGCCGGCCGCGTCCCCGGCGTTCTTGGCCACGTCCACTATGGTCTGGGACATCTCGGTCATGGCGGAGGCCACCTGCTCGGTCTGGTTGGCCTGCTCGTGCGAGCCGCGGTTTAACTCCTCCGCAGTGGCGGCAAGCTCGTGGCTTGCGGCGGTAACCCTTTCCACGGTGGTCTGCACGGTGCCTATGATGTTCTGTATGTTGACCACAAAGGTGTTAAACCACTGCGCGAGCATGCCGAGCTCGTCCTCGCTGTCCACATCGAGCCGCCTCGTCAGGTCTCCCTCGCCCTGCGCAATGTCCCTCAGCACGTCAACGGTCTTGTTCACCCGGCTTATGATGAGCCTGCGGGTAAGCACTGTAATGCCCAGCGCGAGCATCGCGACGGCCACCAGGATGCCCGCCACGACGATAAACGCGGTCTCCCTTACGCTCTTGTTCAGGGTGTTCTTGTTATAGCCTATCATGAGGCTTCCGAGGAAGTTGCCCCACTCGTCCTTTATCTCGCGCTCGTAGACCATTAAACCGGAAACGTCCTTCGGCGGCCGCATGCTGCTCGTGAGGGGCTCGCCCTGGTTGTTGTACATCACGAAGAACTCCACGTCGGGGTCCAAGGAGACGGCCTTGACGAAGTTGTCGAAATCGGTGAAATCGAATATGGCGAAATAATCGGCGCTGAAACGGGTGACGAAGTCCGCGACGGCCTCGCCCTTCTTGTCCAGCGTCTCCTTTATGCCGGCCCTGTTGTGCCTGTCCATGAAAACGCCGAGCCCGCCTAAAAGAAATATGACCAGGACAAGGGTGGAGGCAAGGTACTTCCTGCTTATGGTATTGAACTTGAGGTTAAATTTCACCCGTGTCTCTCCATGAACATTTTTCCGGTTCCGCGCCGGTGGCCTGTATTATATCCCAAACGGCTCTTTCCGCTCAAAATACGGGCCAGGCGCACCCGCCATATTATACACTAAGGACGCGTTTGCTTGCTCATGCCGGCCGTCACGGACGAGTCAGGCCGAGATATCCCTGTGCCGCGGCATTTACGATAGCGATGGTCCCGTTCATGATCCCGTTGTCCAGCCAGTCCAGGGAGTCGAATATCAGGCGTCTGGCGTACAGGCCGTTATGCACGTAAGCGCCGGGCTCGTGCTCGAGCATGTAGAAGTTAAACGCCGCGCCCATGTTGGCCGGGCCCGTGCCGGCGATGCCCTCCACCAAAACGGATGAATCACACTTTTCTTTTATGATATTCCAGGTGAAGGCGAACGCGCCGCCCGTCTGCCAGTTTTTAACCGGAAGGTTCTTCTGGCAGTGGGGGGATGCGGTATCCTCATCATAGGCGGGGTCGAACCCGGCCGCGTTATAAAAATAAGGATACGAGGGGGCGAAGACCATCCCGTTGCTCACGAGCGCGGCCTCAAGCACGTCAAGCGCGGCGTCGAACCCGGCCCTGAGGGAGTTCAGGTCTCCGACAAGCGCGGTCTTGCCGCCGTGGCAGACGGAGCAGGTATCGCCATATGTCGTGATATCGGTAATCTGCCCGGCCGCATTCAGGGCCACGGGCTCGAAAGCATGCCCCTCCCCGGAGCGCATGTGGCAGCCCACGCAAGGGCCGTTTTCCCCGGTGCTTTCCATCTCCGCCGTACCAATGCTTCCGTGGAGGAAATAGGAATAGTCTGAGTAATCGAGGACCGGGTACTCGTAACCCACGGTCCTGAAGAGAGTGCCGGCGGCGGCAAGGTAGTGGGAATCAGTGAACGAAGTATTGCTGAAAGTTGCCGACGAGGCCGCGATTTCGGCCCCGCTCGCCCCGCCGGAGTGGCAGGCCACGCATATGTTTGAGCCTCCGAGGTCGCCCACGGCCCCTATGCGGCCGGCGGGTTCGGAATACGGGGCGGTATTGACAAAAAGCAGGGGCGCCGCGCCGTCTCCGGTATTGAAGGATTTCCTCAACCCCCCGGCGTTGTCAGTGTGGCAGGCCCAGCAATAGAGCATCTCCCGCTGCCCGCCGGTGGCCGTGAATTCGTTGAGCGCATCGGGCAGGCCGTCGCCGTCGGCGTCGTAGCCCAACGGGTCGCCCGCGAAGTTCCTGAACCCTGTGGACGTATGGCACCTCTGGCATGCCTGCTGGCCCGTGCCGTCCCAGCCGCCGGTGTTCGCCTTGAAATCATAGTGCGTCCACGCCGGGCCGTCGGCTTCGGTGACGGAGCCGTAGCTGTGGGCGCCGTTAAGAATGGCCAGTGCCTCGGCATAGGAGTCGGTGGTGTTGGCAAAGGCATCCTCCTTTACCTCCAGTATATGCCCGGCGTGGGCGGAACCCGCCCACTGCTCGTTAATGGCAATGTCGGCGGAATGGGGGTTGTGGCAGTCACGGCAGGCCCTGTCGCTCGCCATATCAAGCACATAGCCCTCTATATGCGGCGTATCGGGGTTGTCGTAATGGGTGTCGTAGATAATCTCGGAGGAGTCGAAGTTGCCGATGCCCACTTCGTGGTCGGGATTGACCGTATCGTCGCCCCATGAATGACCGCTGTCCTCGCCGTGAAAGCCACCGCCGCTCTGGTGGCAGTTGGCGCAGGTGTCGTACTCCGCCGAGGAAACCGTGTTTCCAAGGGAGTCCGTGGTTTCCCCCAGCAATAATTTGTCCGGGTTGTGGGCGTCGTGGCAGGTGCGGCACTGCACGTCGGTCGCCCCAAGAAGAGGCGGCGCCGCAAAGAGGCCGTAAATGCCGCCCCCTGATACGTCCTTGTACATCCTGCCCCCCTCGTCGGTGTGGCACTTGGAGCAGGCCGCAATTACACCAAGTTCTGGTACGGTGGAGTTGACGAAGTTGTGCTCGTTTATCGAACTGTTGTGTACGGAAGCCCTGTAGTCCTCGTATATGTTGTCGCCCTCGGGGTTGTACTTGTTATGGTCGAACTCCTCGTTGTGGCACTGCCCGCAGATTTCCGGGCCGGGACTTGCCAATTCCATTGGGCCGGCGCCGAAATGCTCCGCCCCCGAGCCGTGGCAGGACTCACACCCCACCACCGGCCTGTCCACGGCGCCCAGGGAATCGACGCCGAAGTCCGAGGAAAAGTCCGCCAGAAGCTCTCCGTCGCCGAGCTGGTCGTGGCATTTGGCGCAGGACGCGTCTCCAAAGTAAGAGTATCTGGGGGACTCGTTGGCATTTCCGTGCGGGCCGCCGAGCCAGCCGTCTCCGTTGCCGAGGGCGGCGTCGCTGTCGCCGAATACAATCGTACCCGTTGGGTTTGCGCCGTCCGCGTGGCAGCCGAAGCATTCCGTAAGGCCCACGGTGTTTGAGGCAACGTCCCCGGCGGTCAAGTCCCCCGGGGGATTGGCGTCCCCCGTGCATCCGTAAATAATAAACAGGCCGAGCAACGCGCCTGAAAACGCCAGGCTTATTTTAGACTGTCTTTCCATACTGCAAACCCCTCACACGTTTATTTTCGGAATTACTGACCAGTCGGTTTCCCATTCGACATTAAAAGCCGAATACCAGTGTTTAAAGCACATTTGGCATTTTAACGCCGTCTGGCTTTTGTTCTCCATAGCACTTTCTGAAATCGCTCACCCGGCCCGCCGGCCTATTTTATGACCCGCGTGGCCGAGGCCATTACGTTTTGCGGGATCGAGATGCCCATGGCGCCCGCCTCTTTGGAGTTGATTATAAACTCCACTCTCCTGGGCCTGGCCAGAGGTATGCTCGATGGGGCCTCGCCCTTTAAAACCCTGGCCGTCATGCCTGCGATTACGCTGCCCTGCTCCGCGGGGGCGGCCATGGTGGTGAATATCACGCCCCTGTGCTCTGCGCCCCCAATGGTGGCGGCGGTAGGCACCCGCGCCTTGCGGGCGGCGCTGATTATATCGTCAACATTGCACATGGCGGCGCAGCTCGTGGTGAGCAAGAGGGCGTCCACGCCGCCCACTTTTGCGGCGAACCCCTTCTTCTTGGCGTCGAAAAGCACGGTCCTGAACCCCATGCTGCCCTCCAGCTGCTTGATTTCGCGTACCTGAAGAATGGTGTCCTTCTCGGTCCTGGCAAACACCACGCCGAGGCTTGCAAGAGAGGATACGCTTTTGAGGTTCCTCAGGGCCTCCTTGATGGAGACCTTCGAGCTTATCCCCGTGGCGTTTCTCCCCATAATCCGCATGGCCTCCGGGTCATAGACCCCTGCGAACACGATGGGAATGGAGGAGGTCTCCTTCATGGCCGTGAGCGTGGCCGGCGCGCCGTAGGATATGATGACGTCGGAGCCCAGCGCGATTAGCTTCCTCACCGAGTTCGTCCAGGACATGGGCTCGGGGGAAGGGGTCTGAAGGACTATGTCCACGCCGCCCAAGCCCGGAAAACTCCTCCTGAATTCCCTGTGTATGGACTTGTAGTAGGGGATGTCCCCGGTCATGACCACGCCTATGGTCTTCCGCGCCGAAAACGCGGGAGAGCCGGGATAAAGCACGAGGACCGCCGCGGCCGTGCTCAGGACCAAAAGCTTAAGAAGGTTCTTCATCTTATTCCCACCGCTTCGACAGTGTGAGCATGACGATATGGACTTCGCCTCCCTCGATGTCGTCGAACGGGTTGCCGCTGGTCTCGTCGAACTCCTCGTACTTGTATTCCACGCCAACCCCGTAGCCGCCCTTCGAACGGTACTCGCCCGAGGCCGAAAACTCGGTAGTGGCGCCCTCGGTCTCGGAAAACGACTCTATGGATACGGGCTGGGCAAGGTCCGGACTCCGGGTGGAGAAATTACCCTCCATGTCGGTATATCTCAGGCCCGTATTAAAGTTGAGCCTCTCGCTCGGCGCATAAGAAACGTCGAGCGATAAACTGTGGCTTTTGTCCTCGTACTCCACGCCCCTGTCGATGCCTATGGGGAGGGGGCCCGAAAGGTCGTCGAAGACGAGGTCCTGCTCTATGTTGTTATGCATGAAAGCATAGCTTGCCGTAAGGGACACATTGCCGCCGACAAGGAACGTGGCGATTCCCGTCAGCCTGCCGCTTTCCACCTCGCGGTCCCTGGCCCTGTTGGTTTCGCTGAAACGGAGAAACCCCCGCTTCTCGTGCGTAAAGTTGTAACTGAAAAGCGTATTCACGGAAGGCGAGGGGTTCCACGTTACCAGCACCTTCCCGGCGTTTGAGTAGTCGGGCTCCGTGTTATACGAGGGGTCGTCCACCTCGGTGTAGGTATAATCCAGGTTCACTTTGACGCGCCCCGGAAGGCGGGTGTCGGCCGAGGCATGGATTACGTTTTTCTCGGTGCCGGTCCTGAGGTTCCACAGGCCGGCGCCGTCCCTGGAGGCGTTCTCGTACGTGTAGCCGCCCTTGAGCGTAAGGCCGCGCATGGGCCGGTACCTCGCGGTGACGGAGGCCGTGTCGGTAATGGAATCGACCGAGGGCCTGGCCGCGGAGGGATTGTCCACGTCAACCTCCTTGTGGAAGTACTTGAAAAACAACGAGAGGTTTACGACGGGCATCCACATCAGGCCGCCCGAGCCGATGAAATAGTCCGCCTCGGCCCCGCTTTCGTTGTTCCGCCTTTCCTTAAGCGAGAGCGTCGCCGTGGCAAAGAGCCTGCCGCTGTAGGAGGTGTGGACCTTGAGAGTGTCGGATGAGCCTTCCTGTTCCGGCACGAGGCCGTGGGGGAACGCGCCGGCGGGGCGGAACCCGCTGGCGGTGTAATTGTCGAAAAGCACGTCCCTGCCGTCCGTTTTGAAACTCTTCTCAGCATGCCGGTACTCCGCCTCAAAGAGGCCGATATGGCTGTTGGCGCCGAATGTATACATTTCGGTGGTCCGGTCAACGTCCCGCCTCTGCGAGACGCGCAAGACGTCGTTGAAAAACCCCGAGCCGAGGAGGCTCACGTCCTGTTCCCTGCCCTCCCGGTTCACGCTCCAGTACTCAAAGAAGGCGTGGGCGGGGAAATCATGGGGCCTGAGCCTCAGAAAGTAATTGTTCAGCGTGGTATCCACCCCGTATTCCACCCCTTGGTCCCTGACGGCCACGTCCGGTGGGGAACCGGGGGCGCCGAGGTCCACGAGCGTGACCCTCCCGATATTGTGCGTCAGCATCCTGTTTACCGACCTGAAAAACACCACGTCGCTCCAGGCGTACCTGACCTCGCCGAAATAGTCCTTTTCGCTTTCCAAGTCGAAAATAAAGTAGAGCCTGTTGGGGAACCTGAACACCCTCGCCTCGCCGATAACCGTGACGGAATCCTCAAGGTGCTCGTAATCGATGGCGCTTCGGGCGCCGGAATGCCCGACGAAACGGTAGCCGGTGGAGAGCAGCAGCTCGGGCCTTATTCTTGGAAACTCATAGGGCTTTATTTCCTCCTCCCCGTAGAGGAGGGTTTCCAGGTCCTCGATTTCGAGGTTGGCGTCGGTGTTTTCCTCGGCCAGGGCAAAGCCGGCCAAAACAAACGTCATTATTATCAATACCGCAAAACAAGCCGCCCTTTTCATTGTTTCCCCAGCCTTTCCCATTATTAGTTGATAAACCTCCCCTTGCCGCTCGGCGAAGGCAGGTCAGTGCCGTGAATCGAGGAATGGCAGTCCGAACACCGGGTGTAAAACGCCCCCTTGAACTCGGGCGAAACGGCGCTGGAGGTACCGTGGCCGGCATGGCACTGCATGCAGAGGAAAGTCTCCTGCGCCACGAGGAGGTGGCTGTTTACCGAGCCGTGGGACCTGTGGCAGCGCGAGCAGTCCTCCATGGCGTCGGCGTGCTCAAACATAAAGGGACCCTCCTTTTCGCCGTGGCACTTGGTGCAGGTCTCCTTTACGGTGTCCGCCCTGAGCAGGTCGTCGCCGATGGTGCCGTGGGGGTCGTGGCAGTCGGTGCAGAATATCTTTTTCTCCACGACAGGGTGGTGGCTCCGGAGGGTGAACTCCGCCATGACCGCCTGGTGGCAGGCAAAGCACATGTCCTTCGTCTCCCTTGGGCTGACTATCAGGTCGGGGCCCACGTGGACGTTGTGGCAGTCGGTGCAGGTGACGTCCTCAATCGCATGGGCGCCCACGTTCCAGTCGTGCAGGTTGAAAGTGGCGTTTGCAGTATGGCACTTGTTGCATATAAGGGACTGGGCCTTCGGTGGAAGCTCCTTGATGTCGATGAACGTCCCGTAGTCGCACTCGGTCTGAACCCCGTCCTCCCGGTCGGCCTCCACCTTCTCGCGCGTCAGCCCCTTGATTGCGAGGCTTCCGGGGCCGTGGCAGGACTCGCAGTCCACCATCGGCAGGCCGGATTTGGAGGAAAGCTGCGCGCCCATCGTGCTGGCCTCGAAATAGCGCCTGTACTCGTCATGGTAATGGCAGGCGGAAAGGCAGTTATCGGTGCCCACGTAGTTGGCGTCAAGCCTGCCCACGAGCATCTTCTCGTATTCCTTGATGGGCAGTATGGGCCTTGAGGACTTAAGCGACTCACAGCCGGTAAACGCGGCAAAAGGCAAGGTTGCCGCGAAAAAGGTCAAGATGATTTTTTTATGGAGTTTCATTAACCCCCTCCCCGCAGGAGATGATTATCCCCGGCCCGCTTAATGTTAATGTATACGTTTTCGACCCCTGCATTTATTCTTTAAAGCGCTTTAAAATACCCTTTATCCCGCGCCAAGTCTACGGTTTTTAAGTTGCGTTAGAGCCTGGAGGCCGGATTCTCCATAATTTAGAGTTCCTAAATGATACTTAATGGAGGCGAAAAATAGCAATGTTTTTTTATGAGCTTTTTTAATGAAACGATAAACCGGGTGCCGGGGAAAAACGGCCTGTTCCGCCCCGCGACTCAGACACCCGGAGGCTTCGGGCGTAACCCGGCTACACATTACTACCGGGAGCATGAAATACTTTACATCCCAATGCCGGGGCTGCCATGTAAAATAAGCTTTTTCCAAGGCTTCAATGTAAAGATAAAACTAACCGTGGTAGTAATTACTCCGGCAATACCTTAATGCTGTCATTCCCGCGCAGGCGGGAATCCAGACGAAAAGCGCTGGATTCCGGGTCAAGCCCGGAATGACATGACAGCGGTTCTTTCATATATTTACTTGCCAGAGTAATAGATTAAAGGCAATCACACTTCCAGGAAAAAGAGTTCGGCATCACCGTTCTTTTTTCCGGCTTTTTTCTCCCAACTTTAACCACTGGAGTTGTCTTCTCCTTGCTCGGCCTCTTTTAAAAGACCCCGCCGTTGCTGTAAAATTTTCAATAAACCTCCCTGTGGCAGAGACCGCAGGGTATCCTGAAAAGGCAAGGAGCCGACAACCCCGCGGCAAGACCGCGGGAAGTGCACTGGTGCATGCAGGCATGAAGACTATCCAACGCTCCATATTCAGGGAACTCCTGGTCGCTTTTTTCCTCGGGCTTTTGGCCTTCAACTTCGTCCTGGTAACCGAGAAGGTCCTGAAGCTCACCAAGCTCCTGGCCTCCGTGGGCGCGTCGCTCCGGGACATGGCCATGATAATCGTCTATCTGCAGCCCCAGCTCACCCTGCTCACCACCCCCATGTCCATGCTCATTGCCGTGCTGGTGACCTACGGGCGGCTCAACGTGGATAACGAGATTGTAGTAATGCGGACGAGCGGAATGCCTTTTCGCGGCATATCCGGGCCGGTCTTCGCCCTTGGCGCGGGCTGCTTCGTCCTCGGCTCGCTGGCGAGCTTCCTGCTCGCCCCCGCGGGCGCAAGGAACCTGAGGGAGACGGTCTCCGATACAATCGCCCGGAGGGCGCCGGGCGCGATTGAGGAGGGCATATTCAACACCGCCTTCGGCGACGTGGTCGTCTATGTAAACGAAAAGACCGAGGGCGGGGACCTGAGGGGCATATTCGTATACGACAAAAGAAAAGAGGACCGTCCCGCCGTCATGTACGCGGCCAGGGGCAGGGTCTCCCCCGCCGGGGGCGACGGAGGCGTCTCCCTGGACCTCGCCGACGGGCACATCTATATCCTTCGCGGCGAAAGCACCACGGACATTTCATTCGGCAGGTACAAGATGGTCATACCCTTCGGCGCCATGGCCCCCGGGGGAAAGCACGACGAGCTTTCCCCCGGGGGGTTATTAAAGGAAGCAGGGGCGGCTTCCGGCAAGCGGAGGGTGGAACTCCTGCTTGAGTTCCACAGGCGTCTCTCCATGCCGGCCCTATGCCTCGTGCTCATGTTCCTCGGCCCTCCGCTCGCCCTCATGTCCGGAAAGACCGGAAAGCTCGGCGGCCTGACCCTGGGGCTTTTCGTGTTCGCGGCCTATTACGCCGCGCTCACCTACGCCGAAAACCTGGCCGTGTCGGGCAAAATCCCCCATTACGCGGGAGCGTGGGGCCCGGCGGCGGCGCTGGCCGCGTTCTCGCTCTGGATGTTCAGGCGGGAGGAGGCGAAATAGTGAAGCTTCTTTCCCGACATTACATTAAGGAATTCTTCAAGCTCTTCTCCCTGACCGGCACGGGGCTTGCCGTGATATTGAGCGTCCTTGACCTCATCGAAAGAATCGGCAGCTTCCTGCCCCACGACCCGTCCGTGAAAGACCTTGCGCATTACGCGGCCCTCGTCTTCCCCGGGTACTTCCTCTACCTCATGCCGGTGGCCGCGCTGCTGTGCTCGCTCTATACGGTCGGGCACGCGGCCAGACACAGGGAGATAACGGCCGTGATGGCCGCCGGGGGGAGGGTCAAGCGCCTGCTCGTGCCTTTTTTGGTAACAGGAGCGGCGCTGAGCCTTGCGGGTTTCATGATCGAGGAGCTGCTCGTGCCGGTCACGGCGAAGAAGGCCCGCGAACTCAAAAGCTCCATCCGCAACCGGGCCGCCCTCCCCTCTCTTTACAAGGACGGCGTCATGTGGCTCAGGGCCGGGGACGGTTCGCTCGTCAAGATAGACTTCTACATCCAGGAGGAGGACGCCTTCAGGGGGATGAGCGTGTTCAGGACCGGGGAGGGGCGGCTCGGGGAAATCGTGCTGGCGGATGAGGCGCGGTACCTTTCGAACAAAAAGACCTGGGTGCTCCGCGGGGTGCGCACGTTCGATACCGCAACAGGCGCGGTCACCAGACAGGACGAATTGAAATACCCGGCCCTCGGCTCCCCCTCGGTCTTAAGGGAGAAAGTGAGAAAGCCCTATGAACTGGGGATATTCGAGCTGTGGAGATACCTTGAAAGGCTCGAGGCCGCGGGGTTTAAGAACCCGAGGCTCTCGGTGGAGCTCCAGTCCAAGATAGCCTACCCGCTGGTCACCCTCTTCATGGTCGTCCTCGGAGTTTCCATCGCAGGCAGGAGAAACATCGGCGGCCTCGCGGCAACCGCCATCGGGCTCCTCGTAACCCTCGTTTACTGGTTCGGTTTCACCATGCTCGTCTCGCTCGGCTATGCGGGCATTATCCCGCCCGCGGCCGCAGCCTGGCTCATGCCGGCGGCCTTCGGGGGGTTTTCGGCATACCTGTTTAACAGGATACCGGAATAGCCCCCGTTTAAATTATCCCGCAAGCCTCAAGGCTATCCCGGCCACGTGCCTGCCCTGAAACCTGGCCCCGGCAAGTTCGTTCTCGCTCGGCATGCGCTCCCCCCTGCCCCCGGCAATAGTGGACGCCCCATAGGGGGAACATCCCGTAATCTCGTCCATGCGCATCTGGCCTTCGAAAACATACGGCAGCCCCACGACGACCATCCCCTGGTGGAGAAGGGTGATGTGAAAGCTTAAAATTGTTGATTCCTGGCCTCCGTGCTGCGTGTTCGAACTGGTAAAAACGCTTCCCACCTTTCCCACCAGCGCCCCCTTAATCCACAGTTTGCCGGTCGCGTCCAGAAACTGCCGCATCTGCCCGCACATATTGCCGAACCTCGTCGGCGTCCCGAAGATTATCGCATCGACAGAGGCGAGCTCGTCCACGGAGCATTCCCGGACGTGAGAAAAGGCCTTTCGGGCTTCAAGCGCCCCCATCTTGCCGAGTATCTCATCGCTCAGGGTTTCGGGCGCCCGCCTGAGCTCGACCTCGGCGCCCTCCACTTCCCGCACCCCCCCGGCGACGGCTTCGGCCATCTTATGGATATGCCCGTACATGGAGTAATAGACAACAAGGACTTTCATTCAAGCCCCCTCCTTTCTTTCGGCGTTTCGCGGCCCATTGCGGTTTCCCGCGTCGGAAAACCTCCCTGCTTTCAAACTTTAGCCCAAAACCGCCTGCCGGTCAAGCGAACCCCATTGAGAGAGAAAAAAACGAATCGGCACACTCGTTTAATGCGGTATCGGAATGAGGCGGCGGCCCTTCCCACGAAGAGTCCGCCTGAACTCGACAGGGGCCCCCGGCGTGCAAGTCCGCTGAATTGAAGCGCATTTTTACCCCGTAACATTCAAGCATCTATATTTCCGTTACACATTATTTTTGTTTACTTTTTTTCATGAAAGTTTTATAGTTGACTTGCAAACAAGACAGTGTGCGCGGCTTTTGAGGAGAAAATGAGCGAGGAGAAAAAACAGACCGTACTTGTCGTCGATGACGACCCTTTCATCCTTTCCAACATCTCCGAACTGCTGGAACGTTACGGCTATTCCGTTACCACCTGCGAAAACGCCCTGGAGGCGCTGGACAAGTTCCGGCAAAACAACGTGGACGCCGTGGTGACGGACGTAAGGATGCCTTTTGTTTCGGGAATCGAGCTTCTTGAAAAAATGAGCGCCCACTCCCCTGACGTGCCCGTGATACTGATGACGGCATTCGCCGAATTCGATACCGCCGTCGAGGCAATCAAAAAAGGCGCCTATGATTTTATCCTGAAGCCTTACAGGGCGTTGCACCTGCTCCACTCGGTCGAAAAAGCCGTGGACTACAAAAGGCTCATCCAGTTGGAGAAGGAGTACAAGAAATCGCTTGAAGAAAAGGTCAGGCAGAGGACACAGGAACTGCTCAACGCCCTGACGATGGTAAAGGACCTCAGCAACGAGGTCGTCCAGCGCCTGACGGCGGTCGCGGAACACAAGGACTCGGAGACCGGCGCGCATATCATAAGGATATCCCGGTACGCCGGAAGGGTCGCCGAGGCCCTGAACCTGCCCGCCGACCTCATAGAGGCGATATCGTTTGCAAGCCCCATGCACGATATCGGAAAAGTGGGCATCCCCGACAGGATTCTCCTCAAGCCGGACAAGCTCTCTCCCGAGGAATTCGAGATAATCAAGACGCACACCGTAATCGGGGAAACGATACTGCTGAATTCTTCAAGCCCGTTGCTTCAGATGGCCGCCTCGATTGCGCTTAACCATCACGAAAAATGGGACGGCTCGGGCTACCCCCGGGGGCTGAGGGGCGAGGACATCCCGATAGAGGGAAGAGTGGTGATGATATGCGACCAGTACGACGCATTGGTCAGCAAACGGCCCTACAAGCCCTCCTTAGGCCACCGGAAAGCGGTGAAGATAATAACGGAAGGCGACGAAAAGACCCTGCCCGGGCACTTCGACCCCGATGTGCTCAGGGCGTTTGCCAGAGTCGCCCCGGAACTTGAAAAGATTTATCTCGCCCACCTGGACCGGGAAAACACCCCTTAAACCCCGCCTATGCCTTGCATGTCATTCCGGGCTTGACCCGGAATCCAGTCTTTTCCGTCCCAAAGGGCGGGCACAGCCGGAAATTCCATGAGTTTTTTCAGGGGTACAAAACGTATCTTAAAATAGAAAATGCTTATCCAGTTAGCTCGGTAATGATAAATGTCATGCTGAACCCTGATTAGTCGTCCCTGAAAAGGGCATAAGTTGCTGATTAATAAGGATTAAAAGGGTTATTTTGTGGTATAATAATCACCAGCAAAGCACAAGAACCCGTGAGAAAGCCGGTGA
>CBDVCR010000075.1:0-15466 GCA_965372535.1 uncultured bacterium | reverse complement strand
CAATGAGCCATGGCGCTACGAAAAGGCTTGACATTCAACACAGTTGCTTCGGGCCTAAAGCTGCTTTACGTATATGCCCTTTGCTATGTCCTCGTCTATGGCAATGGTGGTCTCGTCTATGTCCACCACAAAGGAGGGCTTTTTCTGCTGAAGCCGGACGGCCGCCCCCGGAACGAGCCCGATGGAGGCGAGCCTGTCGATGCTGGGGACGTTGATAAAGAGCACCCTGGCCCTTTTGCCCACCTCCACGTCCCTGAGGCTCTGCACCAGGGGCTTTACCTTGCTGGTGTATACCGCGCAGCACCTGCCCCTGGGGATTTCCTTGCCGTGGGGGCACCTGGGCGGGTGGCCCAGGAGGGTGCAGATGGCCTCCTCCACCCCGGGGCTTATGGCGTGCTCCATGCGGCAGGCGTCGTCCTCGAACTCCCTGATGTCCAGGACGTCCCGGAAGAGCCTCTCGGCCAGGCGGTGCCTCCGGATGATGTCGCGCGCCCTGCACTCTCCGTCCTCGGTGAACATTATCTGCCCATCCTTTACATAAAAAAGGGCGCTCTCCTCCATCTTCCTCAGGCGCTCCTCCTGCCCTACCTCCGACAGCACGTCGCCATAGAGCGCCCTTCCGCTCTTTTCCCTGTGCTCCCATATGGATTCGAGGGCCTCGTCCTCGTAAAGGCTCTGTTCGGTGTCCGAGTCGGCCATCACCTTGCAGGGCTTGTCCAGGGCTTACCCCCTTCCTGATAGAGTTTAAAATCGTCCGGGGTCCGGCAAAACGAGACCCCGGCCCTGTCTCCCGGTTATTTATTACTCAGAGCATAAAATAGTTTATACCCCCCTTTAGTAAAGGGGGAAGACGGATCGATTCGTTCCAGGCTGATGTTCGTCATGTAATCTATTTTATGCTCCCCTTAATAAGAGTGCCGCCTCTACTGTTATACCATTAAACGAGACTTATCTCAAAGGCCCTGAGCAGCCAGTTCAGCGCCCCTCCCACTGCCACGGCCGTGGGCACGATGACGGCCAGCATGGCGAGCGAAAGCCTGATGCCCCGTTCCTTTATCATCATAAAGAAGTGCGCCAGGCACGGCACGAACAGCGTAAGGGTTACCAGGCTCACAAGCGTCTGGACGGGCGTTAGGAAGCCGCCCACCGAAAGGGCATAGAGGCCCGCGGCCCCGTAATCCCGCCTGAAAAACCCGATAAGAAACGCCTCGGTGGCGCGCTCCGGAAGCCCCAGCACGCCCACCACCACGGGCGAGAAAAAGTCCTCCACCAGGCCGAGGAGGGCCAACTTGTCCAGGACGAAAAGGGCGAGCGTGCCGTAGATGAAAAGCGGCACCGCCTCCTTAAGGTACCAGACCGCCCTGTTTGAGGTCTTTAAAAGGACGTTTGCGGCCGAGGGCGCCCTGATGGGGGGGATTTCGATAAAGAACTCCGACTCCCCGCCCCTTACAATCTTCGAGGCTAAAAAGCCCGTAAAAAGCAGCACCCCCAGCAGGGTGGCGACCCATATGAAAAGCGCCTTGGCCGAGAGCCCGCCGATGATGCCCATAATCACCCCAAGCTGCGCGGCGCACGGCACGGCAAGGGCCAGGAGGAAGGTGGCTATTACCCGCTCGCGCCGGGTCTCAAGCACCCGGGTGGTCATCACGGCCATTGTGCCGCAGCCCAGGCCGAGCACCATGGGGAGCACGGCCTTGCCGCTCAGGCCCATGACGTTGAATATGCGGTTTGACATGATGGCGAGCCTCGGCAGGTAGCCGGAGTCCTCGAGGACGGAAAAGGCGATGAAAAAAGTGGTGGTAATGGGCAGGATGATGCCGATGGCGTAGGTAAGGGCCATCGTAATCACGCCGTACTGCCCCACCAGGAGGTCGCGGAAGAACTGCACTGGTATAATGGTCTCAACGGTCTTCTTAAACATGGGGTTTAAATACTCCCCGAACACGGTCTCCTCCACAAGCCCCACCAGGACGTCCGCCCCTAACACGCCCACGAACTCGTACATGGCAAAGAGCACGAGCAAAAGGACGGGGACGCCCCAGAGGGGGTGCATGCTCATCCTGCCGAGGAAGTCGGCAAAAGAACCGCCCGTTGCCTGCGCCTTGTGCACGACCGCCTCCGCCAGCTCCCCCGCGGCCTTCATGCGCGCCTCGTTTATCGAGCCGCCCACGGGCCTTCGGAACCTCGCCTCGCACTCCGCCCTCAGGGCCTCAAGCTCCTCCACGGCATGGGGTTCGAGCTTGCCCGTAAGCCACTCCCTGAGGGTCTCGTCCCCGGAAAGGACCATAACGGTGAGGGAGCGCCTTGAGATATACGCCTCCGGCAGGAGGGCGGAGATTTTTTCGATGTAATACTCGATGACGCCGTCGTAGCGGACGTGGAGCGCGGGTGCCCTCGTCTCGCCGCCCGCTATGGCTGCCCGGAGTTCCCTGATTCCCCGCCGCTCGGGCGCCACGGTGCTTACCACATCGGTGCCCAGGGCCTCCCGGAGCTTCTTTATGTCCAGGGTGATGCCCCGGTCCCTGGCCTCGTCCTCCATGTTCATGGCCAGCACCACGGGAAGCCCCATCTCGGCAAGCTGGAGCGTGATGTAGAGGGTGCGCTTGAGGTTCTTGGAATCCCCCACCTGCACGACTTTGGCGGGCCGTTCCCTCAGGAGGATGTCCCTGGTGACCTGCTCGTCCTCGCTCATGGGGAGGATGCTGTTTACCCCGGGGGTGTCCAGCAGGAGGATTTTCCTGCCGTCGATAGAGGCGTTTCCGCGGGAGACCTCCACCGTGGTGCCGGGGTAGTTCGAGACAGTGGCGTACTTGCCGGTCAGTAGCCCGAATATCACGCTCTTTCCAACGTTGGGGTTGCCGATGAGGGCGACGGTCTCGTAACCTTCCCTGCTCTGTTCCCTGTCTATCGTCCCGCGGCATTCCATGACAATGGTATGGGCCTCCCTTAAGCTTATTGATAATGAATATCAATAGCAATAATACACGCCCTGCCCCTCCTTTGTCAAGCAGGGCGTTCTGGGCGGGTTTTTTTGCGGACAGGGGCGTCATGGGGGCGGAAAACGAAAACTTTACGGGAGCGCGGCCCGCCTTCGTCTGCTATAATTGCTATAGCCATGGGACGCCGCAAGGACATAGGAGGCGTGCAATGAGGCGCCTGGCAGCCGCCGCGCTCGTTCTCCTCGCTTTTGCCTCCCTTGCCGAGGCAAGGAAGCTCAAGGGCGACTACTCCTACGAGGCCGTGGGGGCCGACACGGCGGAGACCTGCCGCACCATAGCCCGGGAGCAGGTCAGGCGGAGGCTCCTTGGGGAGCTTGGCGCCGAACTGGCGGGCCATTCCGTGTTCAAGGACATGGGGCTTACCGGGGAGGAGGCCGCCGTCATAGCCGGTGCGATGGTGCGCACGAAGGTCCTCGACGGGCGATTGGACAACGGGACCTGTTCCATAAGCATGAAAATGGCCGCCGACCCCGGCAGGATAGCCCGGACGGCGCGGGAGCTCCTTGAACAGGGCGAGGCCCTGGCGGAGCTTGAAATGGTGCGGGAGCAGGCAGACGAGGCCCTGGGAAAGATTATGCGGCTTCAGGAGGAACTTGCCGGGCGGGAGGGCGACAGGGAACTCGCCGGACGGTACGCCTCGGCCGTCGAGGAGCTTGCCTACGCCCGGATGTTAGCGGAGGGACAGGCCCTGAGCATCTCGGGGAAACAGGAGGAGGCGCTCCGGGTGTTTGAGCAGGCGGTGAAACGCGCGCCCTCCACGAAGGCGGCTTATCTTGCGCGCGGCTTTGTCCTTGTCAGGGCCGGGGACTTCCGGGGCGCGGTCAAGGACTTTGACGCGGCCCTGAAACTCGACCCGAAAAGTGCCGCGGCATGGCTTGGGCGGGGCATGGCCTTCAAGAAAGCGGGGATGGAAAAACTTGCGCTCCGGGACCTCGGCAAGGCAATCCGGTCTCAGCCGGACCTGGCCCCGGCGTATTACCAGCGGGCCGAGGCCCTGCGCTTCCTCGGCAACAAGGACGCGCTCATGGACCTTCAGCGGGCCGCCGAACTCGGCCATAAAAAAGCCCGGCGTGTATTTAACAAACTCAAACTTCAGGGCGTCTGGTAGCGGGCCGCCGCCACGCGAAATGCCTCGCCAGACGCTGAACAGGATGCAGTTGAGGCTCCCCCTGAGGCCTTCCCGCGACCCCGACGCCCTGAAGCGCCGTTTCGAGCGCGCGGCGGGCAGGCCGGTCATGCTCACCATCACGGACAACTCATCGAGCGTATTCTACATGCGGGCGGGCAGGGGCGGGCTTTCGCTCCGCCTCCACAGGATGTTTCTCGATGCGGGCGAGGAGGTGCTCCGCGAGCTTGCGGAATACGTAAGGGGCAGGAGGTCCAGGACGCCCCTTTTCTGGAGCTTCGTAAAGGGCAACTCCCACTGCCTGAGGAACAGGCCCCCGCGTAAAGTAATCCTCAGGCCCGACGGAAGGCGCCACGACCTCCAGCGGATATATGAGAGCTCAAACCGTGAGTACTTCGGGGGGAGGCTCCGCTGCGGCATTACGTGGGGCGCTAACAAGAGCCGGCGGACGGCTAAGAAACGCACCCTCGGCAGCTACTCCGCCCTTTCCGGCACCATCAGGATAAACCCCGCCCTGGACAGGAAATCCGTGCCGCGGTTTTTCCTTGAGTACATCGTCTACCACGAGATGCTCCACGCCAGCCTCGGCATGATGCAAAAAAACGGCCGCCGGGTCATACACTCGGGGGAGTTCAAGCAGCAGGAGAAGCTCTTCAGGCACTACGAAAAGGCCCTGGCCTTCGAAAAGAAAGGGATATTTTAAGGCTGTCTCCGGCAGAGGAGTCTCTTGAACCCCCCGGTGTCCAGCGGGCCGTATGTCTGCCTTCTCCATTTAAACGGGAGGTCGATAATCTCCCCGGGGGCGTCAATGGCATAGAGGGCCTTTAATGCCTCTGCCAGTACGGCCCTCTGCTGGTCGCGGTTGAAAGGCTCGCCCAGGGGATGGCCCAGGGGCCATCTGAGGAACACGCTCCTCGGGGGCCTCGCGTTTTCCGTATACCCCCTTGCTATGCTTATCCCTATGGTGGGCAAGCCGGCCCGCTCAACCTCGCGCTGTATCAGCCCCACGGACCGGTTGCAGATGCCTCAGCCCGGCGTAAGGAGCACGGCATCCACCCCCTGGGCCAGGAGCCTCCGGGCGACCTCCGGAGCGGTATCCTTAATGAGGCTTTCCACGTGCCGGCCCAGGATGTGCCCCATGACCCCGTAGTGGATCCGGGCCGCCTCGCCCAGCAGGCCCTCCTCCGCGAATTCCCTGAGCCTCTCTACCGGGAAGACCACGTTCATGTCCCTGTCGGCGTCCCTGTGGTCGTAGTAATCGTGGGTAATCATAAGTTCCGAAAGGGGCCTCGTCGAGTCGATTTCCCTGAAGGAGGGGTCGCCCTCGGGGTCGTGCATGTCAAAGGGCGGCTGGTCCCTGTGGTGGACCCCCGCGGTGGTGACCACCGCCACCTTGCTTTCGCAAAGGGGTTTTAAAGGGGGCGTCCAGGGGACGCCGCCCTCATCCCCCGGCCGCCCCGGGTCCATTAGAAGCCTCGAAAGGGAAGGGAAGCGGGTGATGATTTTCGCTATCGTCCTGTTTTTGAGCCTCCTCAAAAGCATATATCCACTATAGCACCGGATACGCCGATAGTCCAAACAGCTGCAACGGAATCCCGAACTCCCGGCCTGCGGTTGACCCTCCCAAAGCCCAATGCATAGAGATTCCGGGGCATTTATACACCCGTCTGCAAAAGACCTTGCTATAGTAATTAAAAGAGGACTCCGGCTTGTGAGCCGGAGTCCTTCCTAAGATGGGCCGCCTTCGGTTTAATTAACCGGGGCGGTTTCAGACCCTTCGAGGCCAGGGCGGAGCTTGAGAAGGTGATGAAGGGGTAGGGGGGCGAGTTTTTTATGTTCGGGTTTTTCAGTAAAAATTTTGAGTTTGTTAATGTTGTCTTATTGCGCCGTCACCGTCGCCGTCTCCGAGCCCTCCGGGCCCGAGACCGTCACCGAGCCGGGGTTTCCGCCCGCTGGCTTTACATCGATTTTCCACCGGAGTTTAGGGGGAGTCCAGTCCATGGGGCCATAACCAATAAGCTCAAGGTTCGCTGTTTCATTGTATGTACTTGTTGCTATAACGGTAAGCCTGTCCGAGCTTATTTTATAAGTAGCCTCAATAATGTCAATGGTCAGGTCGTAGCCGTTGCAGTCCTGGTCTATGCCGTCGTGCTTGACCTCCGGAGCGCCGGGGTAGACAGAGGCGTCGTCGTCGTTACAGTCGTCAAAGAGTGTGAACCCGTCCCCGTCGTTGTCGAGGTAACGGACAAAGACGTCCTGTGATGCGTTGGTGTCTCCGGGCACGAGGTTGCTTGCGTAGGAGTCAAACGCAACATATCGGCCATCAGCGCTGATTGTGGCGTTTATACTCAAACCATTTGCCTCCTCTCCGTTATTGTCCACGTTCACCCTTTCCGTCATGCCGGTCACCCTGTCATGCACGAAAATGTCCCGAATCCCGTTCGTATCGCCGGTCACGAGATTGCTGGCTTCGGATATAAAGACAACGTACCTGCCATCGCCGCTGATTGTTTCATAGACGCTGCTTCCCGTAAGCCGGTTCAAACCATTAGCCTCTTGTCCGTTAGAGTCAACGCTTACCCTCTCTGTTAAGCCGGTCACCCTGTCATGCACAAAGACGTCAGAGGTTCCGTTGGTGTCGCCTGGCACGAGGTTGCTGGCAGCGGAACCAAATGCAACGTATCTGCCGTCCGAGCTTATCGAAGGGCCTCCGCTCCCGCCGTTTGCCTCCTGCCCGCTGCTGTCGACGCTTACCCTTTCGGTTATACCGGTCACCCTGTCATGCACAAAGACATCAGTGGTTCCGTTGGTGTCTCCGGGCACGAGGTTCGTGGCGGTGGAATAAAACGCAACATAACGGCCATCGGCACTGATTATTGTGTGCACATTAGACCCATTTGCCTCCTGTCCAGTACTGTCGACGCTTACCCTCTCCGTTACGCCGGTCTCCCTGTCATGGAGAAATACATCCATTGCTCCGTTCGTGTCATTGGGCACGAGGTTGCTTGCGCCAGAGGGAAAGGCAACGTATCTGCCATCCGCGCTGATAGAGGGGCTATAACAGCCATGGTTTCCTTCGAGGCCATTGCTGTCCACGTTTACCCTCTCCGTTATGCCGGTCTGCCTGTCTTTTACAAAGCAGTCCGTTCTCCCGTTGGTATCGCCGGGCACGAGGTTGCTGGCCACGGACTCAAAGGCAATATACCTGAGGTCATCGCTGATTGACGGAATCTCGCTGTAATCATTTCCCAGTTGTCCGTTGCTGTCCGTGCTCACAAGTTCAGTCCGGTCAGGGTGTCATAAAGATATACGTCCCATGCCCCGTTGGTGTCTCCGGATACGAGGTTGCCGGCCACGGAATTAAAGGCCACGTACCTGCCGTCCAAGCTTATTGCGGGGCCGTCGCTGCCGTCGTTGCCCTGTTCTCCGGTGCTGCTGATGCTCACCATTACGGTAGTCCCGGCAAAGGCCCCTGCCGCAAACAACAAAACCATCATGCATGCTGCCCACGTAAATAAATGTTTCCTCATTACCTTCCCTCTTTATGGAAGATGTTAGCGGGCCGGGCATCGCGGCCCCGCACTTAGGGAACCGTCAAATGCCCCCAAAAGCGGCATATGACACGGCGCCGCAATCTTCAACGTGGTCTGATGTTGTTATACGCACCCCCCTTCCCCCCTGAAAAATGTCACGGTTTCCACTGCTGAGCAAGGGTTTCAGGCATTCAGCAACAAAAGGTTTTATTACTTGCCGGAAAACCCCTCATCAAGCCATAACCCCTGAGACTAATTGAGGTTGCAAACTGCATGCCAGGCAACACTTTAATTATGGCAATTGTGACGAACGGTCAAAAATAGAGACCCCTGAGGCCTAAGCGCCGGTTTTTTCTTTTACGGGGCCGTCCTCTCCGTGGCAGTCCGGCGCCTCCCCGAAGGAGAGGAGGTTTTTTTTCTCAAGCCAGCGCGGCAGGGCAAAGAAAAGCACGACCATTACGAGCCCGGCGGCGAGGACCAGGCCCCTGTCGAATGTGAGTACGGCCCCGGTGTAGTTATAAAGCGCCGTGAGGGGTATCATGCCCAGGAACGTCGCAAGGCAGAACTTCCAAAACGACATCGCGGTAAGCCCCGCCCCGTAGCTTACCAGGTCGAACGAGACCACCGGGATGAGGCGGGAGACGAAGATTATTCTCGTCAGCACCCGGTCGGAGCACCTGGAGCAGAAGTTCACGTGCCCCCCTAAAAACCGCTCCATGAACTCCCTGCCCAGCCGCCTCGCAATCATGAAGCTTGCCGCCGCGCCCCCCAGGGCGCCGAAAATGGAGTAGACGGTGCCCGCAAACGGCCCGAAGAATGCCCCGGCCGCGATATTAAGCGGAAGGCTCGGCAACGGGCTTACCACGACCGCGGCGGACATCGCCCGCTCCTCGCTGGACGTAGCCATCGAGACGGCAAGCCTGACCACCGGGATTAAAAAGCGCGACGGCCATCTCCTTAGCGAGGACTTCTTCCACGCGGAAAAGCACCCCTCCATCACCTTCAGGAGCACTAAAATCGAGCCACTCGGAGAAAACAGGGCCAGGGTCACGGGGGACCTGACCATCCGGGGGGTTACGCGCTCCATAACGGGCGAGGCGGAGTTATCGGGCCCGGCCACCAGTTTCGACGGCGACACGAGCACGGGGTTTGCGGCCAGGGCCGCCATAAACCGCGAGGACTTCGGCGTAAGCTGGAACGCGCCCATGCAGGGCGAGGGGGTGATGGTGGGCAAGGAGGTGGAGCTTACCCTCGACCTCGAGGCCGACGTCCCGAAGGACTGAGCAAACGCCTTACCGGCAATCGTGTTGCCCGCCTTTTTCGGTTGCCGCTTTAAAGGACGTTTTTCCCCTTTTCCCGGCATCCAGGGGTTATATTCTTGCCCCGGGTGCATATCCCGCCGGAATTGAGCACCCGGGGCCGGTATGAGCATGATAAATTCATCAGAAAAAGCAACTGTTTGGAATTGATATTTTTTAATAATAAACTTTCCTTATTTTGCCGGGATAGTGTATAATTTTTATAAGTCTTTTCAGTTAAGGGGGGATGCGCTCGATATAAGGAATACAAAAAACCTTATGATGAGCGCTTTCGCATGCTTTATTTCCCCGCGGTTGCCCCCCCAAGAGGTTAATATGCTTAAGGCATTACCAAAAGCAGACCTCGTCGGCCTCCTTGATTTGGTTGGCAAGAGCCTAAGGTGTACGGATGAGCAGGGCTTCAGGGGGCTTACACGGCAGTTAAGCAGCCTTACCCCGTTTGATTTCGCGATTTGCGGATTGGCCCAAAAAAAGAGGGACAATACGCTGGAGTCGTACGAGGTTTTAAACTTAAGCTACCCGCCGGAATGGCTTGAGCTTTATATTACAAAGGGGTACCACCAGGTTGACCCCATAGTCCGGAAGAACTTTTCGGACTTTTCCCTTCAGTACTGGGGAGAGACATACAGGGCGCACCGGCCGCCCAGGGAGTTTCTTTCCTCCGCGGAGGACTTTGGCCTCAAAAACGGGTATACCCTCGGGGTACGCAATTTATGCGGAAAACAGGGCA
The DNA here is from genome assembly GCA_965372535.1 of uncultured bacterium. GTDB lineage: Bacteria > Nitrospirota > Thermodesulfovibrionia > Thermodesulfovibrionales > JdFR-86 > CBDVCR01. The sequence continues at coordinate 5,759 of CBDVCR010000075.1, read as the reverse complement.
GCCTGTTTTCACTGTCGGGCAATTCCATAGAGCGCCATCCCCGCACCGAGCTGGTTCTGCAAAACGTAATACCCCATTTTCACCAGGCGCTTTCGCGCATACTGAAGCCGGAGAATCAAGCGGACAGGAGGAGCAAACCTCTCAGCGCAAGGGAAAAAGAGGCGCTGGAGTGGCTGAAATGCGGGAAAAGCTCATGGGACATATCGGTGATAATGGGCATCAGCGAAAGGACGGTAAATTACCACATATATAATATCTTGAGCAAGCTGGATGCCGTAAACAGGACTCAGGCCGTGGCCGTGGCAATGGAGGAGGGCTTGATTGATATCGACTGAACCATGAGAACATGGCCGGGCGCTTCAGCCTGTTGGTTTCCTCAAACTCCCGCCAGTCCATCATGCCCGCCACGGCAACGACCCCATCGGGCATTTCGGTGGGTTCGCCGACCGGCCTGCAGGGGAACCCCTTTGCTTTTAAAAGCCTGAGCACCCTCTGTTCGACCACAAGGTAAAGAAACCTCACCCCGCGCCTCAAGCACCAGTGGTATACGCCCTTGTAAAGCAGCATGGAGATGCTGTATGCCCCCGCACCGCTCCTCACCATGGAGCTTCTTGCCTCGGGCGACACGCACAGCCTGGACACCTCGGCCGTATCCTCCTCCTTCCGGATTTCATGGCCGGGGCTTACGAGCAGGGAGAATTCCTTTTCGAGCATGAAGCGCCGCCCGGGCAGCAGGAGCCTTAAATACGCACATAACTTGCCGGCGCCGCCGAAGACGCCGAAGCTTACCGCGGCGGTGTCATATTCGTCGATTTCCAGCTCGTCGTTCTTCTCGGACACCCACCTCAGCTCCTTGGAAAACACATCATGCCTTAGATGGTATCCCTGGAGACTCTCGTCGTCCCTGGCAAGGTCCTTGACGAAAAAGCCGCTTTCCCTGATTAATATTCCCGAAGCGCCCGCCCGCCCGGCGCTGTATTTGACCGGCATGCACGAACAAATCATCTTTCTATATTCATGGCCCGCGGATGAAAAAACACCTGTAAGAAGTTACAGGTGCCTGTTTCCTGCCTTCTGGTGTATTGTTAATTTAAGGTGAGGTTGAGGCAGGGGAGTTTTTTACCGCCCTTCCCTGCCTTGACTCTCCTTGATGTTGCCGGGGAAACTCCCGATAACGGCAAGGCAAGACAAAATGCGCTTATCGACCCCGGCGACGGGCGGGCCAGGGGCATCGGCCTCCCGGCAAATGATTCTCTCCCGAAAAATCCCGTTTTTCGGTTAATGGCCTTTAACGGGACGAAGGAGCGGAGAAATGTCGGAAGCGGAAGGATGTATTGTCATGCCGAAGGCGCGGGAAGCCCTTGTTCACAATAATTGATATGCACGGGAGATATTTCCGTTATGCCGGAATTTAAAATCACACGCGCTGATATGGGAAAGCACCTGGAGGTGCGCCCGGGGGATACAATTGTCCTTGAGCTTGAGGAAAACCCCGCCACGGGGTTTCGCTGGATAATCCAGAAGAGCAACACCGACGTATTGGAAATTAAAGACTCTTTCAGAGCCGAGCCGCTTGAGGCGAATAACGGCGCAATGGTTACGAGGAGGATGATATTTTCGGCCAGGGAAGCGGGAATCTCAATCCTTCAACTGAAGTACATGCGCGAATGGGAAAAAGCTTCCGCCACGGTGGAACGGTTAAATCTCACGGTCAGCGTTAAATGACGGCGTCTGACGGCCTCCGCCGGGCGTGTCCATCCGCCATCCGCATTTGACCGGCCTTTCCCGCTGCCCTTAAAATAACCTCATGCTCAAAATCGGCGGCCTCGAACTCTCATCCTGCCTCGTGCTTGCGCCCCTGGCAGGGGTAAGCGACCTGCCGTTTCGGCTCATCAACCGGCGGCACGGCTGCGAACTGGCATTTGTGGAGATGACGAGCACCCACGCCCTCGTGCGCCGCAACCCCAGGACGCTCAGGATGATGGAGACCGTTGCCGAGGACCGGCCCCTCGGAATCCAGCTCCTCTGCGCTGACCACGAATCCCTTGGGGCCTCCATGGGGATTGTAAACCCCGGGGGCTACGCGGTCGTGGACTTCAACGCCGCCTGCCCGGTAAGGAAAGTAATACGCCGCGGGGAGGGCGCCGCCCTCATGAGGGAGCCGCGGAAACTCCGCGAACTGCTGAAAACGCTGGTCCGCAGGGCGGAGGCCCCCGTGACCGTCAAGATACGCGCGGGCTGGGACGCACAATCGGTCAACGCCCGCGAGGTCGCCCTCCATGCGGAGGACGCGGGCATAAGCGCCCTCTTCATCCACGGAAGGACCCGCTCGCAGGGCTACAGCGGAAACGTGGACTATGCCGTCATAAGAGAGGTAAAGGAGGCCCTGAGCGTCCCGGTCATCGCAAGCGGAGACGTGCTCGACCCCGCGCTGGCAAAAAGGATGCTTGATGAGACCGGATGCGACGGCCTTGTCATGGCGCGAGGGGCCATGGGGAACCCGTGGATTTTCCGCCGGACGGAGGCCCTGCTCGCCGCCGGCCCGGCGCCCCCTGGCCCGGGGATTGAACAGATAATGGGGACCGCCCGGGAGCACCTGGGCCTTACTGTGGATTACTACGGCGAGGAGACCGGGGCGAAGGTCTTCCGCAAGTTCCTCATCTGGTATACGAGGGGGCTTCGCAACGTAAAGCGCCTCCGGTGGAGGGTAGGCCGGGTGGCCACGGCGGCGGAGGCGGAGGGGCTGCTTGAGGACATGCGCCGCGCCGCCGAGGAGGCGGCCCTCGACCGGCCATAGGCGTCTGGCCGCCTCCCTGCCTTCTGCTCCGGGACCTCCGGCGCCGGGGGTATAATAAACCATGGCTGCCCGCGGATTCTTAAAAGCCGTCCGCGCCCCCTGGCCCGCGAGCATCGAGGAGGCGAAAAAGGTGCAGGCGGCCCTTGGCGAAAGGGTCAGGGTAGAGCCTTTTCATGGCCGTCTCCGCTACGTCGCCGGCATGGACGCCTCCTATGCCGGCGGCAAGGTCGTCGCCGCCGCCTGCCTGTTTGCCTGGCCGGGGCTTGAGCACGTGGAGGACTCGGTAGCCATTCTGGACTGCGCTTTCCCTTACGTGCCCGGCTATCTCGCCTTCAGGGAAGGCCCTGCGCTTGAGGAGGCGATACTGGGGCTTAAGACGGCCCCCGGCCTGCTCCTTTTCGACGGGCAGGGCATCGCCCACCCAAGGGGCATGGGCATAGCCGCCCACATGGGGGTGCTGCTCGGCATGCCGAGCGTGGGGTGCGCCAAGTCGCGGCTCGTGGGGGAGTACCGGGAGCCGGGAAAGAAAAAGGGCTCGTGGAGCGCCCTGTGGATGCCGGCCACCCGGGCGCGCAAGGGTGGAAAGTCCCCCGTGGGCGCGGTGCTCAGGAGCAGGGAGGGGGTCAGGCCCGTCTTCGTCTCGCCGGGCCACCTGATGGACATCGAGGGCTCGGTACGCATGGTACTCGCCTCAACCGGCAAGTACCGGCTTCCCGAGCCCATCAGGCGAGCCCACATTATGGCGCAAAAGGCCAAAAAACTGTGTTATAATTTATAAAGAACATGGAAACGCTCCTCTGCAAGAAGTTCTGCTCTTTTTACAAGCCCGGCAAGGAAAAAACAAAATGCGGTTCATACGAGTTTCTTGAGCGCAACCTCACCCGGAGGGAGCTGAAGCACTTCAGCGGGAGGTTTTCCGCCAGGTGCGACCTTACCGAGGACAAGTCCATAAAGGCCATGGTCTGCGCCAAGTGCGGCTTCCTCAAGGAAGACTGCGGCTTCAGGAAGGGCATTGACTCCCCCCCCTGCGGCGGCTACACCGTCGTGGAACACCTCCTGAAGGGCGGATAAGGCGCTCCCGGAAGTCCCGTCGGGCTTTTCACCCTTGCCTCAGAGACAATTTCCCAATAGCCGGTCCGGTGGAGAGGTTTTTCAGCAAGTTGACGACCAAAAGGGTCAGGAGAGGAGTTTTTCGGAGCGTCAAGGAGCTGGAGAGGGCTGTTATGGATTTTGTGAAAAAACATAATGAGGACCCCAAAATATTTACATGGACAAAGGATGCGGATACCATTCTATCAAAGGTTAATAAGTGTAAAGAAACCTTAGGGACAGCACAATAGATTAAACGACCCTTATGCCCGGGCTTGCGCTTTCCCTGACTTCGCCCACCAGAGAGGCGGCCTCAAGCCCCCTTTCCCTGAGCGCCCGCACCAGTTCGTCCGCCCGGGGGCCGGGCACGGCGATGAGAAGCCCGCCGGAGGTCTGGGGGTCAAAGAGCATCTCCTCCTCTTCGCGGCCGAGCGCTGCCTCGATTGCGAGGGCGCCTTCGAGGTATTTCCGGTTTTCCCTGTTGCTCCGGGTGCCCAGGCCCTTGCGGTACATATCGAGGGCGTTCGGGTAAAGGGGGATGCCCTTGTAAAACAGGGTTATCTCGGAGCCGCACCCGCGGGCCATCTCAAGTGCGTGGCCCGCTATGCCGAAGCCGGTCACGTCGGTACAGGCGTGGACTTCGAAGGCAAGGGCCGTCTCGAGGGCTCCGGCGTTAAGGGCGGCCACCGTGGGAAGGAGAGGTTCCATCTCGCCGGGCGGCAGCCTGCCCGCCTTGAGGGCGTTAAAGAGCACCCCGGTGCCCAGGGGTTTGGTGAGCACCAGGGCATCGCCCGGCCGGGCCCCGCAGTTGGTGAGTATCCGCCCGGGGTGCACCAGCCCGGTGACGGCAAGGCCGTATTTGGGCTCCGCGTCCTCAACGGAATGCCCGCCGGCCATCGATGCCCCGGCCTCCATAATCTTGTCGTACCCGCCCCGGAGTATCTCCCCCAGGTGGGCCGTGCCGAGCAGGTCCCTGGGAAACATGACCAGGTTAAGGGCCGTAAGGGGCTTTCCCCCCATGGCGTAGACATCCGAAAGGGAATTGGCCGCGGCTATCTGCCCGAACCAGTATGGGTCGTCCACCGGCGGGGTGATAAAATCCACAGAGCTTATGACCGCGGTCTCGTCCGAAAGGCGGTAGACCGCCGCGTCGTCGCAGGTTTCAAACCCCACGAGCAGGTCCGGGTCCCCGGCGGGGGGGAACCGGCCGAGCGCGTCCGAAAGCACCGTCGGACCGAGCTTGGCCGCTCAGCCGCAGGCGCGGGCCAGACCCGTAAGCGTCTTTTTCTTCCTGAAAATCATCCTAAGTCTCCTGTGCCTCCTTAGTAAATTTAAACCAAATCAGCGCGTCCGTCAAATAGCCCGGGGCCATGGACGGCAATTTAACTGATAGGGAAGGCCCGAAAATTTCGTTCAGGAGGCGGTCCCCCGGCCCTGGGGGCAAAAAATCGCCCGGCCCACACGGGCCGGGCGGATGGGAACCGCTCCCTGTGCTGCTCTTTTACCCTTTGCCGTAGCTCTTGTCGTAATGCGTGCTCCGGTAAAAGTCGCATATCATGCAGTTATGCAGTTTCTGGGCAAAGGAGCCCTGGACCTTGCCGCCGCAGAGGGTCCCGGCCACCCGGGCGCAGTGTTTTCCGTGGTCGGGATACGCCGGGCAAACCCCGATCTCAACCGCTTTTTCGCCTCCCGGCTCACGGCCGCACTTCTTGAATTCCCAACAATTCATATGTCCCCTCCCCATAGGAAAATAATCCCCCCTTCAGCCATAAAATATTAGTACAACGCGGACGGAAAGGTCAACCCTAAAAGTCTTTAGTGTCAAGCCAATTTAAAAATGTCCTATTCTTGGCAAAATAGAAATGTCCTATTC
>CBDVCR010000074.1:0-15514 GCA_965372535.1 uncultured bacterium | reverse complement strand
AGCTTATCACTTATAAACCGCTTCCACCTGTCCAAACAAACCGAGCCACCTCTGTGGCCTAACTTCAGCAATAGCTGTCTTTTCATCAGAAGTTGTATATAGGTATGGAATCCCCACCGGATTTGCTCGCCCATTAGACACTTTCATCTTTGTTGGTTTTCCCATGTCATCACATGTAAGCAGCCCATCTACTGTATTAATCCTTGCCCGATACAGTGTCTTGGGAGATAGAGCATCTGGTAAAGTCAGTAAAAATAGTAAATTCTTAAATTCCTCATACGATGGAACTTTTTTGGGAAAATAACGATTTGTATGCTTCAACTCCTCCCTGAACTCATTCCACTGTTCTATTCTCGCAGTATCGTGGGAGATTTTTGGTTTACATTTTTTATTGATTAGTGAATCATTTCCAAGAATACCAATCAGTAGGGCCTTGCGATTTCCTTCATCTTGGATGCTGAATATTTCCCAATCATTTTCAACCTGGGTTGAAAATGGCACGCCATCAATTTCAGTACATATGGCATACAGGTCAATAATAGGTTGAAAAATATCGGATAGTGACTCAGGGCTCAGTACTGGAGTATCTTGTGCTCCACAGAATGAACAGTTTTCTCTTTGTGTGCTATTAGCTCGTATGTGATTCCCAATAAACTCATCAGTGAAACAGTTAGGGCAACAGTACACGTCAATCTCTAAAAAAGTCAGCTATCAATTCAAGATGATGCTGCATTGAAAGCTTTTTCAAATAACCGAGGCCCGGGAAGTGCTCTTTTTCATATAGATCAATATACTCAGAAGATGCCTCCGATCTATAAATCAAAGAGCCATCTTCTCTTAATGCTTGGACAAGCTTATCAAGTGCCTCTAAGAATTTGCCTGCAGGATCAAGCGGGGAATCTGTACGATCTGATATGAAATGCTTAATAAACATATCACTTTCTTCATCATCGATATAAGTCATATGAATAGCCACTGCGAATGCAGGCCCGCCGACTTCACGATACTCATCCCCCACAATTAAGAAGTCTCCAAATCCATCCATCCTTTCCTCTTTAAATGTAAGATGTAAATCAGAGAAGTGTTCGCTATCAGGATAATGCCTGTTCTTGTCTTGCGTTTTGAACCCATTGCGGATTAACACACTAATAATTCTATCCGCTTTGAAATGCTTTTGATATAACTTGCCAGTATATTTTTCAATAAAAATGTGTTTCTTGATATTGTTAATATCGCTAATAGCATCGGATAGATGCTTGCCTTGTGTGTACCCATAATGTATTAACGAAAACGTAAAATTTGGTCTTGTCCGGATATCACTTTGGACAATATCAAGTTCGCTTTTCTCATTAACAATATACCCAAGTGAAATATTCTTCTTATCAGCAAGGTGCTCATTGATGAAATCTTCAAATTCGGAAGTAGTTTTATTACTTAAATCACCAACCTGTGGATTAATAATAAGTGTAGTATCAACTTCAAACTCATTAAGCTGGTCAATTGCTTTTTTCAATGAGGACAGATTACTTCTTACCGGTTCAATTATAGGAAAGATATGATTATCTGCTAAGAACTGTGCTTTATCTCTTAGCAGGATTAGCTCGTACTGTTTTCCTCTGAAATATGGATAGTACACGCTTGGCCTTAAGGAACCGAACTAAGTATAGATGAGGATTTATTCAAAAGCATTTCCTTAAACCGCACTACATCTTGATTATTAACCCTTGAGCTAATTGCATAAGCTTTAAGTGATTGTGGGGCACTATCAACATGTTCTTTAAACGTCTCACTCTTATCTCTTTGGAGTAATTCTCTTACCATTTCATCATGAGCTTTTTGTGGAGTTAAAGTGCAAAACAAGTCTTTACATTTGCGATATATATGAGTATTAGGCACGGCTGGAATAGAACCAAATACTCTGTTAATAATTGAAACATATTCACTTTTTCGGAGAGAATCGAAAATAGCTTCTGGTTTCACATTAGCCTTTCCTGATATAGCCTTTCTTATTGCTCTTATAGTGTACTCTGGGGTAAGAAGCATTAATCCAACCCTAGAAGGCAAAATGCGCTTTGCATTTTCTATATGACCTATAGAGGTGATAACATTAATACTATCGAATATTTCAGAGTAAGCAGCAATCTGACTGCTGAGTCTATCAAGGGAATCATATTCAGATTTTATCTCATAAACTGTTGATGTGCCATTCAGAATAACAACATCAGCTTTACAGTTAGCAGCTCTAAATTCAGTTAACATGTGTGAACTCTTTAATGAATGTTGTCCAAGAAGTATTTTATTTACAATTGCATTCTTGTATACATATTCATTGCGATAGGACTTGTTAAGGCACCTGTACAACCATTCAAATAGTTCCTCAACTGTTGCACTGAAATCAATAAACTTTTTTAATTTGCTTATGCTAAGTATTTCATTCAAGTATTTTGATTGACCAGAATTAATTAAGGCATCTAAGACGACAGGTGAAAACGCTCTTGAGAATGCGGGGCCATATTGAGGGCCTATCCTAACTGTTTTAGTCATAACACTGTCCCACCCTAATATGTATTATAATTTAAACACCTTTTAAAAACAATAACTTTGTGGGTTCTGCATAAACCATCACCTTAATAACCTGTAATCGGCCATCGCATACTGAGATGCCCAGTCCACAGTAAAGGCTCCTATGAATAATCCTCAGCCTTGAAGTCGTACAAAATTTACTAACTTCAACGGCCAATCGCCGCAGTTTCAAATTGAAAGTGAACTTGTCAAGAGGAACCCGTTCCCCTGGACGAGTTCCGCTTGTTAAAAGTACAATGGGCGTGAAGAGTTCTTTGAAAAGACGGAAAAGAGAAAGCATCCTTCGACAGGCTCAGGATGATTACAGAGCGGCAGGGTTTGAGGGTTCGAGGATTCAAGAAATATTACTCACCCCCACCTAACCTCCCCCCTCAAGGGGGAGGAACAAGAAAGGCGAGCCTTGAACACCTTTTGAACACCGGGACGGGCCGGAATGTTCCGGAAAATCAGGGGGTTATAAAGGTCTTAAAGGAAAGGCTTTGAACATATAAAAAAAGAGCGTCCTTCGACAGGCTCAGGATGATTCGGCAGGCTCAGGACAAGCTCAGGATGATTGTGGAGCGGTAGCGCGATAGGCTCATCCTTCGACAGGCTCAGGATGATTACAGCGCGACAGGGTTCAAGGAAAAGACAATCTCCCCTATGCCGTCCGGTAGCGCAGGTAGAGCAGTATGTCGGCCAGCACCATGAGGGCGTTTAGGACATAGAGCAGGAGCACCGGGTCGGGACTGTAAAGCGCCTTGTGGGCCACGCCCGCGAGGTAGCCCGCAAAGACGATGACAAGGAAAAGGAGGCTCTTGCCCTTGACCGAGCGCGTTACCGCTGTCCTGTATATGGAGGCCGGCCAGGCCGCGCCGAAGCAAAGCAGCATGATTGCCTCGAATACGCTTATCTCGGACATCTTATCCTCCGCGCGGCGGGGTTCAAACGCGCAGGGCGGTCAGTTGACCTCAAAATCAACGGACTTGATTATGTTGCCGGCGCGGTCCTGAAGCTCCACCTTCCACTTTCCGGTGCGTTGCCCGAGCCTCTTGCTCGAATAAGTCCTCCAGCGCCCGCTCTTCCTTATGGGCACTTCCACCCGCGCGGTCTCGTTGTCCCTGTAATACCAGACAAAGACGACCCCGGTGTCCTCCCTGACTTTCAGGACCTCAAGGAAACAATATACCTTGCCCACGGAGAGCGGGAACGACCCGGCGACGCCCGCGGGCTCACGCTCGATGATTTCCTTGCTCAGGACGAGCCGCGACACCTCGAAGGCCGGCCCCTCGGAGACCGGCTCCTCGGAGACCGGCTCCTCGGAGAAAGCCGGGGCAGCGCACACCAATGCGACGGCAAAAACGGCGAGTATGAAATTCCTTTTCATTTCGACCCCCTCTGTCAAGATGCGTTCGGAACTGTGCCCTTAATACTATACACTATAATTCCCGTCATTCGGAAGGAAATTCCGCGTCTGGCGAAGAAGACCGCAAGCGGGTCAGGGCCTGCCGGTTCGCGGGGGTCAGCTTCCTTCGGGCTCCGCCCGGGTTTTATCGAGCAGGCCGGAGACCATCCTGGCGAGGGTCTGCACCTTGAAGGGCTTTTGCAAAAGCTCAACCACCCCGGCCTCGAGCAGTTCCTCCCTTTCCACTTCCAGCGCATAGCCGCTCAGGGCCATGACTTTCACCGAGGGGGCCTTTCGCCTCAGGAGCCTGCTCAGCTGTAGGCCGTCTATTTCGGGCATAACCAGGTCGGTAATGACAAGGCTGACCTCGCCGCTATGCCGGTCGAACAGCTCAAGGGCTTCCTTTCCGTCCGTGGCCGTGAGCACGCGATAGCCCAGGCCGCGCAGCACTTTGCTGACAAGGTCGCGCACCGCCTCGTCGTCCTCGGCCACCAGCACGGTCTGGCCCTCCCCCCTGGGCGCCTCGGCCTCCACGGCGGCGGACGGCTCCTCCTTAAGCCCTTCCTGCGCGGGCAGGTAGACGGTAAAGGTGCTGCCCTGCTCCCCAGTCTTTACGTCGATGTAGCCCTTGTGCTGCTTCACCAGGCCGTATACCTGCGAAAGGCCGAGGCCCGTGCCCTTGCCCACGCCCTTTGTGCTGAAAAACGGCTCGTAGATGTGGGGGAGCACGTCGTAGGCAACGCCCCCGCCGGTGTCGGAGACCGAAAGCGCCACCCACTCGCCCTCGGGCATGTCGGGGAGGGGGGGCTTTTCGTGGGGCGCCACGCGCAGGCGCGAAAGGGAGAGTTTCAGCTCGCCCCCCTCCGGCATGGCGTCGCGGGCGTTGACCACGAGGTTGGCGAGCACCTGCTGGAGCTTCGTCACGTCGGCGGTGACGACGTACTCGGAGGGTTCGTAGCCGAGGGAGATGCAGATGTTTTCGGGTATGGTCCGCTCTATGAACCTCAGGAACTCCTTGAGGAAGGGCACGAGGGAGACCGGCTCCATCTCCTCCACGGTCCTGCGGCTGAAGTCAAGTATCTGGTGTATGAGGTCGGCGGCCTTCTTGCCGCTCTGCAGTATGGCGTCTATGCCCTGCCTGACCTCGCCGGAGAGCTGCATGTCCGTAAGGAGCACCTCGGCGTAGCCGTTTATTATGGTCAGGATGTTGTTGAAGTCGTGGGCGATTCCGGCGGCGAGCTGGCCCACCGCGGCCAGCCTCTCCTGGAGCTGGATGCGCCCGCCGAGTTGCCGGTCCTCGGTTACGTCCCTCAGCACGAACACGACGCCCCCGCCCTCCTTTTCGGCCCCCACGGCCCTGCCCGCCGCCTCGAAGATGCGGCCTTCAACCTCTATGTCGTGCCAGAGCAAGTTGGGCGGGGAGACCAGCAGGTCCCTTATCGGCCTTCCGGCGATGCGCTTGAGGCTGTCGCCCACCCCTGCCCCGGAGATGGCCTTGAGGTATTCCTCGGCCACGGGGTTTGCCAGGATGATGCGGTATTCCCCGTCAAGCAGGAAGACCCCCTCGGGCAGGTGCTCCACCAGGGTGTTGAGCGTTATGACGAGCTTCTTGCGCTCCTCCTCGGCCTGTTTCCGGTCCGTTATGTCCTCGCCGGAACTCAGCGTGCCTATGGCGCCTCCCTGCCCGTCCCTGAGGATAATGTTGTGCCACGCCACCAGCCTCTCGCGGCCGTCCTTTGTAAGCACCGGGTTTTCAAAGTACTCCACAGGGGCGACCTGCCCCGACATCAGCTGGTCGAAGACCGCGCTCACCCTGTTTCTCAACTTTTTGGGAATGAAATGCCCGAACCAGTCCCTGCCCTTTATCTCGTGTTCCTCGTAGCCGAGGATTTCGCAGCCTTTCCTGTTGATTACCCTCACCCTCCGGTCGGCGCCGATAACCACGAACATGACCCCCGCCACGTCGAGGTAGCGCTGGGCCCTGTCGCGCTCTCTTTTGAGTTCCCCGGTCCTTTCCTCGACCCTTCTTTCAAGTTCCTCGCGAGACCGTATGACCTCCTCGGTCAGGCGCTGGAACCGGTCTTCCAAGATATTCAGCTGGTCGCCGCCCTCCGGCGCCTGGGGCTTGCCGCCCAGTGCCTCGCGGGAGAACTCCTCGACCCGGCCCGTCAGCCTCGCGATGCGCTTTGTGACCCATAAAATGATGAGCGTAAAGGACAGGATGAACATCACGGCCATTACGGTGCGCTCGAGCCGTCCGCCTGAAAGTATCGGCCTGCTCAGGGACTCTACCTCTTTTTTCGAGACAAAGGTCGCAAACCCCAGCGCGAGGTCCGAGGAGCCGTAGTCGAAAAACCCCTTGCCGGTGACGAGGTAGTCCTCCTCTATCTCGTCGAGCAAAGTGCCCGTGGGCAGGAGGTCGGAGCGGTTGCTCACCAGGACGCGGTTTTTGTCGGGCGAGACCAGGGCTACAAGGCGCTTGCGCAGGGAGGGCCGCTGCGAGGAGACGAGGAACTGCTCGTCGAGGGGGCTTGCCATCATCAACGTGGCCCTTGTCCGGCCCGTGTGCGTCAGGACGGACTCGGAGGCCACCAGAAAGGGCCTGCCCTCAAACGTGGTCATGAGGCTCTGGTTGTGGCTCAATTTGCGAAGGAGTCCGGAGGGACTAAGCAGAGCCTCCGGCGGCGGCCAGGGCTCGCCCTGGTAGACCTCCCGGACCCTGCCCTTTGAATCCAGAAGAAGGGCGTAGCGGATATGGACGAACTGCCGCAGCACCGAGGGCCGGGGAAGCCACCGGGGGAGGCTCATCTCGTGCTTAACCCCGAAGGAGGCGTCGCCGTTGGTCCACTCCGAGCCGTCTATATAGTCCAGAAAGCGCTTCTGCGCCGTAATGAGCCGGACAGCCTGGGCATGGGATTTTATGAAGCCGTCAAATGAGTTGCGGGCGTCCAGCGCCTCCTCGTTCATCATGTCAACCAGGTGGTCCTCGAACACCCTCTTTACCGTAAGCCCTATAATGTAATCCGACGAGAGCCAGACCACAACGCCGACCATTACGGTTAATATGGTTATCTTGACGGTAAGTGAAAAGCGCTGGAGGAAGCGGCAGACTTTCCTTATCATCTTTTCCATCGGCCTTTCGCTCACCCCGGCCCTCCCACGAGCTCGTTGCCCCTGAATTTCCAGCCCCGCTCACGCAGGCGGGAGGCCGGGATGATGTCGGTTTCTCCCTCAAGCCGGCCTGCCTCCCTGAGAAGGTGTTCGGCCAGTTTTTCGGCCTCCGGGTTTCGGACGTTTCCCCCCTGCCACGTCGTTATGTTGTAGGCGCGGTAAAACGGGTACAGGCCGGAGACGAGGTGCGCTGGGTTTGCAGGGGCCCGGCCGTCTATTTTGAGGACCTTTACGGCGCCCTTTTCCCCGTAGCGCCGCACCATGTGCATGACCTCGTAGCCCACGGCCCCGGGGTTTCCCGCGACGAGGGATATCATATCAGGGATGGCCCCGACTTCCTGGAGCCTGGGGCCGAAGAGGTCTTCGTTGTCGAGGATAAGCCGCCAGTGGCCCGGCCTCAGCTTGCAGTGGAGCCTCCCCACGGTCTGTATCAGGATGTCCTCGCCCCCCAGCTCCGACCAGCGGTAGGCCGCTCCGCGGAAGACCCGCCTTACGTCCTCCAGCCTCAGGTCGGAGACAGGGTTATCCGGGTGGACGAGTATCAAGAGCGGGGCAACCCCGAGGGTGTGGAACTCGATGCCCGGCAGCCGGTCGGTCTCCCCCGGTGGGCAGCAGAAGCCGCCGATGTCCACCGTCTTTCTGGCGAGCTTGCCGGCCGATATGCCGCAGGTGCCTTCTTCCACCGCCACCTTGAGTCCACGCTCCGCCGCATATTGCTCGATGACGGGCAAAAGCACGGGGTAGAGGTGCTGGTCGAGGGTGACCACGAGGTCCGCCCCCCTGTTTTCCGGCCCGTGCTTTACGGGCTTTTCAGCCCACCCGGGGGGCATCTCCTGAATTTTCGACGGGTCGGTGAAGGGCTTTCCCGCGGGGCCTTCGTTGTGGCCCGCGCAGGCAGGGGCGGAATCGACAAGGAAAGCCACGGCCAGAGAAAGGGCAAGGTGCTTTTTCATGTCCACCTGTGGCCGGCTGCCGGCGCACCGCCCCGGCGGAAACCGGCTCTTTTTCCTTATGATAGCACTAAATGATAGCACTAAAGGGGCGAATCGTTAAACAAATTAAAAGCGCAAGAAAATCCACCGGGGGGAGGGGAAACAAATCCGTTTTATAATCGCCTCCAACCTGACTTGCCCATCGCGGTACGCAAGAGCGCCCGCATCGAGGGCCGCGCCCTCCTCTTATGAGTAGCTGTTTCATGCCCGTACCCGGAGAAAAGAAGAAAGCATTTTCCGTGGCGCGGGTGATAAGGCAGACAGGCATGCCGGAAACCCGGCGGGACTGGAAAGTCCCGCCTATCGGGGAAGGGTTGCGGGAATTCTCGCGGTTTCATCCCGATAGGCGGGGTTTTCCAACCCCGCCGAAAGACATCCACGCGATAAAGCGGGACGTTAAACGGCAAGGGAAGACTTGCCCATCGCGGTACGCAAGAGCGCCCGCATCGAGGGACGCGCCCTCCTCTTATGAGTAGCTGTTTCATGCCCGTACCCGGAGAAAAGAAGAAAGCATTTTCCGTGGCGCGGGTGATAAGGCAGACAGGCATGCCGCCCTGAGACCCGGCGGGACTGGAAAGTCCCGCCTATCGGGGGGGAATATCAGATTGCCCCCCGAGAAGGAGGCTGTCCGGGTATTGCAGCCGCGGGCTTCAGCCCGCAAATATATTCAGCCCCTGAAATTTTCGGCCCGCGACAGCGGACCGGGCTACTTTCTCTTGAAGAGTTTTTTCAGTTCCTCCAGGCTGTAGCGGACCCTCGTGGGCCTTCCGTGGGGGCAGTGCGCGGGGTCGTCGGTCTTTTCGAGGTCTGAAATAAGCGCGTTAAGCGTTTCACGGTTTAGCACCTTCCGGCCCCTTACCGAGTTATGGCAGGCCATGCGGGCCGCCACCGACTCCCGGAGCGTGCGGCCGGGCTTTTCGCCGCCTAACATCTCCCGGGCCGCGTCGGAGAGCACCCCCCTCAGGTCGGCCTCCTCCATCGCCTCGGGCAGGGAGCGGACGACTACCGTGTCATGCCCGAAGTCCTCCACCTCGATGCCGAAATCAAGGAGCATCCGGTTGTGCTCGAGCACGGCCAGGTACTCCTTGTGGCTGAGCCTCACCTGCCTGGGGAAGAGGAGCCTCCTGCTCTTAAGCTCAATACCCTTTAAGAACTTCTCGTAGAGCACCCTTTCGTGGGCCGCGTGATGGTCAAGCAGGCTCAGGCCGCCGTCCTCGGCCAGGGCGAGGAAGGTCTCGCCGAGGTAGACAAACGGCAGCTCCGCCCTGTACGAAAGCGGCATGGTCTCCGACACCCCTCCGGCCGCCTGCCCCTGCACCCTTGCATAGTCCGCCGGGTGCGGGGCGTGGGGGGCGTTGGGCGGGGCGGCCCCGGTTGCCTCCGCGCCGTGCCCGGCCGGATACTTGAGTCTTACTGCGTCCGAAACGCACCGTCTGACGTGCCGGTAGACGAAGTCGCGGTCCGAAAACCTCACCTCGCGCTTTGCGGGGTGGACGTTTACGTCAACCACCGAGGGGTCCAGGTCGAGGAAGACGAAAAAGACGGGGTGCTTGTCCTTGGGAAGCATGCCCTCGTAGGCCGAGTACACCGCGTGGGAGACGACGGGGTCCCTGACCGGCCGCCTGTTTATGAATATATTCTGGTTGCCCCTGGTGTCCCGGAAGTTTCCGGGGGCCGACGAAAAGGCGCTGATTCTCATGCCCCCGGCCTCGATGACCGCCTCGGCCAGCCCCTCCATGAACTCGCCCCCGTAGACCTGGGCGAGCCTTTCTTTGAGGCCCGAGGCCCTCGGGAGGTTCATGGTCTCCTGCCCCTCGCTCTTGAGCCTGAAGGCGGTTTCCGGGTGTGAGAGGGAGACCCTGGTCACGATGTCCACGATATGCATGAGCTCGGTGGAGTCGCGCTTGAGGAACTTCTTCCTGGCCGGCGTGTTGAAGAAAAGCTCCTCGACCTCCACTTCCGTGCCGCGCGCCGGGGCGTCTTTTTCCTCCTTCACCACCCCGCCCTCGACCCGGAGCGTGACGCCCGCCGCCGCGCCCCTGGGGGCGGTGGTAAGCCTCATGCGGGACACGGAGGCGATGGAGGGCAGGGCCTCGCCGCGGAAGCCCATGGTCTGGATGCCGAACAGGTCCTTTTCATGGGCGAGCTTGCTCGTGGCGTGTCTCTGGATGCTGAGCACGGCGTCTTCCCTTTCCATGCCGTCTCCGTCGTCGGCCACCCGTATGAGCTTCCTGCCGCCCTTGAGCACCTCGACCCCTATGACCGCGCTTCCGGCGTCTATCGCGTTTTCAAGCAGCTCCTTTACCACGGAGGCCGGCCTTTCCACGACCTCGCCGGCGGCGATTTTGTTTGCAAGTTCGGCGGGCAGGACTTTTACTTTGGGCATTTCAACATTTTACCCGAATGCTCCGCCAAGGGCAACGCCTGTGAATGCTCCGTGAATGCTCCGGCACCCGAGGCGTTTTCCCCGTTTTACAGCGTTGCTCGCATTATTAGTGCCTGCCGGAACCTGCGCAGGCCTTAAGCCTTGCCGGATAATGCAAATTTCAAATACAGGAAACCGGGGGTGAAGGGCCTTTTATGTGTATTGACATTTGCGGGACGGTTTGCTTTTGATATAAGCAAGCGGCTTTTTCATGCGGACCGCAACGAAGTGCGCGGGGCGGGCGGAATGCCCGGCGGAGGAGCCGCGGTTTTTCATGCGACGGCGCATATGGCACGGGACAGGGAAGGGCGCGGCTTGAGAATAGCCCTGATAATTAATTTCATACTGGGCGGCATATTTCTGGCCGCCGCCGCCTCCACGGTACTGCTCGTTTACAATCACGAACGGCAAAAAGCGCTTGACGTTGCAAAAGAGAAAGCCCGGATTATACTCGACCGCAACCTTGCCACTCATGCGTATTTTACCGGACAGTTAAAGCCGGCGGTTTTTGAATTGACCGAAGGCGTGCGCACGGAAAATTTCTTCGACCCGCGATGGATGTCCTCGACGTTTGCAATCAAGGGAATAGACAAGATGTTCAAGGAGTTCGAGCACTGGGGCAGGTATTATTACAAGGAGGCCGCCATTGACGCCCGCACCGTGGAGAACGAGGCCGACGGCATTGAGCGCGGGTTCATAATCGAACTCAATGAAAACCCGGAACTCATGGAGAGTTCGGAAGTGCGCGTTATCGGCGGCGAACCTTTTTACGTGGTGATGCACAGGGGAGAGGCCATGGAGGCGGCATGCCTGATGTGCCACAGCGTCCCTCGAAACGCCCCCGCGGACATGGTTGACTATTATGGCCCCGAAAGAGGGTTCAACCGGAGGGTCGGACAGACCGTCTCGGCGCTGTCCATTCGAGTGCCGTTGTCGGAAGCTTACGGCGAAGTCAACGCACTGACCGGCGGGCTTTCAAAAATGCTCCTCCCCGTCCTGCTGTTTGTTTTCGCGGTGCAGTATCTGATAACCAACGTGCTTATGAAAAGCAACAGGAACCTGGAAAAGGAAGTCGCCAGGCGCAGACAGGCGGAGGACGGGTTGAAAGTCATTGCATCGACCGACGAAATGACCGGCATGGCCAACAGGAGGAACGGCCTGCTGTTTCTTGAAAAGCAGCTTCAGCTCTCAAGGCGCGACGGCTCGATATTGTCCGTCTGTTATGTCGATATAAACGGCCTCAAGGAAGTCAACGACGCATACGGGCATAAGGAGGGCGATGAGCTTATACGCATTGCCGGCGGTCTGATGAAAGAGCCGCTTCGGGAATCCGATATGATCTGCCGGCTGGGAGGGGACGAATTTCTGCTGGTGTTCCCCCGATGTCCCGTTAAGCGGGCGGTTGAGGTCTGGGAACGAATCGAGCAAAACCTGAAAGCCTTTAACGAAGACGGGCGAAAGCCCTACATTGTCAGCCTGAGCCATGGTTTTGCGGAATTCGGGCCAACCGGGGAAAACTCCGTTGATGGGCTCATCTCCATCGCCGACAGGGAGATGTATAAGTTAAAGCAGCGGAACCCGGAACAAAGAGAGCCGCTCCACGGGAAGGCCTGACGGCCGCTGTTTTAACGTCCCGCAAAGACGCGGCCTTTTGACGAAGCCCCCCTCGCGGGGCGAATATCAAGCACATGAAGCGTCCGTAATGTTCTGGAGGGCCTCTCCTCAGCTGAAATACGCAAGCGCAAGGTCCGCGGCGACGGCGATTATCGAGAAAACAGAGATAACTATGTAGTTGAGGTTTTCCTTTGAGAGCTTTATCGAGGAAAGCAGGAATATCATGGCCTCCCTGTCCCCTTCCTCAAGGCACGCGTTTGACCTCAATTTCTCGATCAGCCGGTACGCCTCCACGGCCTTCCTTCGCTTCCTCGCAATGACGTAGCGGTAGCCGAAAAAGAAGAAGTTGCCCACCACGGCCAGGTACCACACCGGCCTCACCCAGGCGGGCTCAACGCGCTCAAGCACTATGATGGCCCTGAAGGCCACGGCCGTAAGGAGCCCCAGGGCGAAGGAGCCGTAAATCACGTAGCCGGGCAACGTATGGGGCGCTTTGTTTTCCATGGGCTGCATTATATTATATATAAGAAAACGGACCCGATTCCTCCGTCCTTTTCCGTCGGGATGGTCCATCATTATGGATGCGTATATTATAATTGTTTGACCAAAAATTGCACCGGCCGTTTTTTGCGTTGAGGCGGAAAGGGCCTTCACGCGGGGCTTTTATATAAAGCGTCATAAATAATTGCGCATAAATCGTCATTCCCGCAAAGCCTGTCCCCGCGAAGGCGGGGAGCGGGAATCCAGGCGGAAAAGACCGGATTCCGGGTCAAGTCCGGAATGACATACAAGCTGAAGACATTTTCAGTCATTTGCAATTACTTATTAAGGGGAGCATGAAATAGATTACATGACGAACATCGGCCTGGAACGAATCTATCCGGCTTCCCCCTTTGCTAAAGGGGGGTGTAAACTATTTTATGCTCTGAGTAATAAGTCGCTATGTATAGCGGCGTTATGGTTTTTCGGGAAACAAGCCGGTGACGGCGAGGAGGCTTCTCATGACGGGTATTCTCATTGCGCTGGGCATGGCGGCGGTCTTCGTGCTTTATCCTTATTTCATGCAGGAGCGGCTGATATTCTACCCGCAGCAATTGGCCCGGGAAAGGCTTGCCCAAATAAGGCAGGGCCTTCCGGAGGCCGAGGAGGCAAGGCTTGTCGCGCCCGACGGCGTGGCACTCCACGGCTGGTTCGTCAAGGGCCGGGGCGAGGGGCCGTCCCCGCTCCTTGTCTATTTCGGCGGAAACGCCGAGGAGGTCTCGGCCACGCTGCCCGAGGCCGAGGGGTATTCGAGGGAGGGCTGGTCCGTGGTGCTGATTAACTACCGGGGCTACGGGTTAAGCGGCGGGGAACCGGGGGAGAGGGAGCTTTTCGGGGACGCCGAGCTTATCTACGACGAGTTTGCGGGGCGCGAGGACGTGGACGCCGCGACGGTGGCCGTGATGGGCAGGAGCCTCGGCGCCGGCGTGGCCGTCTACCTTGCATCGGTCCGTCCGGTGGCCGGGGTGGTGCTGGTCTCCCCCTTTGACAGCCTAAAAAGCGTGGCCGGAAGGCACTACCCCTTCCTCCCCGTCTCCTGGCTCCTCAAGCACCCCTTCGACTCCCTGAGCCGCGCCCCTGACGTCAAGGCGCCCCTCCTTGCCCTGATGGGCGGGGAGGACAGGGTCATTCCCGCCGAACATTCCCTCAGGCTTACGGAGGGCTGGGGCGGCGATTATACGCTCAGGAACATAAAGGGGGAGGGCCATAACACCATCCCCCGGAACCCACTTTACAGGGAGCACATCGTCGGGTTTCTCCGGGAACTTAAAGGGCGGGACAGGGAATGAACCCGGCCCGTGCTTTTCATCCGTTTACCCGGATGCCGTAGCCGTGGAACGCGCCCGCGGACTCAATCCTCTGCTTGAGCCCTTCGGGGTCGAAGGCGCCGTATGCCATGGAGGCGCCGGAAAGGCTCAGCTCCCTCCGCGTGTCGTCCGCCTTCCACGTGCCGCCCCCCACGATTTTCCACTCCGGGTGCTTTACCCTGTAGTGGTCGCGTTTGCGGTTGTACGAGCCGGCCAGGCCCATCGAAACGAAAAACCTCTCGGCGATGTTTGCGTGGTAGAAGCAGAGTTCCCGTGGGGACAGGACGAGGTACTCCGCCCCCTCGCTCCGGACCTGTATGAACTTGCCCTGCCGCCTCGCCGGGAGGGCGCCCTTGAAGTACTGCTCCGAGTAGTCGATGAGAGTAAACTTCACCTGTCCTTCTCCTGAGTATATATTACACTTTTTACGGGAGCAAAAGGGCAAGCCCCCCGTGACCGGCCCGCGGACCGGCGCAGGTGTATTAAAATACCTCCATGCGTATCGGCTACAGGGTGGTGAGCCCCGGTGAGGTGGGCAGGTGGGACGGCGAGATTGTGCAGATAAGCCTCTACCGTGGGCAGGAGGCCAACATGGCACGGCTTATGGACATCAGCCGCGTCTGTGCCGAAAGGGGCATGCCCTACGTGCTGCACCCGGTGGGCTACAGCCTTCTTGCGCTGGAGGAGCTTTCGGAACTCAGGCGCATGGCCGGGGTTGTTGCCGGGCGGGGCGGAGAGGCCCTTCTGCTCCACGACGAGCGCTCACCGGGCGGGGGCAGGCTCACCGGGCCGGAGGGAGAGCGCTTCCGGGCCGCGCTCGAGGAACTCGGGGCCGCGGCCCCCGTCTCCATTGAGAACTCCTCGCATACAGGGGATGTCCGCTGGTTCTGGGACAACTTCGCCCGGAGCGTTACGCTGGACATGGGTCACATGGAGTCGGCGGGCCTTGACTCGGTGGAGTTCGTGCGGAGCCTCGACGAGGCCACCGTAAGGAAGGTGCGGTACGTCCATATGCACGGAAACGGCGAACTCCGGGGCGGGCTTACCGACCACCACCCGCTCAGGCCGGGCTGCCGGGAGCTCAAGGCCCTGCGGGAGTTTCTTCTCCGCAAGGCCGGCGTGGGGGTAATCCTTGAGATAAACGAAAGGGAGGAGACGGGCGGCAGCCTCGCGCTTCTGAGGTCGTTGAGGGATGAGTTACTAACCGGTTAGTTTTAATGCTTACATTGGAACATCAAAAAATACTTGTTTTGCAGGCCATTTCCGGCATTGTAATGTTAAGGCAACCTCTAATAATAGCTTTCGCAGCGAAAGCGAGCGAAATCGCGGCAGGCGCGGCGGAAGGGGAAATTTCCCGGAAGCGTGGCCATAGCTACGTTGAGGACAAATTTACCCTGACACCAAAGCATGCGGCGATTGCAGCCGTTTGCAGTAGAAAGGGATTATTACCGAGGCCACTAAATAGGTGACAATTCTCCATGCGATTTTTTTTATTGCA
>CBDVCR010000073.1:0-15783 GCA_965372535.1 uncultured bacterium | reverse complement strand
TCAGTCCCGCCGGGGGCCGGTTCTCCGGCGGGGTTGGAAAACCCCGCCTATGCCTTGCATGTCATTCCGGGCTTGACCCGGAATCCAGTCTTTTCCGTCCGGATTCCCGCCTATGCCTGTGATTGTTTTCATATCTTTTGTTCTCTTTTTCCATAGTGCTCATGCAATGTCCGGGATAGTCCCGGTCAGCCCGTCTTGACGGCTCTTAGTTTAACTTTTCCCTCTTTTTACCTTTATTTTCATTGACTTACTCCCTCCTGATATGATATAAAACCCACTACACCGGAACAACTCTTCCGAGGAGGAACATGAGGCGTTTTGGGTTTTTTCTGCTTTCGTGCGTGGTGCTTGCAACGGGTTTTTTCCCGTCCGGGGCCGTGGCCATGGGTTTTGGCGTTTACGGAATGTCCGGCATGGGGGACGCCGATTGGGAGGAGGATTCCTCCGGCCTTGAAATATCAATGGACCTCGACCGTTACGGCGCGGGGGTGGTCCTTGAATTCGGCAACACGGCACGCGACTTTTTGAATTACCGCATTGGTCTCGGCTATGAAAGGACCAGCCACGATATCAGCGGCGTCGATTTGGTCAAGACCGACGCCGTGGTAATGACCCATGACTTCGGCATGGCCCTCATAAGGTCAGGGGGCATCAAGGTGTGGTTCGGCCCCGAGCTCTATCTGTCCTATTCGAAAGGCTCTCTTGAAAGCGTCTCTTCCTTTGATATCGAGATGCTGGGGGTGGGCGTGGGGCCGGTTCTCGGCCTCGACCTCAACCATCTGGATTCCCCTATCAACATTAACTTCCAGGGCGGCTACCTCTTCACGCATTACGATGTCAACGCGGAAATCGGCAGCGTTTCCACTGACTTCACCGTCGAGGAGAGCCAGTACTTTGTCAGGATGTCCTTTATTTTCAGGCTGGGGGAATAAGAGGTCGGAAGGCTGATTGCCCCGCAGCCCGGCTTTCCCGCCGTTACCGTCGATTTCCTCTTTTTTCCGAAGGGCGGAGTCCGTTCCGGGCCCGCCGGGAGAAAGTCCGTGGAGGCGCTGGTTATGATAAAATAGTTATCCAATGGCTAAGAGCGGGAAAAAAGCGAAAAGGCCGGGGTGGGACGAGTATTTCATCGGCATCGCCAGGGCCGTTTCGGTTCGGGCCACGTGCCTCAGGCGCAGATACGGCGCCGTCATAACAAGGGACAACATCATAGTAAGCACCGGCTATAACGGCGCTCCCCGGGGCATGAAGGACTGTCTCTGGGCGGACAAGTGCACCCGCATGGAGCAGGAGGTGCCCCACGGCCACCGCTACGAGTTGTGCCACAGCGTCCATGCCGAGGCCAACGCCATAATCCGCGCCTCCCTCCATGAGCTCAAGGGCTCCACCATCTACATCGCCGGCGCGGACGGAGACTCCGCGGAGTGCGATTCCGCGCCCTGCATGATGTGCAAAAGGATGATACTTAACTCCCATATCTCCCGCGTCGTTTGCGCCGACGGGGAAGGCGGGTTTTATGTGGTCGACCCCGAGGCCTGGCTCAAGGAGAGGATATGAGGGAAGTCCTCGCGCAGCTGGGCTTGCGCGACATCATAGACATCGCCCTCGTCTCGATAATCCTTTACCGCCTGATTGTCATCGTAAAGGGCACGAGGGCCGCCAAGATGCTGCTGGGCCTTCTCCTTCTGCTGGCCGCCTCCATTATATCGAGGAACGTCCCGCTCTACACGCTGGACTGGCTTTTACAGGGGTTCTGGGCCTATATAGTCATCGCCCTCATAGTGCTCTTCCAGCCCGAGATACGCAAGACCCTCGCCCGTATCGGGGAGACGCCGTTTCTTAACGCGTTTACCTCTGCCGAGGAACTGAAGGGCCTGGAGGAGATTGTCAGGGCCGTGGTCACGCTTGCCGAAAAAAGAATAGGCGCCCTTATTGTAATCGAGAGGGACAACGACCTCAGGGAGTTCGTGGAACTGGGCACGCCCCTTGACGCGAGGGTGTCAAGGGAGCTTTTAATGAGCATCTTCCACCCCTCCTCCCCCATACACGACGGGGCGGTGGTCATACGCGGCAACAGGGTGGTGGCCGCGGGTTGCTTTTTGCCCATAGCCCTTGCGCCCTCCATAAGCCGCGCGCTGGGCACGCGGCACAGGGCGGCCCTTGGGCTTACCGAGGAGACCGACAGCGTGGTGATTATCGTTTCGGAGGAGACCGGGGGCATCGCCATGTCCATTGCGGGCAAGCTCGAAACCCATCTGGACATGGGCTCGCTGCGCGACAGGCTCACCGAATTGTTTACGGTAAAGAAGGTGCGGAAGTGAAAAAAAACCTCTGGATAAAGGTCGCCGCCGTGCTTTTGGCCGTGGGGCTCTGGATGTTCGTCATATCGAGGGGCCAGAGCCAGGTATCCCTGGAGGCGCCGGTGGAGTTCCGGAACGTCCCCTCCGGGCTCCAGATAGTCGGTGAAAGTTCAAAGACCGTGACCCTGTCCATAAGGGGGCACGAAAGGTTTATAAGGACCCTCTCGCCGGAGGACGTATATGTCTCCCTGGACGCGTCGGACCTGAAAAGGGGCATACAGCGCTACAGGATAACGAGGGGGGACGTAAGGCTCCCCTCCACTCTGAGGGTCGAGACCGTCTCGCCTTCCGCCGTCAACGTGCAGGCCGGGAAGACGCTTAAAAGGAAAGTCCCGGTGCGGCCCCTGGTCGTGGGATCGCCCCTTGAGGGATACAGGACCGGGACGGTGGAGGTCGTCCCGGAGGAGATAACGGTGGAGGGCCTTGTCAACGAGGTGCGGAGGCTGCGGGCCCTCGAGACCGAGCCGGTGGACGTCTCCTCCGCGTCCGCGACGGTGGTCAGCGAGACGAGGGTGCAGAGACCCGGGGGGGCCGTAAGGCTTGAGGTGGACACGGTAACCGTCAGGGTGGTGATAATGAAGGAGAAGGGATGAGGATTTTCGGCACCGACGGCATACGCGGCAAGGTAAACGCCCACCCCATGACCCCCGAGACCGTCCTCCGCGTGGGGCTCGCGGCCGGCAGGGTCCTCGGGAAAAAACACGGCAGGAACATGGTCGTCATAGGCAAGGACACGAGGATTTCGGGCTATATGATAGAGAGCGCCCTGACATCCGGCATCTGCTCGATGGGGATGAACGTCACCCTCCTGGGGCCCGTTCCCACGCCGGGGGTGGCTTTTCTGACCAGGGCGCTGAGGGCCGACGCGGGCATTGTCATCTCCGCCTCGCACAACCCTTTTGAGGACAACGGCATCAAGATTTTCTCCTCGGACGGCTTCAAGCTCCCGGACGAGCTTGAGCGGAAAATAGAGGAACTGGTCACGGACGACGCCATACTCAAAAGGCGGCCCGCCGGAGGCGGAATCGGCAAGGCCTTCAGGCTCGATGACGCCACCGGCCGCTACATCGAGTACATCAAGTCCACCATACCCAAAGGCATGACCCTCGACGGGCTCAAGGTCGTTGTGGACTGCGCAAACGGCGCCGCATACAAGGTCACCCCCTCGGTACTCGACGAACTCGGCGCCGAGGTCGTCAGGCTTAACGACGCGCCCAACGGGGTCAACATAAACGACGGTTGCGGCTCCATGCACTGCGAGGAGCTGGGCCGGGTGGTGAAAAAGCTCGGCGCCGACGTCGGCGTCGCCCACGACGGGGACGCCGACAGGACGCTTTTTTCGGACGAGAAGGGCAACGTGGTGGACGGCGACCAGGTGATGGGGATGTGGGCCGTCGAGATGAAAGAGCGGGGCCGTCTTAACGGCGACGCCGTGGTGGCCACCGTGATGAGCAACCTCGGCCTGGAAAAATACCTTCAAAGGCACGGAATAAAACTTATCAGGACCAAGGTGGGCGACCGCTTCGTCACCGAGCGCATGCTCAGGGCCGGCTGCAACCTCGGCGGGGAGCAGTCCGGGCACATCGTGTTTTTCGACTACAACACCACCGGCGACGGCCCCATCACCGCGCTCCACGTACTCCACCTGATGAGGACGACCTCCCGGCCGCTTTCGAGCCTTGCCGGGGAAATCGACAGGTACCCCCAGGTGCTCGTGAACGTGCCCGTCGGGAGCAAGGCGGGGTGGTCGTCAAACGCAGGCATAAAAGAGGCTATCGGCAGCGCGGAGGCCGAACTGGGCGGAAGGGGCAGGGTGCTCGTCAGGCCCTCCGGCACGGAGAGCAAGATACGGGTGATGCTCGAGGGCGAAGACGGAGGCCTGGTTAAACGCCTTGCCGACGGAATCGCAAAGGCCGTTAAGGAAAATATGTCTTGATATTGCTTCTTTCCCTTCCGGCCGGGGTGAGTCTTTTCCACCTCTTCCGGTTCTTCCCCTGGCTTACCCTGGCCGCGGCGGCCGCGGCGCTTGCCTTCCTTTGCTTCAAGAAAAGATACGCCCCTGTCCTGCTGCTCTGCCTTGGGTTTGTCTATGCCCTTGCACGGCACGCCCCGGCTCCCGGGTTGGAGGCAGGATACGGCGCGGTCGGGGCGGAGGGCTATTTCGCCTCTCCGGCGGTTCAGCGGCGGGGAGGGTTCTCGCAGAGGTTCAGGGTAACGGTGGGGCTCGACGGCGCCGACTCGCTCCCGGTGCTTTCAGACAGGGAATTTCCCGTAGGCGTCCCCTACCGCCTCATGCTCAAGGTGAGGGACGCCCGGGGCAGGAAAAACCCCGGCTCCGGCCGGGGTGGAGGCCCCTGCGGCGTGCTGATTGAGGCCCGGAGGACCGGGGGCGGGGAGGTGAATTCCATCCCCCTGGCCTTAAACCGCATGAGGCAGGGGCTTAACAGTGCGATAAGGGGCCGCCTGCCCCCCGATGCGGCCTCACTGGTCATGGCCGTCACTACCGGGCAGCGGGGGGAGATGGACTACGCCTTGAGGGAGGATTTCAACTCCGCGGGGCTTGCGCATCTCCTCAGCATATCGGGCACGCATTTCGGGCTCTTCGGCGTCCTTGTGTTCGGCGTGTTCGTGGGCGTCGTCAGGCATCTGCCAAGGCGGGTACTCGAAAGGCTCACTGTTTATCTTACGCCCCGCGAGGCCGCCGCGCTTCTGACCCTGCCCTTTACGCTCTTTTACCTCGGCATTTCGGGGGCGAGCGTGCCCTCGATACGGGCCTTTGTCATGATGGGCCTGTTCCTCGTCGGGCTTCTGGTAAGCAGGAAGGGGCACTGGCTTCACTTCCTCCTTGCGGCGGCCGTCCTGCTGACGCTCTGGGAGCCGGAGGTCGTCTTGAGCCTTTCTTTCCAGCTTTCCTTCATAGCGGTGCTCTTTATCGGGGGGGCGAAGGCTCGCGAGCTTTCGCCCCCGCCTGCCTCTTTTGCTCAAGGGGGAGGGGGGATGGCGGGCAAAGCCCTTGGGTACTTCAAGAAAACCTTTGTGATAACCCTTTCGGCCTCAATCGGCGTGCTTCCCCTTGTGGCATACCACTTCCACTACTTCTCCGTGGTCTCTTCCGTGGCCAACCTGGTGGTCGCCCCGCTGGTGGGGTTCCTGCTGGTGCCGCTTTCGCTCCTTGGCTCGCTTTTGCATCTCATAACGGGCAGCTACGCCCTGTGGGCCGTTGTCGGGCCGCTGGCCGAGGCGTGCATCGGCCTTGTACGTGTGTTCGCCTCGGCGCCGTTTGCCTCGATAAACGTGCCGCACTTTCCCGCGGCGCTCGTGGTGTTTTTTTATTCCGGCGCGCTCCTGTGGGCGGTGTTCAGAAAGAAATACCTGCTTTTTCTCCCACTGGCGCCGGCGCTTTTGTATGCGATAATCGCCGTCTCCTCCGAAACCCCCTTGAGCGTTACGTTTCTCGACGTGGGCCGTTCCGACGCCGCGGTGGCGGAACTCCCCGGCGGGAAAGTGGTGGTGGTCGATACCGGATGGAGCGGAAGGGAGGCGGCCGGCTACCTCCGTTACCGGGGAATCGGGAGCATCGACGCCCTGGTGCTTACCCACGCCCACGAGGACCATACCGGGGGGGCGGCCGAGCTCATCGGGCGGTTCGACGTGAGGGAGATATGGGACTCCGGAAGGCTTTCGTATCCCGGACGGCCCCTTGCGGA
This sequence comes from uncultured bacterium, assembly GCA_965372535.1. GTDB lineage: Bacteria > Nitrospirota > Thermodesulfovibrionia > Thermodesulfovibrionales > JdFR-86 > CBDVCR01. Next base: position 9,719 of record CBDVCR010000073.1, on the reverse strand, counting down.
CGAGCCGGCCCGAAGGGAGCTTGGCAGGGGGGACGTAGTCGTCGGAGAAGGCTTCAGCATGGCCTTCCTTCATCCGTATAAGGGGTTTTATACGCTTGCGGGGGGGAAGGAAGCCGCGGTTAACAACGAGTCCCTCGTCTTAAGGCTCCAGGGCGGCAAGGGGTCGTTTCTCCTTACGGCGGACATTGAGGAGGAGGCGGTGGAGGACATGCTGCACCTTGGCCGGAGGCTCAAAAGCGATGTCCTCAAAGTGCCCCACCACGGCCTGGGCAGGTCGCATCTTGAGTATCTCGCAAGGGCCGTCTCCCCCTCGGTCGCGGTGGTGAGTTCGGACGGGGCCGTGGAAAAGACGATGCGCGAGCTTTGGGGGGCAAGGGTCTTCGTCACCGGCCGCGACGGGGCGGTCAAGGTCGAGGAGGGCGGCGGCGGGCTCGTCGTAAAGCCGTATGGGGAATATGAGATAAGGGAGACGGGGGATTTCAACGAGGAGTTGAGGAACCTGAAAAGGCTTTTTACCGTGTGGTAAAAGGGCCGGGGGGGTTTGTCCCGCCGATGGACGAGGGCGTTTTACGGAGCAGGGCCACCCTCGTTTTCGCCCCGCCGGACATTACCGGAAGGATGCCTTGTTTTTTATAGTAATGGTTGGTATATTAGTTTTGGGGGGGGTTGCGTCTTATGCCGGAACGTCCGGCGGGGGAGCCATGGGTTTTAAGAAGAAGAAGATACTGGTAACCGACGACAGCCATGCCTTTTTGATGTACATCTCCATCCTCCTGAGCAAGATGGGGTTTAACGTCATACCCGCGGAGGACGGCCTGGAGGCCCTGAAACTCGTCAAGCTGATGCCGCCGGACCTGATAATGCTCGACATAAGGATGTCGATGTTAGACGGCGTAAAGACCCTCAAGCGACTGAAGGAGGACCCCGTGACGTCGGACATCCCGGTGGTCATCGTATCCGCGGATTCGAGGAAAAAAACGGTGGAGCAGTGCAGGCTGGCGGGGTGTTCGGCCTATATGGTAAAACCCGTGGACATAGGCAGGCTGAACGAGGTGCTGCAGGACTGCCTGTTCGCCCCCATGGACAGGAGAAGGAAACACCTGCGGGTGCAGTATGACGCCGAGGTGGAAATAAAAACCCATAAGGGAAAAACAGGCAGGTATTTCGGGGTCACTCTTTCGGAAGGCGGGATATTCATAAGGACGAACGACCCCTTTGCAGTGGGCAGTAAAGTGGAGGTGACTTTGGCGTTAAAGGAAAAGCCCGTCGCCTTCAAGGGGTTCGTCATTTACACGAAGGGCCTTTTCGGCGACTTTTACAAGACGCCGCCCGGCATGGCCATAGAGTTCATAGGGGCCAGGGGGGAGAAGTTCGGGGCGCTTTCCCGCTATGTAAGGGAGCAGGTGGGAAAGGACATCCTCGATTACCAGGAGGAGCAGTTTTTCACCATCGACTGAGCCCTTAGCCCGGATATTGCACGAGTCTGGTTTGCCGCGGACGCAAAGCGCGCGCGGGACGCGAAGGGGGACAGTGTCCCCCGGCACTATCAATGCCGCGAGCGGCCCGCAACGCGGCGGATGCGGAAATTCGCGGGGGGCAGGCCCTCCGGCGGGACTGGAAAACCCCGCCTATGCCTTGCATGTCATTCCGGGCTTGACCCGGAATCCAGTCTTTTCCGTTCCAAAGGGCGGGCACGGTCGGAAATTCCATGAGCTTTTTCAGGGGACAAAACATCCCTTGAAATAGAAAATGCTTATCCGGTCAGCCCGGTAATGATAAATGTCATGCTGAATTTATTTCAGCATCCAGGACCCTGAATCAAGTTCAGGGTGACAAATAACCCTCCCTGCGGCAGAGACCACGGGGTATCCTGAAAAGGCAAGGAGTTGACAACCCCGCGGCAAGACCACGGGGAATGCACTGGTGTATTCAAGGGATTGCCGAATCAACCGGCTAAGCATAAAAAAATAGAATATTCTTCGGAACACTTTTATATAACATCCACCACCCCGATAGGCGGGACTGGAAAACCCCGCCTATGCCTGTGATTGTTTTCATATCTTTTGTTCTCTTTTTCCATAGTGCCCGTGCAATGTCCGGGTTAGGGGTTCAGGCCCCGATATTTTCTTTTATTTTTTTCATAAGCTCCTCGAATTCAGGGCTTTCATCCAGCGAGGCGGTAAGCAGCTTTATCTCCTCCGGGCTTTTCGCCCCGAGGCCCGCCTCGACGGCCCTCCGTATCTGCCCCTGCTGCCATATGCCCGGGGAGGCCACGGCCTGCCAGAGGCCGAAAGACCGTATGATGCCGAGGCCCACCACGTCGGCGGCCACCCTGTCGCCGCTTGCGATGACCAGGTTCGTATCAGCCGCCTTTCCCTCCCAGGGGCCGCCGGAGACCATTATCGTTGTGCCGTCCACGATGTTGAGGTCCGGGGAATAGGCCATGTTAAGCTCGGCGACCACCTCCTCCCAGTGCCGCCGGTCCACGAGGTAGGGCCTTTGCTTGAAGTGTGTCGCGCCGACGAAGTTTTTAAGGCATATGGAATACCTCGCCGAGCGGTGGGTCTTGATGACCGGGAGGTTCACCACCCTGTCGGCCCTGAATATCCATTCGGATACGTCCACTTCCCTGAGATACCTGCCCTCCGGGAGCGCCACCCTCACCCATCCGTGGTCCTCGAAATACAGCACCTCGGCCCCGGCTTCCTCAGCCGCGTGCCTTATCCCGGTCTTTTCCATGTTGGCCCTGGTGGGGAGCCGCATCATGGCGGACATGTCGCCCACATAGACCCTGGCCGCGCCCTCCTCATATAGCAGGCCCACCACGGCCCTCACGACCTCCGGGTTCGTGGTGGTCGGCTGTTTCCGGCCTGCCACGACGTTGGGCTTTACGAGGACGGTCTTTCCCCTTACGCCGATTTTTTTGAACCCGCCGATGCGAAAGACCGCCTCCCTTACCATCGTTTTTACGTCCCCGCCCCCCACCACTGAGACCAGGCTCCTGTTGCCTTCGGTAAAGGGGTTTTCCCTGCGTGCGGGCCTCCGCGTCCCCCCGGGTTTTGAGACGAATACTTTGAGGCTCCTCCAGTTGAGCAAAAGCACGGCGGCGGCAAGGAGCGCCAGCAGGTAGAAAAACCCCCTTCTGCCCAGTTTCATTACTGCGTGCCCCCTGGAAGCTTTATTTCCGATGCTATCATCAAAGGTTAATGGCGTCAATAAGAACGGACGGCAGGGGCGGCATTGCTCCCGCACGCGCGCCTTGCGTCCGCGGCAGACCGGACTCGTGCAATATCCGGCCCGGCAGGGGCATGTTGCCTTGCTTTTCGGTTGTGGGTTGATGCAGAATACCCGGGCATGCGGGGCATGCGGAAGCCATGAAAAGGAGGCGTGCGCGATGAAAAGTTTTTTCGCGGCATTGCTCGGTTTTTTCGTTTTTGCGGCGCCCCTTTTTGCGGACACCTTCCGTTGCCGAAACGTGGTCTTTACCGAAGGCGATACCAGGGCCGAGGTGCTCCTTAAATGCGGCGAGCCGGATTACGAGGAGGTGGTGCGGAAGACCGAAAAAGGGGAATTGGACAAGGAAGAGGGCGTTTTTTCCAAGGACACCGAATACGTCGTCGAGTGGTACTATGACTGCGGCAGACGGCAGTTTGTTAAAATTGTCACCTTCAAGGGCGGGAAGATTTTCTCCGTGGGGGACCTTGACATAAAAGGCACGGGCGATAACCCCCGCTCCTGCCGGTAGCTATATTCTTTCCTCGAAAGCCCTGGTGAGCCTTTTCTCGTCCGCGCGCCGATAAAGTATGCGTGGCGCACAAAGAAGCTTTCGCCGTTGTAGTTCGTGTCTATGAACTAGCAGGCGATGTCATCCGTGGATGTCGCTTCTACTCTTTGTATTCCCTGAAGCCAGAAACCAATTGCTTGAATGAGGTTGGCTTATATTGCTCGAAGCTTTCCTGATCCACATATACGAAGTCGTATTCCACATCGGCCTGTGCCTGGTTGATGTCCTCGCACCATTGCTTGAGCCGCTCCATTTTTCGCGGCACGTCAATATCTTCCTGGCCCTTGGTTTCGACGATGAAGATTTCCTTGCCCGAAACCTTCACCAGAAAATCCGGGTAGTAGTTGGAGATATCCCCGTCCGCGTTCACATAGTCCAGCTTGAAATGAACCGCAAAGTAATTCTTGGCATATGATACAACATCCTCACATGACTCAAGGAAATTAGCAAAAACCAACTCGAAATGACTGTCACCGATGATTCGATTAAAAACGCTCTTCCTGGGTATAAGATAACGCTGCTCTTTGACCACAAAGGGACGGGTTTGCCTCAACTTTATGACATCCCGTATCTCGGCATCGCCCTTGTCTTGAACCGTGAGCGCATTAATGGCCCTCTTGAAGCTTTCGATCAGCGTCTTGGTGGCGGCCACTTCAGAAAGATTCCTGAGAGTGTTTGCATCTTCAAGTTCGACATGACAGTCAAACAGATGTCCCTGTACAAAGCCTTTCACCTTGCCGTACAGTACGTCATATCCGCTGACCAGTCTCAGGTCCTTCATTATGGTCTGTGAGAAGTACCCTATCACGCTGTTATAATCCGCGATTCCGGTGGTATCGAGGATCGTCGTGTGCGTAACCTCCCCGGTCGTGATGTCCTTGAACACTATCTCCCGTTGCTCCTCCGGCGTGAACTGCTTATAGGGAACCTTGACGTTTCCGAATGCGCTTACATCCAGAGCACCTAAATTCTTATACTCCCGGTAAACGCGCGGCGACAATACCGGGATTTCGATATCAAGGGCATCCATGTCCTTGCTCTTGCTTTCCTTATCAATTTCAACGACCAGCGGGGTAAGAGGTTTCGTACCTTCACCCATAGGCTTCCGATCCAGCTCAACACCTTCAGCCTGTATGGACTCCACAAAATCCATAAATGCGTTTGTCCCGACGACACTTACGTACTCCTCGATCCCGCCGGGATACATCTTGCGCAACCCACGCCCCAGAGTCTGCTCCGGGAGGATATTGCTCTTGGCGGTGTAGGGCCGCAGTCCCACGATGGTGGTGACATTGCGGACATCCCAGCCCTCCTTGAGCATAATAACCGAGACAATGGCTTTATAAGGACTATCCGGTTCGTCAATTTCATTTGCCTGTTTTCTCAGCTCGTCCAGCTCATCTTTATTCTTCTTCTGCGCTGATTCTGATATCTCGCCGTTGTTATTCGTATGGATCAACAGCACTGCACCCTCTAAATCCTGGTAATTGGATTCAAGGTAAGCGGCCACGTCGTCGCAATTCTTTGTATCGTCGGTCATGACAAACAGGATCGCCTTCTTCCCCACCTTCTCATGTTCAGCATATGCTTTTCGCCACTCAAGCACGCCAAGGTGGATATAGTCGGCGTACTTCTCCGTATACTTGGCGCTCTGTTGTTCCGCCAGCTTCGCCCTGCTTGCGGCATCGGGCAGTACGGGGTGTTTGACCACGTTTTGCGAGATGGCCTCAACCAATGGATAATCAGCCACGGTCTGCACGAAAATCGCTCCGTTATTGCGCTTGGGCGTGGCGGTCACGTCCACCTGAAGCGAAAGCGCGTCGCCCTTCTGCTTCAGGCGGTTGTGGATGTCCTCAATGGACTTGAACCACGCAAGCTTCCTGTCGTGTATGTGGTGCGCCTCGTCGTTCAGGACAGCAAGCTCGTCGATATCCCGCACGATCATGCCCAGGTCCACCTTCGAATCCGTGGTCGCCCCGGTCGGCCGCTTGCCCAGAAAATAATCCATAGTGTCCTCGTCATCAGGCGAAGGCGGGATGTCATCCCCTGCATAGACGCGATGGATGTTGGTCAGAAAGATATTCCCGACGGGCCGGGTGATACGCACCTCATCCTGCTTATGAAGAGTAAGCTGAAAATCGTCACGCCAGTTGCGACCATCAATCCCGTTGTCAGGCAACACTGGGTCTTCAAAGAAAATGCGCAACTCCATGAAGTCCCTGTAGATGCGGTCAAGCACTATAATGTTCGGCGCAATGACCAGAAAATTACGCGCAAGCTCCGAGTCTTCCTCATATAGCTTATGGAAGTAACTCCACGCGAGCACGAGGCTCATCACCTTTGTCTTGCCCGTGCCCGTGGCCATCTTCACCACGAACCGCCTCCACGTCTCGTCAAACATGCCCGTAGAGACCGCACCAGTGCCGTCAAAGCGCATCATGTCGTACTTGTCCTTTACGCCCACCACGTCATACAGATAGACAATGGTCTCAAGCGCCTCGCGCTGGGCGAAGTAGTACTGAAACTCCTCCATCGTTCCGTCGGATTTGGGCAGGAGGTGGGGCGTGCCGAACCACCAGTTAAGCAGGCTCCTGCTGGTCTCGGTAGCGCCATCATAGCCCTTGTCGCGCCATGCCTTAACCTGCTTGCGGAGTTCCGGCACCAAGGGCGGCATGAGTTTTTCAGAGCTTGTTGTGCGGAGCGCCTCGTCAGCCGGAAACCAGCGTATGGAGGGGTCGAGAATGACGTGCGGGGAGTCGGGGAAATCTTTGTGCAAACCCATTACTTCTTGCCCCCCACGTTTACCTCGATGATTTTCATTGTGTCGTTGCCGAATATGTCCACGACCTTGACCGCAATCTTCCGCCGTCCGGGCAGGCATTCCTGTGTGGCGCTTTTTAGTTCGAGCGAGCGGTCTTTCCTGGTGCGAAAGGACTGCCACTCGTTCTCAAAGATATAGTCCCCTGTCCAGACCTCCTCCCATTCGTTGCTCTCGGGATTCTGGATGCGGATGATCTCACGCTTGCTCTCGAAGTCGAAGTCAACAGCCCAGTAGTCCACCCAGTCCGTCCATTTCTTCGTCAGCACCTCGCGCTTGACGATGCCGTCCTTATCCTTGTTCACCTTCACTATCCGGCCCTTCTCGACAACGATCTTGCTCCCTTTGTTTTTGAGGGTCGCTTCGGCGTTGGCGATCGAGCCCTGAGAATAGAAGACCGAATAATCGGTAAGCTCCACTGAAACCTTATTGCCCTTCACTTTTGGCGTGACCTCGATGAAGGAAACGTCATGGAAGACCACCTGGTTCTTTTCAACGGCGCGCTTGTCAAAGACCTCGGCTGGGATGTACTTTGGCGCTATGTCTATGCCCTTTTCTTTCGCCTCGTCAAGCACGTTCGGGAACAGCCCCATCTCGAACTCGAAGCCGAGGATGTCCACGCGAGTGATGTGCTTCTTGCGGCATTCGAGTATGACCTCCTCGACGAAGAGCCGGGTTACAGGCAGATTCACCGGTCCGACGGCAACGAGCCGTCCGGCTCGCTTCCCGTGGAAGGTCTGGATGCCTTCGGTCTTTTCGGCGCGGTAGGCGCGGAGGATGAGTTCGACGAATGCGCTGGCCTTTTCCTCGACCTGCTTCTGCTTCTCGGCATCCCGGAGGTTCGGGTTAACGCCTATATAGTGCTGGCGCTCGTACTTGCCGAGGTTCAATAGCTCAAAAGCTCTGTAATTCCTGTTCTCTTCTTTCAACTTGCGCTGTACGCCTATCATCCGCTTGCGCGTGGTATGGATGCCGAACTTGCCGAGGTCGGTGACTATCCACTTGCGGCCGAGCTTTTCGGCTACTGCCGCCGTGGTGCCGGAACCGCAAAAGAAATCGGCCACGATGTCGCCCTCGTTTGACGAGGCATTGATTATTCGCTCAAGTAAGGCTTCAGGTTTTTGAGTGGGGTAATCCGTTCGCTGTGTCGAGGACGCTCCGATTCCGGTGATGTCGTCCCACAATGATTGAATGGACACGCCTGAACCTTCGTCTAAATATTGTTTCTTTTGAGGAACAGTCCCTGGCGAAGTTTGGACAATCAACCCCTTCTCCATTAGTGCATTCATCGTCGCTTCGCTATAACGCCAATATCGCGTAACGCCCATGATTTCATAACTTGGGTTTCCCTTGGTGGCACCGCCTGGGCCAATCATGCTTGTAAGCCTATATCTCCTCCCCGTGTCTTGTTCCGTATACTTGAAAAACGAATTGATGTATTCTTCGGAATACGGGACAAATATATTGTTAAAGTTATAGGCAGGGGATTTAGAATAGAGGAATAAGGTGTCGGTATTGGCACCCATATACTTGCTGCCCTGCCCAATGTTTCCTTTAACCGTGTGAGCTCGTTTCCACGTGATTTCATTAATGAAATTTTTTACTCCAAAGATTTCGTTCATAGCCAGCCGAATAAAAGCGTTCACCCGCCAGTCACAATGCACATAGATGCTCCCGTCCTCGGCGAGCAGGTCGCGCATCAAGACCAGCCGTTCGTAAATCATGGCGATGAAGGAGTCCGCGCCTTTGCCCCACGTATCGCGGTACGCTATCTCCTCAAGCACGTTTGGTTTTTTTGTGAACGTATTGTCGCCTATCTCTATGTCCATCGAGAAGTCCGCGCCCACGTCAAAGGGCGGGTCTATGTAGATGAGCTTTATGCCGCCCTGCTTCTCTATCGCCTCACGCATGGGGCCGTTTTTGAGGCTCGATAGTATCAGCTTGTTGTCGCCCCAGATGAGCTTGTTCGTCCAGCCCTTGAGCTGCCGCCCTCGTCCGTCTGTATCAAATAGTCCCATATTCAACGGAACTGTTTCTTTTTCCTCGCGGGGTTCATCCACATGTTCTATCACCTGAAACGGCAGGACGATGTTACAGACCTCGGAGGTCTTGCCATTCCAAACAAGTTCCACTTCGCGCTTTTCCTCGAACAGCAGAAAGCGGTACTTGTCCGGCAGCGGCTTGCCGGATTCAAGGTAGCGGATGATTTCCTGTTGTTCCTGTTCGGTCAGTCGTGCCATAAATATCCTCTTTGGTTTTCAGTGCTGAAAACACTGCACAATTATACCCAATTTTCATAAGGAACGTCTCAGCGAAGTGAAAAAATTAAAATTAGGGACACATCCCATTTTTCTTGTTGAAAGAAAATAGGGCTGTGTCCCGGTTTTTGGGTTTTTGCCGGTTCCGGTTTTTGCGGTTTTGTCGGTTACGACTCCGACGGCAGCGCCATTGAGCCGTCCCTTACTGCCGGGACGACTTATCGCTGGGATATAGAAGTGCGAGACGGCAACGGCAACCGGGCCACTTACTTGGTGGAGTTCACCCCATAGGGGGTCGGGCATATCGAGAACGGAAAAGGGGCCTTCGGGCCCCTTTTTTTATGGGTTGCCTTGTCGCGAAAAGGCCGCTGCCAATGTCCGCACATGGCCTGAAACCGGCACGGAAAAAATCAGGAGTTCCCCCAACAATTAACCCTTAAGCCGCATAACCCTGTTAAAGAAAAAGAATATTTAAATTTGCGAAGTGGTCGGAGATTGTTTTTGAAAAAATGGGGGAACTTTTGTGAGTTAAGATAAAAGCCGTCATTCCCGCAAAGCCTGTCCCCGCAAAGCCTGTCCCCGCGAAGGCGGGGAGCGGGGAGCGGGAATCCATTTTTTTCATATAATCCTGCACATGAAAGAAAACTTTTACGTTTACATTCCATCCAGCCAAAGGAGAGGGACCCTGTACGTGGGAGTAACGTCGAATTGAGGAGCATAACCCCGAATGGGCGGACTTGTATGACGGCTTGGCGATGCAGGAAGATTGGATTCCCGCCTTCGCGGGAATGACGGAAAGAGGGACGCGGGAATGACGGAAAGAGGGAAGCGGGAATGACGGATGAACCAAAAAAATGGG
>CBDVCR010000072.1:0-15786 GCA_965372535.1 uncultured bacterium | reverse complement strand
GTGGCGCGCCCAGGAGGATTCGAACCCCCGACACTCGGATTCGTAGTCCGCTATAAGCACCCTCCCCGTTTTAGCCCTTGTTGCCTGATGCTTGTATTTAAAGGGTTTTTGAGGGTATGGCAAAAATGGTTTTCCCCCTTGTTACCCCTTATTCCCCGGTGTCTACTGCACAATTACTGCACATTACTTTTAATTGCATTGTTTTTTCCTTCCCCTGCTTAGGGGGCCGCGGACTAGTTCAGTTGGGATAAGAACAATACTGCTTTGCAGGTGCCCTTAACCATAACATTGGACATTGACATGATGCAGACTTTAAATATAGCAGACCATCCCGGAACCTATGAAATTAATCCTTTACTCGGACGGCATCCAACGGATGAGGAGATTATTACTCATTTTGCCGGGGGGTTGGTTTTATCAACACTAATAACATGGGCTTTGCCGCCAAAATGGTCACATGGTTTCCAAGGATTTGTAATTATCCATGAAGTAGGGTTTGTTATCAGTAATCGTCAAATCGGATTGCGAATAGGTTTTAAGTGAGGTATAGTGAGGTATAATGTAGGCGTAGAAACACCGGAAGGCGGGCGGCACAATAAAGCTGGCCCGGCTGAGTTTCCCCCTAACCGTAAGGCGGGGGGCGCTACTTCCGGTGGCGTCTACAAAACTTTGCCGGGCCTTTTTTTGTGCCCGACGGGAGGCAAGGATCGAAAAGTTAGGAGTCTTGGTGGTTGACGAACTGGCGGACGTGAGACATTCCCTTTTTTTTATTAGGCTTGCCCTTGAAAGGTTTTCAAAAGAACCACCTGAGCAAAAAGCAATTTCGGGGTGCCAACTCATCTTGAAAGGTTTAGAAAATCAGCTTAGAAAGCTTGAGATAACGATTTCGGACGGGCCGCAAGGGTAAAAAAAATACTTCAAACACCCGAGGATAAAATATGCAGCATAATTATACTATTTGCTTGCCGGGTTAATAATATAAAAATTCCGCGCTCCGCACGGTAGCTTTTTACTTTGACGGCAAAAGGGTGGTATAATCCGGTTATGCCCATTTACGAATATAAGTGCGGCGACTGCGGGGAGGAGTTCGAAAAGCTCGTCTTCGGCTCCCAGGCGGTCGAGTGTCCCGGGTGCGGCTCGGGGCGGGCGGAAAAAAAACTCTCGGTCTTCGGCATGAGCGGCGTGGAAAAGCCCTTCGCAGGCTCCTCCTCATGCAGCAAACCCTCATGCAGCAAGTCCTCCTGCTCCTCCTGCGGCTGAGATAATTGCTTTCCGGGCCTTGAAATCCTCCCCGCGCATTTGACCTTGCCTTCCCCAAGGCTTTATCATATTTTTCTATGCTGAAACCGGACGAGCAGATGGAAATCATAAAGAGGGGCGCTGAGGAGATAATCCTCGAAGACGACCTCGCAAGGAAAATCGAGCGCTCCTTCAGGGAGGACAGGCCCCTCAGGGTGAAGGCGGGCTTCGACCCCACGGCCCCGGACATCCACATCGGCCACACGGTCCTCATCGAGAAGATGCGCCTCTTTCAGGAACTGGGCCACGAGGTCATATTCCTCATCGGCGACTTTACCGCGATGATAGGCGACCCCAGCGGAAGGAACGAGACCCGCCCCCCGCTTACCCGCGAGCAGGTGCTCGAAAACTCCGGAACCTACAAGGAGCAGATATATAAAATCCTCTCCCCGGAAAAGACCAGGGTGGAGCTCAACTCCGCCTGGGTCTCCGGGCTCACCCCGGAGGAATTCATACGCCTGGCCTCGACCCAGACCGTGGCCCGCATGCTCGAGCGCGAGGACTTCAAGAAACGCTACGCAAGCCACAGCTCAATAGGCATACACGAGTTCCTCTACCCCCTCGTGCAGGCCTACGACTCCGTCGCCCTGGGGGCCGACGTGGAGCTTGGGGGCACGGACCAGAAGTTCAACCTGCTGCTGGGCCGCGAGGTGCAGAAGGAGTACGGCCAGGAGCCCCAGAGCCTGGTGCTCATGCCCCTCCTTGAGGGCACCGACGGGGTGAGGAAGATGTCCAAGAGCCTCGGCAACTACATCGGCATCAGCGAGCCGCCGGGCGAGATGTTCGGAAAGCTCATGTCCGTCTCAGACGACCTGATGCTCCGCTACTACGAACTCCTGAGCCGCATCTCGCTCAAGGAACTCGACGCCCTCGGAAAGGGAATAAAAAACGGGGCCTTCCACCCCATGGAGGCCAAGAAGGAGCTGGCCGAGGAGCTTGTGGAACGCTACTGGAGCCGGGAAGCCGCCGTCAAGGCGAGGGCCGGGTTTGAGCGCGTGTTCGCGGAAAAAGGCCTGCCCGATGACATCCCCGTCGTCGAGCACTCATGGGAAGGCGACAGAGCCCTGGTGGTGGACCTTACGGCTACATATGGCCTTGCTTCGAGCAAAAGCGAGGCCAGACGCCTCATTAAAGCAGGGGGCATCCGCGTGGACGGCCAGAAGGTGGCGGACATCGACGCCCGGCTTGAGCAGGGCAGCTATCTTCTGCAGGCCGGAAAGCGAAAATTCCTTAAGGTGGTGCCCAGGGGACAATGATCAGCACCACGGAACTCGTCCTGCGCCTCCTTCTCGGCGCGCTCTTCGGGGGCCTGATAGGCTACGAGCGCCAGGTCCACGGCCGCCCCGCGGGGTTTCGGACCCACATGCTCGTCTGCATCGCCTCGGTGCTCATCATGGAGGTCTCGGGGTACTTCCATTTCCTGGCCGCGCAGGACCCTTCCTACATCCGCATAGACCCGGGCCGCATCGCCGCCGGGGCCATTACCGGCGTGGGGTTCCTCGGCGCGGGGGTAATCGTAAAGAGCGGGGTGACGGTGTTCGGCCTTACCACGGCGGCCTGCCTCTGGATGGTCTCGGCCATAGGGCTGGCCCTGGGCGCGGGGCTTTACCGGGCCAGTACCGCGGCCTTCGGCCTTACGCTTTTTGCGCTCCTGGTGCTCAGGTACGTGGAGAAGATGACCGCACGGACGGTATTTAAGTTCTTGAACGTCTCGGGCGGCGAAGACCTCGACGAGGAGAATATAGAGGCCCTGCTCAAGGAGCGCAAGGCCTCCGTGTCCAACGTGGACTACGAAAAAGACTCCGAAAGCGGAGAGGTGCTGCTGCGCTATACCATAACCCTGTCGGACACGCTGCCGCTGAGGGAGCTGGTGGAGAAAATCGCAAAGGAGCGGGGCGTCAAAAAGGTCGTCATCAGGAGCTGAGAGGCTGGGCTTTTCTTTTTCGAGTTGCCGTCCGCGCCACGGAAATGCTTTTTCTTCCTTAATACCCGGGTACGGGCATGAAGCGCTGCTCATAAGACAAGAGTGCGTCCATCGATGCGGGCGCTACTGCGTACCGCGATGAGTCCCCCCTTGCCGTTTAACGTCCCGTTTTTATCGCAGGGACGCTTTTCGGCGGGGTAGGAAAACCCCGCCTATCGGGATAAAACCTTAATGCCGCCCCCAGTCCCGCCGGATTTCAGGCCGGCATGACTGTCTGCCTTGCCACCGACATGCCCGGCCATCTGCCGGGAATATCCGTGCGCAAAGTGTCATTAAGGATGTTACATTTGTGTTTCATGGCGCTGTCCGCCCCCGGGAAAAGCCTGCGGCATTTCCTCATCGCTCGCCCTTCGGGCTAAAAACTCCGCCGCTTCGGCGGTCCCCCGGTCACATGTCCTCCACGGACTTTTTCTCGTGGAGTTCCACATTGTCCACGAGTTTCGAGACATCCAGTATAAGGGCCACCGTGCCGTCGCCTAAAATCGTGGCGCCCGAGATGCCCTCGACGCCCCGGTAAATCCTGCCCAGGCTCTTTATGACCGTCTGGTGTTCTCCCACCACCTGGTCCACGACAAGGCCGACCCGCTTTTCCCCGGCCCTCACGATGACCACCTGCTGGAGCTCGGGCGCGCCGCCGTCCATGCCGAAGTACAGCCTGAGCGGTATGTAAGGCACCAGTTCGCCCCTTACGTTGACGAGGTGCCTGCCGTGGGCCGCCTTTATGTCGGCGATGGAAAGCTCCACGCATTCCTCGACCGAGGACAGGGGGACGACGAACGAATCGCCGCCTATCCCCATGAGCAGCCCCTCCACTATGGCAAGCGTAAGGGGGATGCTCAGGGTCACGGTGGTCCCCAGGCCCTTTTTGCTCTCTATCTCCACCGAGCCCCGCAGGGCATCCACCGCCCTTTTGACAACGTCCATCCCCACGCCGCGGCCCGAGACGTCGGTGACCTTCTTGGCCGTCGAAAACCCCGGGGCGAACACCAGGTGTAGAAGCTCCCTGTCGGCCATATCCGACTCCTGCGCGACGAGGCCCATTTCCTGTGCCTTGTAACGCACCGCCTCCCTGTCCAGGCCCGCGCCGTCGTCCCTGATCTCGATGAGCACGTTGGCCCCGGAGTGAGAAGCCGAAAGGTGCACGTTGCCCGCCCGGGGCTTGCCCGCGGCCGCCCTTGTTTCGGGGGGCTCGATTCCGTGGTCCAGGCTGTTTCTTATCAGGTGCACGAGGGGGTCGTTGAGGCGCTCGATGACGTTCTTGTCAAGCTCGGTCTCCGCCCCCGAGGTGCTGAGGACGACCTCGCGCCCCAGTTCGGCCGAAAGGTCTCTTACGAGGCGCTTGAACTTGCTGAAGGTGCTTCCGATGGGCACCATGCGCACGCTCATGGCGTTGTCGTGGAGTTCCGCGGTGAGAAGCTCCACCTCCTCGGCGATGCCAAGCAGTTCGGGGTCGTCGGTTTCGCCCGACTTGCGGGTAAGCCTCGCCTGTACCGTCACGAGTTCGCCCACCAGGTCCACCAGGGTGTCGAGTTTCTCCGAGGGCACCCGTATGGTCGAGGCGGCCTCCCTGGCCAGCCTCTGCTTCCTCTTCTCCTTGACGAGCCGCTGCTCCGAGAGGGCCGACTCCACCTGCCTGTCTTCCACCAGGCCGGAGTCCACCAACATCTCGCCGATTTTCTTCTTCCGGCCCAGTACCTCCAGCAGGTCCGCCGAGGAGATGTCGCCGCGCTCGACCAGGATGTCGCCGAGCCTCTTGTAGTCGGCCTCCGCGGAAATGAACCCGCCCTCGTCTATCAGGTCTATCTTCAGCCGGGCCCCGTCCTCCACGAATATAAAAACGTCCCTGATGGCGTTAATCCCGGCTTTTGTGGTCAATATTACGTCCCAGTAAACGTAGCATAGCTCGGGGTCGAGCTTGCCGAGTGCCGGCACGTCCCCGGCCTGCGCCACCACGAAACACTTCCCGAGCTTCCTCAAGTCGTCCATGAGGTGGGCCGGGTTGACGCCCTTGAGGAATATTTCCCGGGAAGGCCTGAAACTTATGCGGTACGTCACGTCGTAGGCGTGATGGCCCGGCTCATCGGGGGGTTCCCCGCCGGTCTTTTTCTTTGCGGCGGGCCTCGGGAGCGCTTCCTCGGGGAGCATGTTTTTGAGCGAGGAGACAAGCTCCTCCCCATTTGCCTCGTCCACGAACTCCCCGGTGTCGGACGCCTCAAGGAGCTTGAGGATATGGTCCCGGCACGCCAGGGCGACGTCCACAAGCTCTTTCGTCACGGCCATCTTCCCGTTGCGCACGAGGTCGAAAACGGTCTCGACCTCGTGGGTGAAGGAGGCCACCTCGTCGAAGCCGAACATGGAGCCGGAGCCTTTTATGGTATGGAGCGCGCGAAAAACCCTCCCCACCTGCTCGGCGTCCCCGGGCCGCTCCTCAAGCTCAAGGAGCGCTTCCTCCAGCTCGCCGATGAGCTCGTATGCCTCCTCCCTGAAGACCTCCCTGTGTTTGTCCTGCTTAGCCATGGCTAATCCCCCTCCGAACCCATTCGATTATCAGGAAATATGAAAACATGCCTTCCCCCCCTTGCCCTCGGACGCCGCGTCAAGGCCGCAGCCGAAGTCCCTGATCATATTCTTCACCTGCCCGGAGACGCCGCAGAGCCTGAACGCCTTCTTCCCGGCCCTTGCGGACTTCCGGGCGGAGAGTAAAACCTGAAGGCAGGAGACGTCAAGCCCGGTGACGCCTTCCATGTCCACTTCCAGCTCCTTTGATTTCTCAAGGGCCCCAAGGAGCGCCTTTTTAAGCTCCCCGGCCCGTGCGATGGTCATGTCGCCCTCAAGCTTGAGGGCCGGGCCGCGTTCCTTTTTTTGAGCCTTCCCGCCCATGGCCGACCTCCCTTTTTATCTCAAGAATTTCCTTGCCACGTCCACCAGCTGCTCCGGGCTGAAGGGCTTGACAATCCATCCGCTGGCCCCGGCCCTTTTCCCCTCCTGCTTTTTCGACTCCTGGGACTCGGTGGTCAGCATGACAATGGGAATGAATTTGTACTCCGGCATGGCCCTCAACCTGCGGATTAACTCGATGCCGTCCATCTCCGGCATGTTCAGGTCCGTTACGACCATCTCGACCTTGCTTTCGCCGGCCATCTTCAGGGCGTCCTTGCCGTCCGCGGCGGCAATCACGTCGAACCCCGCGTCCTGAAGCGAAAACGTCACGAGCTGTCTCATGGAGGCCGAATCATCGACTATCAAAATTTTCTTTCCCATATCCTCCTCCCCGGCTGCATGGTTACGCCGCCCGGAGCGGCCCGCGCCGCTTGGGCATGTCAGAAGACCTCGACATTGCTGTTTTTCCCTGCTTCATCCCGCCGCCCGTCCAGGCCGAAGGTGTTTCTCAATACTTCCCTTTCCGACTCCATCGTGTATATGCCCTCAAGCCAGTTGTCGCCTTCGCCTTCGGACCGGCTCATCCTGCCGCCGATTTCCCTCGTCTTTTCCACCATTGCCTCCAGTTCCGCCCTCAGGGAGTTAAGCGGCTCTATGACATGCTCTATCCTCTGCCTGGTTATGTCCTGAAACTGCATGGACACGACAATGGAGCTTATGTCGGAGGCAAGGGTTTCCGTCTCCGCGGTAAGCAGGTCGAGGTCCCTGCCCGTCCGGCTCATCACGCGGTCAATCCTCTTGAGGGTGTCGTCCACCACCGCCTCGGCCTCCAGAGACCTCGCCCTGCTCCGGCCCGCGCTCTGTTCGGTCCTGTCGTGGATGCCCCTTACCTCGGCGTAGACCTTCGAGATAAGGCTGTTTATCTTCTCGGCGGCCGAGTTGGACCTGGCGGAGAGTTTTCTCACCTCGTCCGCCACCACCGCAAACCCCCTGCCGTGCTCGCCCGCCCTTGCCGCCTCGATGGCCGCGTTAAGCGCAAGGAGGTTCGTCTGGTCCGCGATGTATTCTATCTCCTCGATGATGCGCTGTATGCCGCCGACTTCCTCCATGACTTTCGTCATGTCGCCGAGCGTCCTCATGGATACGCCTGCCGCGCTCCTCATGCTCTCGATGGCGTCGGCAAGGGCCTTCTTGCTCATGTCTATAAGGGCCTCCCCCGAGCCGTCGCTCGAGAACCTCTCGAAAACCCCTGAGGCCTTCCCCGCCTGGCCCCTCGCCCTTGCGACGATGTCCTTGAAACTTTCGCCTATGGCCAGCGCGGCGACCTCGGTGGCCTTTGTCACTTCCTCCAGCTGGTTGGTCATGACGGGGATGTACCGCGCCCTCTGCCTGATGAGCGAAAGAAGGGGCAGGAACACGGCGGCCATCTCCCGCATTTGCTCCTGCTCTTCGTTTTCGTGCTCCATCCGCATCCTGGCCATCGTCTTTTCCATGTAAAGATACGACGCGCACACGGCGGCGAAATACAAAACCACCGCAGCGGCCCCCGCCCAGCCCCCGCACGCGAAAGACACTGCCGCCAGGGGCAGCGGTATCAAGGCGGTCTTGTATGCCGTGCCTCGGCTTACCTTCATTAAAAAAACCCGTCTCCCTTTATGCTTAATAGACAATATCTTATCACAAATGCCCGCAGCCACGAACCGGAGCATGTAACCGAATGCTTACATTATTGCATTCAGGCGAATAATGAATCCACCCCGCGGCAAAGGGAATGGCCCGGTCCAAAATTATATTGCAAATTCCGGGCCAAATTTAATTCGTCAATCCGGGGGGAAATACTCGTCTTATCCGGCAAAAAAGTGACAAAAAACGGCAATTTGCCGATTAACGGCAGGTATTTTTTGCTTCCATCTCCCATGCCGGCAAAAAAACAGGTCAGTGAATCCGGCGGGACTGGAAAGTCCCGCCTATCGGGGAGGGATTAAGAGTGCACCTCGATAGGCGGGGTTTTCCAACCCCGCCGAGAGACGTTCCTGCGATAAAGCGGGGTGGAACCGGCAAAGGAGACTCATTCGACGCGGTACGCAGGGGGTATCCGCATCAAGGGGCGCCCCTCGTTTTATGAGCAACGCTTCATGCCCGTAGCCGGTTGAAGGGAAAAAGACATTTCCGTGGACATTTCCGCGGCTTGGATGATAAGACAGACAGGCATGCCGGCCCGAGAGCCGGCCCGCGGCGAACTACAGGGAATGGGCCGGTATATTAAACTGGTTTTGTGCCCAGCCGGCCTTTCCCCGGCTTTTTCGGCTCATATCCGCATGGCGGCAAGCACCCCGGCAATGAGCGCCATGAGCGCGGCGAAGACAATGTCCCGCCGGTGGAGGTGGAAGTGGCTGATGAGCGGGAAGTGGCCGTGAAACCCCCGGCAGAGCATGGCCTTGTACACCCGGCCGGAGCGCTCGTAGCTCCTTACAAGGAGCATGCCCAAAAGCCAGGCATGGGCACGGTAGGCGTGCGCCCCGGTGGCCGGCCTGAAGCACCTTATGCGCATGGCCCTCAAGAGCCTCAAGTACTCCTCGTGCAGAACGCTTACGTATCGGTAGAAGAAAAAGAAGAGATAGACGAGTTTTCGCGGGGCCCTGAGGTGGACGAGGGCGTGGGCCAGGTCCATGGCCCCGGAGGTGCCGAAGACGGCTATGGTCATTAGCACGATGGCGTTGGTCTTGAGCGAGATGGAAAGCGTCCGGAGCACGCCCTCCTCTGTGGCACGAAACGGCCCGAGAGCGAACGCCTCCGTGCCGGGATAGCTAAAGGGCAGAAACACCCAGAGCATGAGCACGAAGGCGTTTACCGCGGCAAGGCGTTTAAAGAGTTTCAGGGCGTCGAGCCTGGCCGCAACCGAAAGCGAGGCCGCCACAAGGAGGCTTAAAAGCGGCGCCCTGAGCCCGCCCGCCGTGGCGGTAAGCGCCATGAGCGGCATCGCGCACAGAAACTTCACCCTCGGGTCGAGCCGGTGGAGCGCGCTGTCTCCTTCGGCGAACTCCTCTAAATGCATTAAGCCGCTCCGTGGTCTATTTTTTTCTGTGCCTCATATACGCCGCAAGGCCCAGCAGCCCGACGATATAGCCGATGCCGCCCAGCACCTCGGTCAGGCCGGGCCGCTCCGCCGCCGCCCGGAGCCGCCTCAGCTCCCGGCGAAGGGGGGCGAGCTTTTCCTCAAGCATGGCGGGGGTGAGAGGGACTTCGTCGCCGGTTTCAGCCATATGCCCCGAAGAGGCGGCCCCGGGGGTTTCGAGCACGAACCTCCCGGCGTGGCCCGTGCCCGCGTCAATGGCTATTGCAAGCCCCGCTGCCTGCGGGAGGGGGAAAGAGAACATGCCCTCCTCGTCCGTAAGCCCCCTGGCAAGGGTTTCCCCGGTCTCGTTGTCCGTAACGGTAACCCGGCAGTTCCGGCACGGCGCGCCGCCGAAGCGGCCCTCCGCATGGACCGTGCCGCCCTCCACCCGGGCAAAGACGCCCACCCCGTGGGCGGAGGCGCCCCTGGGAAGCAGCGCCGCGAGTATTATCAATATAACGAACACTCGCCTCATCCCGCCCCACCCCCGATAGCGTCCGGTAAAAGCGCCTCCGGCTTTACCTTGTAAAGGAAAAGTACCGCAAAGGCGCTGACTGCGCCCTCTGCCGCGACAGCCGGAAGATGGGCGAGCACGAGGAGCTTTGAAATGCCGGCAAACTCCGAACCCGTGCCAAGAAGCGCCAGCACCGTCAGCAGGAGCGCAAGCGCCACGCCCAAAGCCCCGGCCCCGAAACCCGCGACCAGGCAGGGGCCTCGACCCCTTTTCCTCAGGACGGGACGGAACACGTAGTGCAGGAGCACCGCAGGGGCGGCCATTACCAGGGTATTAACTCCCAGGGTAGTGAACCCGCCGAACTGAAACAGCAGGGCCTGGAGCACGAGGGCCACGAGGACCGAGGGGAAGGCCATCCACCCGAGCAGGAGGCCCAACAGGCCGTTGAGCGTAAGGTGTATGTTGGCGGGCCCTATGGGGACGCGGAGGAGGGAGGCAACGAAGAATGCCGAGGACAGGACGGCCACCTCCGGGACTTTTGCGTAGTCCATCCTCTTGAGTCCAATCGCCACTCCTCCGGCGGCAAGGGCGGCCCCTGCGGCAAGCACCGGGGCCGAGAGCACCCCCTCTGATATGTGCATCGCTCATCCCTCCTTCGGGCGGAAGTTTTATTGAAGCCGCGGGCGGGTTTCCCTGACGGCGGCAATTATACTGTAGCACAATTTTGAGAATCGTGCTACCGATGGCTCACCAAAAAGGGGCGCCCTCCGGGCGCCCCTTTAAACGGATGTCCCGAAGTCCGGGCCTCAGAAGCTCAGGCCGAGCCTCACGAGCACTTCGTTCTGCTCCCCGGCCCTGTTCGGCAGGGCCGGGTCCACGTCGTAGTCCGTGTAGCGGTACTCCGCCCCCACAAAGGCGGCAAGTCCGCTTTCGGGGTCGGAGTAAAAAGCGTAGCGCGCCCCGGCGCTTATGCGGTTTTCGACCGACCAGCCCTGCGCGGCCTCGGCCAGGCCGTCGTCGTCAAAGCGCTCGTACCGCACCGCCACCTCAAGGGGCTCGGCCACTATGTGGGCCTTGCGCTCGGCAAAGAGCGCCCCGCCGATGACCTTACGCTCGCGGAGGACGAACTCATAGGCCGCGCCCACCGAGAGCACGCTTTCTTCGAACTCCTCCGCGGCGGGCGCGCCGTTTATCTCGTAACGCTCCCTGCCGAGGGCCATCATGTACTCGGCATCGAGCCTCAGGCCCCCCCTGGCGAGGCTCGCCCCCACGTTCAGGGTCTCATTGCGCTTTCCCCGGCCCGGCTCGGACAGGTACCCCGCGAACACGACAAGGTCCTCAACCGGCGCGGCCGAGGCCGATATGATAAAGGAGTCCACATCGTCGGCCTCCCCGGCCACGCGGGTTACAATCCCCGAATCGAAAAGCTCGGACTCAAAGAGGTGGTCCATCATCTCCTCGCCCCTGTAGGCGGTCACCGAGAGGTCCAGGTCCATGGGGCCCGCGGCCCCCACCGTCACGCCGGGGCGGTTGGTCTCGTAGGCGTCCTGGGTCATGGGGTCGTTAAGCAGATGGCTTTCGAAGACCCCGAAGGGCTGGGCCCTCTTGCCCACCGCGAGGTAGACAGGAAAGTCTTCCTTCCGGAGGGTTATCATTCCCTCGTCAACCTCAAACTCCGTCTCGTCCGCGGCGCCGATGTCCTCCTTAAGAAGAAGGATGCCGCCGGTTAACCAGTCCGTGAACTCCACCTCGGCACCCAACTCCACCGTGCTTATCAGCAGGTCGGAGGCGGCCCCGGAGCCCTCGTCGTCCGGGTCGGAGGTCTCCACCCAGCCTAAGTCCACCTCCACCGTGCCGGTAAGGTGAATTCTCCCGGCCCAGTCCAGCAGTGTCTCCCCCGCGGCTTCCTTCTCCCCTGGCTGCAACGCCCGGGCCGCGGAAGGCAATATCAACGACGCAAACATTACGGCCAATAGAATTTTTCTCATAAAGTTCCTCCCTTCTCTGGATATTTTTATTACAGGAGTTGATTTCTGCAATTTCTTTGCCAGAAGGCGTTTATTGTAAAGTCTTTAAAAAACGGGCACTTAAAATGAAGGCTCTGGACGCCGGATGTACGAAAAGTGTCAAGTGTACGCAATGTGTCACATGGAACGCGCCCCACGGAGGGCGGAAAGCGGTCTGTCAAGCGCGAGCGCCGTACCCTGTTATTTCAAGCCCTTGCCCGTGGTGGCGAGGGTAAGCTTGCCGTGCTTTACGCCGCGGGCGCCTATGAGCCGGTCGGCGATTTTCCTTATGTCCTTGCCCTTGCCCCTTACCACCAGCACCTCGAGGCAATTGTGGCCGTCGAGGTGGATGTGCATTGTGGAGACCACGGAGGCGTGGTGGCGGTGCTGGATGTCGGTCAGCGTGTCGGTCAGCTCGCGGGTGTCGTGGGAGTAGACAAGGGTTATGGTGCCCACGGCCTCGCCCGTGCCGGCCTCCCACTGCTCCCTGACCAGGGCGTTGCGGATGAGGCCCCGGATGGCGTCGCTCCTGTTTCCGTAGCCCTTTTTGGCGATGTGCCGGTCGAACTCCCTCAGAAGCCCTTCCTCAAGCGATATGCCGAAGCGCGTGGTGGCCATTAAATAACAATCGTGCTACGTTTTAATGAGATAGTGTTACAGAACGCGCGCGCAACTGTCAAGGGGGGCGTCACGGTGCAAAAGATGGCGTCAACCGGCGAGGGCTGCCCGCCGGAGGGGCGGGGCCTCAGTCCTCCGGGTCTCCGACCCAGGCCGTTCCGTCGGTCAGGCAGACTGCCGGGGGGGCCTCCGGCTTTTGGGGAGCCTCACGAGGCCGGGTTTTCCGCCTATCCCGGCCTTCCGCGCCGCTCTGGAGATGCTTGACGATAAACCTTTCAACGATGTTCAGCCTGACAATCGCCTCCGGAGCTTTATGCGCCACGGCCCATTCCTCCTTATTTTTTATGCCCTCTTACCATAACCTTACTACGATTAGAACGGATTGCAAGCAAAAAATTGCACGCATGGAGGAAGGTGGACTTGCCGGGCAATGTCCCGGCGGGGCCGGGTTCCGGCTATCCCGTTCATTGCATGAGCATTAGGGAAAAAGAGAACAAAAGATATGAAAACAATCACAGGCATAGGCGGGACTGAAAGTCCCGCCTATCGGGAGTGTGGATGCTCATCCGGTTGATTCGGCAATCCCTTGAATTGTCACCCTGAACTTGATTCAGGGTCCTGGATGCTAATCAGGGTATTGGATGCTGAAATGAATTCAGCATGACATTTATCATTACCGGGCTGACCGGATAAGCATTTGCTGGCTGTCATTCCGGGCTTGACCCGGAATCCAGTCTTTTCCGTCTGGATTCCCGCCTCCGCGGGAATGACGATTTATGCCCGCAATTTTCTATTTTTAAGGGACGTTTTGCACCCCTGAAAAAGCTCATGGAATTTCCGGCTGTACTCCCCTTCGGGCTATTCGGGCTTGAGGTGTGGGAACAGGAGCACGTCCCGGATGGAGTGCTCGCCTGTAAGGAGCATCACGAGCCTGTCCACGCCTATGCCCTCGCCGGCTGCCGGGGGCATGCCGTACTCAAGGGCGCGTATGAAGTCCTCGTCCATCTCGTGGCTCTCCTCGTCCCCGGCGGCCCTGGCCCGCACCTGCTCCTCGAACCTCCCGCGCTGATCCACGGGGTCGTTAAGCTCCGAAAAAGCGTTTGCTATTTCGCGCCCGGCGATAAAAAGCTCGAAGCGCTCGACGAGGGCGGGGTTTTCGGGCTTTCGCTTCGCAAGGGGGGAGAGGTCCACGGGGTAGTCGGTGATAAAAGTGGGGTTTATAAGTTCCGGCTCCACGATGTTTGAGAAAATCTCATCCAGCACCTTGCCGAACGACGCCCCCGGCGGCGCCTCAATGCCCCGCGCTTTCGCCCAGGCCACGGCCTTTTCCTTGTCCTCCAGCACCTCCGGCGGCGCCCCCCTCTCCTTCATGGCCTTTAGCATGGGAATTCTCGGCCAGGGCGGGGCGAGGTCTATCTCTCTGCCCTCGTACGTCACCTTCGTCGTGCCCAGGACGCGCTCGGCCACCCAGGGCAGCATCTCCTCGGTAAGGGACATGAGGTGGTTATAGTCCCTGTAGGCGATATAGAACTCCAGCATGGTGAACTCCGGGTTATGTTTGGTGGAGATACCCTCGTTCCTGAAGTTCCGGTTCAGCTCGTAGACGCGCTCGTAGCCGCCCACGAGGAGCCTTTTAAGGTAAAGCTCCGGGGCTATTCTCAGGTAGAGGTCCACGCCCAGGGCGTTATGGTGGGTCTTGAAGGGCCTTGCCGCGGCCCCGCCCGGTATCTGCTGCATCATGGGGGTCTCGACCTCGATAAAATCCCTGGATTCGAGGAAATCCCTGAGGGCCTTGATCACGGCGCTCCTTTTCCTGAACGCCTCTTTCACCCCCGGGTTTACGATGAGGTCCACGTAGCGCTGCCGGTAGCGGGTCTCTATGTCCTTGAGGCCGTGCCATTTCTCGGGCAGGGGGCGGAGGCTCTTTGTGAGGAGGCGGAACTCATCGGCCTCGATGGTAAGCTCGCCGGTCCTGGTCCTGAAGAGCTTTCCCCTCACGCCCACTATGTCGCCCACGTCGAGCTTCCTCACGAGGGCATAGCCTTCCTTGAGGATGTCCTTTTTAAGATATACCTGAATGCGGCCGGTGGAGTCCTGAAGATGGGCGAACGCGGCCTTGCCGAAGCTCCGGAGCATTATGACCCTGCCCGCCACGGCGCAGGCCACGGGCGAGGCCTCAAGCTCCTCCTTCGAGGCGGCCCCGTGCGCCTCATGGATGCCCGAGGCGTGGTCGCCGGCCTCGAATGCCCCGGCATACGGCTCCACGCCCATGTCCCTCAGGTCACGGAGCTTGCTGATTCTGCTTTCAATCTGCTCGTTAACGTCTTCCATGGCAGGGAGTAGAATTATAAAAACTGTGCGGGTTTTTAGTCAATCGGCGCGGTTGCCTGCTCCCTGTCTTTTCGGGATACCCTCCGGTCTCTGCCCCGGGGAGGTCTTATTATAAGGGTTCCGGCGGCGTGCGGACAACCGGGGCTTTACCCGCATGAACCTGCTATAGTAAACCCATGAGCGTGTTTCCCGTGGGCGAGAAGAAGGAGAAAGCGCTGAGGGAAAGGATGGAGGCCCTCGGAGTCCGGGAGGAGGACATCGAGGAAAAATTCGTCCGCTCCGGAGGCAAGGGAGGCCAGCACGTAAACAAGGTCTCCACCTGCGTGCAGCTCCGGCACATTCCCACAGGCGTGGAGGCCAGGTGCCAGCGGGAGCGCTCCCAGGCCCTTAACCGCTACCGCGCCCGTGTGCTGCTGATTAAAAAAATCGAGGACATGGTAAAGGGCCGGGAGAGCGAGGAGCGAAAGCGAATAGAGAAAATAAAAAGGCAGAAGCGCAAGCGCTCGAAGCGGGCCAAAGAGAAGGTGCTGGAGGAGAAAAAGAAGCAGGCCGAGAAGAAAAAACTCCGCCGGCCGGTTGGCGGAGGCGGAGGCGAGGAATAAAAAAGGCGGGGCCTTCCGGCCCCGCCCGTAAAAGCGTAAAAGCACCAAAGTCTGACTCAGTCCCGGGCGCAGCAGACATGGTAATAAATAGAACCGGCAGGTCGTCCCATTTACCTCCTCGGCATACGGGTTATCAAACCTGTTTTTGTTTTATGATAGAATTGTTGAAAGGAGGTGTCTTATGAAGCTGAAGATAGTTGTCCATCAGGCAGAGGAAGGAGGCTACTGGGCAGAGGTCCCGGCCATACCCGGCTGTGTAACGCAGGGGGACACATGGGAAGAACTGCTCGGCAACGTATATGAGGCGATTGAAGCATGCCTGTCCGTTGACGCCAAAGAGATAAAGCTCTCATCGAATGACAAGGTTCTTGAAATAGCCGTATGAAAAGCATACCGGGCAAGCGCCTGTGTAAAGTCCCACATTCAAGGAGCAAGTGCAACAGCGGCGACTTCGGCCGGGGTTTTATAGCCCAGGCACTTCCTGGGTCTGTTGTTAA
>CBDVCR010000071.1:0-15806 GCA_965372535.1 uncultured bacterium | reverse complement strand
GCGCTTGAATGGCATTCAAGAGGTCGTCGGTTCGATCCCGATCAGCTCCACCATAAGATATCAAGGGGTTGCGTCAATTGGCGTGGCCCCTTTTTTCTTTTTCGGAGCGGGATTATCCGGTGGATTGTCTGGTTGCGTATATCAGGCAATATAATTACACACATATTATTTGCCTTGGCAGCCCTTCAATTTTCGATTGTGCTTCGATGCTTATAGCGATTGGACTCTCATCTTCTTTATTCTTGAAGTATCGAATGTCTTTGGGAAGCAAAGACGATGCATCTTTATTATTTCTTACAGCAAAGGCTAAAGCACCTTCGATACGCTTACGTGTCCTTGAATCCACATCCATAGGAGCTACAAAGATATTTTGGACACTGAGAGCACCTTTTATCACTGTAGCAATACCCTCATATCTTCTCAAAAACTCAGGAAACTTGTCCCTATAACCTTTTCTCCATAAACCATTCCATACAACTATAGATTCACCTCTTTGCATTGCATCGGGATCACATATTTGATAATTACCCCCCAACGTTTGAATTACATGCTCTTTGGTTCTTTTATAAAATGAAGTACCGGTCTCTCCGATGTATGTTACTCTGAAATAATTTGAAAACATTTTCACAGCCCACAAATATATCCCCGCCTTTTGAGAGTATGGGCAATCAGAAAGTATGTCATGATCAGAACTTACAATTGAATATGGACCATATAGAGTAATTTCCTTCATGTAAAATTATACATAATTCAGCACCCCCACACTTGACCTTGTGGCTCGGAGCCGGATAAGCATATCAGAGAGTCATATTCAGCGTCTTGTGGTTCAAGAGTTCCTTGAGCCCGCTCAGCGCCACCATAAGATATCAAGGGGTTGCGGGTTGCTCCCGCAACCCTTTTACTTTTTGCGATGCCTTTCACGATAATAACACATGACAACGCCCGGCAGGCCCCGTTTCGTCCAGCTCTACCCCACCCTGCGCTGCGACCGGGCGTGCGGTTTCTGCTTTACCCGGGGAGTAGAGGCACATGCGGATATCGAAATCGGGGATTTTGAAAAGCTCGCTGAAACCCTCCTTGAAATCGGCGTCGCGGAAATCGACCTCCTGGGCGGCGAGCCCCTTACCGGAGCTGTTTTATGAAGCCCTTGAGTTCGCTGTCGTTGGGCGAGAGCCTGAGCGCCTTCTGCCAGGCTTTCTTGGCCTTGCCCGCTCTGCCGAGGGCGTAGTAGGCCGAGCCCAGGCGCTTCATGGCCAGGATGTTTTCCGGCTCGAGTTCGAGCACAATCCCGCACTCCTGGACGGCCAGGTCGTAGCGGCCCTCGTAGATGTTGTTGAGGGCGGTGAAAAGGTACTGGTCCACGACGTTCATCTCGTCCACCGGGGGCGCCATTGTGCGGACGACGGCGAAGTTTTCCCGCTCCATGTGGTCCATGAGCGCCAGTATCGTGGCGTTTTCCGGCTCAAGCTGCACGGCATACCAGGCGGCGGCAACGGCCACCCTGGGGTTTCCGTCCTCCGAGACGTGGTGGGCGACGCCCTTTCTGAGCACGTCCCAGACCTTCCCCTCCTCAGTAAGCCTGGGCACGATGTTTATCGTCCCGTTGAGGCGGTCTATGGTTTTTTTAATGGAAAGGTCGGTGGGGTTTTCGGAAAGAATATTGCTGTAGAGGTCGCGGGAGGCGGCGAGGTCGCCTTCGAGGTAGAGCCGTTCGGCTGTGGTGTACATCTTGTCGAGCTTTCGGCGGTGCACGGTGGCAATCTGCCGGGAGGCCAGGTCCTGGCCCGGGTCTACCTCCAGTATCTTCCGCCACTGCTCGATGGCGAGGTCGTATTCCTTCTGCTCGAAATACTGGTTGGCTTTTTCGTATAGCTCTTTAACGGCGCTGTCCGTAAGGGTGCGGCGCACTATGGACAGCAGTTCATGCGCCCGCTGCTCAAGGGGCCTTATCTGGAGGATTTTTTCGAGTTCGCCCGCTGCCAGGGCGTATCTACTGTCCTTCATAAGCGTGGTCACGTTGGAGTAGAGGGAGTCCAGGGCTTCCTGGTTGGAGACGGTAATCGTCCTGTCCAGGAGCTTCCGGACGCGCATGTCGTTGGGGTTTATCCGGAGGATTTTCTCCCACTGGGTGACCGCGGAAGGGTAGTCTCCGGCAAAGTAGGACTGGGCCGCCTGCCTGCAGTAGGGCTCGACGACCTGCTGATTGTAAATAAGCAGGTACCTCTGTGCGACCTTGTCGTCGGGGTTTTCCGAGAGAATCTCTTTCAACAGTGGAAGGGCCTCCTCGTATTTGCCCTGGTTGAAGAGGCTCACGGCCATGTCCCGCGCCTTCCCGGCTTTTCCCCCTGTCTCCCGGGCCGTGGCGGCCGGCGCCGCCCAGGAAAGCAGGAGCATTGTTAATACGGCTGCAAGTGCTGCCTTCACTTTATCCTCCCCTTACGATTGTTATCTCTATCCGCCGGTTCATGGCGCGCCCGAACTCGCTCTCGTTGGAGTAAAACGGCCTGTGCTCTCCGTAGCCGTGGGCGATGAG
This sequence comes from uncultured bacterium, assembly GCA_965372535.1. GTDB lineage: Bacteria > Nitrospirota > Thermodesulfovibrionia > Thermodesulfovibrionales > JdFR-86 > CBDVCR01. The sequence goes on along the minus strand of CBDVCR010000071.1, from coordinate 13,273 downwards.
GCGTTCCGGCTCGATGTCTCTCTTTATATAAAAATATATTATGCTGAAGGCCCTTGCGGCCGAGAGCTCCCAGTTGGAGCGGTAAAGGGCGCTGTGTATGGGCACGTTGTCGGTGTGTCCCTCCACGATTATGGTGTTTTCCATGTCCCTCAGGTGCCTGAGGAGTTCCACAAGCATGGGCATGATGAAGGGCGTAAGCTCGGCGCTCCCGCTTTCGAACATCACGGGGCTTGAAAGCTTGAGCTTTATGGCGTGGGGAGTCACGTTAACGCTGGCGACGCCCTCCATGCCCATGTCTTCGATGAACTTCCTGATGCTCTTGGCGAGGTGGATTTCCCTTTTGGAAGGGCTCAACTCGGCCTTCGGCGTCTCCAGGTCTACAAGGGCGGACTCGTACTCGACCGAGTTCAGGTAGGAGTAACTGAACAGGGCCACGAACAGTATCATCAGGACGAGCATAAGGGTGCTGTGGGGGAGCAGCCAGCTCATGGGCTCCGGCCTTCCCCCTACGAGGATGTTGAGTACTTTTCGGTGGAGCGCCACTTTGCCCTACACCGCAGGTTGCCGGAGAATGGTGATTTCTATGCGCCTGTTTTTCGCCCTGTTCCGGGGGGTGTCGTTCGGAAACGCCGGGTGGTACTCCCCGTAGCCGCCCGAGACCAGCTTTGCGGGGTTGACCCCCTTTTCCTTGAAGAAGTTTATAACGCTGACGGCGCGGGCCACCGAGAGCTCCCAGTTCGAGCCGTACCTGTGGCCCGCAGTCATGGGCACGTTGTCGGTATGGCCCTCTATGATTATGTCGTTGGGGAACTCTTTAATGGGGATCACGAGGCTTTTGAGGGCCGGACGGGCGGCGGCGTTGATTTCCGCGCTCCCGGTGGCGAAGAAAAACGGCAGTTCTATGGTCAGCTTGATTTTATCGTCGCCCACGGAGAGGTTCGTGTATTTCTTCAGCCTGCCGTAGGCAATGGTGTCCTCGAGCGTCCTTATGGCGTTTTTTTCCTTCTGTTTTTTCAAAGCCCGCTCCTCAAGGGCGGCCTGGTTGGAGGTCGCCCGCTGCATGCCCTCTATCACCGTCTCGCGCTCGGCGGCACTCATCCTGGTCATGGCGAAGAGAATAAGGAAAAAGAGCATGAGGTTCGTCGAAAGGTCGGAAAATATGACAAGCCAAAGCGCGCCCCCACGCCTCCTGTTTTCCGGGATGAACAGCTTCATCAGTCTTTTCGGGTCCCACCTTCGCGGCCGAGGCTTTTAAGCAGGAAAGCGTTGAGTTTTTTCCTCACTATCAGCGGGAGGTCGCCCTGCTGGATGGACAATATGCCCTCGGCCGCAATCTGCCAGTTCATCACTTCGTCTTCGTTGTTCTCGTTGAGCTTTATGGCGGCGGGCAGAAAGAGAAAATTGGCCGCGAAAATGCCGTAGAAGGTGGTGGTTATGGCGATGGCCATGGCCTCGCCCATGCTGGTGGGGTCCGAGAGGTTCCTGAGCACCTGCACCACGCCGATGAGGGTCCCCAGCAGCCCGAAAATGGGCGCTAAGGTGGCCATGGTGCGGAACGCGTCGCTGACCTTGCGCCGGGAGCGCTGAGTGAAAAGTATCTCCTTTTCCAGGTTGTCCTTCACGACTTCGTGCTCGAGGCCGTCCAGCACCATCTGGATGCCGTAGGCCAGAAAACCGTCGTTTATGGAAGCCACGTCCTCCTGAAGGCTCTCGATATTCTGGCGGCGGGCCTTCTCGGCCAGCCTGGTAATCTGCTCTATGAGGTCCTCCCGGTGCTCGCTGCCGTTTCCGGTTTTTACGAACATCGTTTTCAGGGAAGGGATTATCCGCCTTACGATGTCCCAGGGATAGGAGATGAGCGTGGCGCTGAAAGTGCCTCCGAACACCAGGATGAAAGCCAGGGGGTTGATTATCATGTTCAGGATATTCCCCTCGGCCATGACGAAGAACATGGTCGCGCCGCCCATCAGAAGGCCGAAAACGGTCATAAAGTCCATCTCAGATGTCTTCCTCCTCTATGACGCCCACACTCGCCATCCGCATGACGGTGGCCGCGATGTTCTGCTTTTCCTTCTTAAGGCGCGCGGCGCTCAGGGGACGGCTCAGTTCCATCTCCTCCCGCAGGAGTTCGGCGGCCCCTTCGCTCAGCGACTCCAGCACCCTGGTCTGTATGTCGGCCGAGGAGGACTTCAGGACGCGGGCGAACACCGTGGTGTCGAGCTGCCTGAAAAGGGCCTGAAGGACATTGGGCTTCATGGACCTCAGCATGGACTCGAAGGTCTTTATCTTCGGCCTCAGGCGGGCGACGGCCTCCGGGTCCTCCTCTTCGAGCTTTTGGAGCACCTTGTCCCTGACCTCGCCCTCGGCAAGGTTGAGGACGGAAGCAAGTTTGTCGTCGCCGCCCACCACGTAGTCCAGGCGCTCCCTGATGGACTCCTCCAGGGCTTTCACCCTTTCGGGGCCGGCCTCGGCGGTGTCCTTAAGCTTGAGTACGACCTCGGCATAGGTCTCCGGGGGGAAGGACTCAAGAAGCCCTGCGGAGAGGTCCGGCTCCAGGTAGTTGGCCACGATGGCGATGTCCCCGGCAGGGCTTTCCGAAAGCAGGAAGGCCAGGTCGGGGACGTGGCCGTCTTTTATGAACCCGAAGGGCAACGGGTCGCCGCTGCCGGCCATGGTTTCCGCCTTGGCTGTCCGGGCCGCTGCCGGCGCGCCTGCCGGGCCTCCGCCGAACATCTTATTCTCCGGGTTCTTGAGTATGACGTCCCAGTTTACGTTTCCCACGGCGGGCGGCAGTTTCTTGAACGGGTCCATGAAGAACATGGCCGCCGACACCAGGAAGAAGCCGCCCGCTATAAGCGTAACAAGCCAGTACAGGTGGGGCGGGTAAAACATCGAGGCCCACTTAAATCCCTTGTTTCCGAACTCAATTCGCCTGATGGTGAGCCTGTCGCCCCGGTCGGGGTCGTATCCGATGACGGAGATGGCGATGTCGTGGGCGAGTTGGGTGAGGGACTCGGAAATGTCGTTGTCCACCAGGATTTCCACCTCAAGCCTCCGCACCATGCTTGCAATGGCCATTGCCTCGTCCGCGCTCTTGCCGATTTCCTTCTTAACCGGGACGCCGGGAAGCACGAGGCCCTGGGGTTTTTTACGCTTTTTCTTCTTGCTCTTCTTGTCGGTTTCCACCTCCGCGTTGACTATGACGATGATGTCGTCGGAGCCGGCGATGTCCGTGAGCACGGACTTGAGGTGCTCCCCGAGGTGGGTTTCGACAGTGATTTTGAAGGAATATTCGTCGCTCGTTTCGCTTATCGCCGCACCGGGAGCGGGCCGCATCAGCACCAGAGCGCATACCGTCAGAGCTGAACCTATGAGTTTTAACCGGGACATTCGAAACTCCTTAAGTAAGATGAATAAGTATAACAAATCTATCGAGGTAAAAAAAATATGCCTCGGCCCCCTGCAGCAAACATCGAGACGGCGCCGTTTTCCGTCAGTGAGAGGTCGCCTCAGAGCGCGGGGCGCTCAAGCAGTGATTGACAGAGATGCCCCGCCCGCGAAGACGAGCACCGCGCAAGGTGCGATGCTCGTTTACTTATCATGGATGTCCTCCTTCGCGTCCCGCGCGCCTTGCGTCCGAGGCAAACCGGACTCGTGCAATATCCGGGTTATGAGTCTGGCGTGGCATTTGCTCCGGAGGACACCGCTGCTGGCGGGTGCTTATAAAGTTGCTTAAAAGGTGATAGAGTTAGAAAAGACAGTGCTGTTATCGAGCGGAAGGGCGGGCGGATTATGGATATGCTGGGAATCAATGACCTGAGGGCGCTTGCGGGAGGAAGCGGCGGCCGATGCATATCGATTTACATGCCCACGCACAGGACGGGCGGCGGGGCGGAGCAGGACCCGGTAAGGTTCAAAAATCTGCTCTCGCGGGCCGAAGGGCTTCTGCTGGAAGGCGGCCTCCGCTCCGCCGAGGCCGGAGAGATGCTGAGGCCCGGCCACATGCTGTTGGGCGACAGGGATTTCTGGGAGCACAGGAGCGATGGGCTGGCCGTGTTCGCCTCGGCCGGGGAATTCCGCCGTTACCGTCTTCCCATGAGCTTTGAAGAACTGCTTGTCCCGGGCCGGCGTTTCCACCTCAAGCCGCTGCTCCCCCTGTTCAGCGGGGACGGGCGATTCTATCTCCTTGCGCTAAGCCAGAACGGGGTCAGGTTGTTTCAGGGCTCCCGATACAGCATGGCCGAGGCGTCTCTTAAAGACGTACCGAAAAGCCTTGCCGACGCCCTGAAATACGACGACCCTCAGAAACAGCTCCAGTTTCATACGGGCACGGGAGGGGGAATGCGGCAGCGGCCCGCCATGTTCCACGGCCACGGTGTCGGCGTGGATGACGAAAAGGACGCTGTACTGAGATTCTGCCGCCATGTAGACAGGGGCCTGCACGAACTTCTCAAGGAAGAACACTCGTTCCTGGTCCTGGCGGGCGTCGAGTATATCAACGCGATATACCGGGAGGCGAACACATACCCCTATCTCGTTGACAGGGGGGTGGCGGGCAACCCGGAAAGGGCGGGCGCGGAACGTCTGCACAAGGAGGCATGGGCCGTGGTGGAGCCCCTTTTTCTCAAGGCCCGCGAGGAGGCTGCGGCGCGCTGCAGGGAGCTTCTGGGCACCGGGCATGCTTCTACGGACATAAACGTCGTTGTCCCGGCCGCTTCCGCCGGAAGTGTAGATGTGCTGTTTGCCGCTTCTGGCGAGCAAGAGTGGGGCAGATACGACCCCGAAACAGACACGGTGAGCCTTGAACCCGAAGAAGGTCCTGAAAAGGAGGACCTCCTGGACCTGGCCGCGGTCCGAACGCTTCTAAACCGCGGGACTGTTTACGCTGTTGCCCGCGAAAAAATGCCGGTGGATGCGCCGCTGGCCGCGGTGTTTCGGTACGCGCCCGAAAAAGGGGGGTAAGAGAAAGCCGGGCTAAAGCACGCTCTGCAGGAGTTTCCCGATGCTCATCAGGTGTGTTTTTTCCTCCTCCAGCACCTGGTTGAGCGCGTCTTTTGTGGCCGGTTCGTCGATGCGCCGGATGATTTTCATGTAAAGGTCAAGGGCGTTCGCCTCAAGCTGGAGACAGAGTTCCAGTATGTCCAGGGCTGTCCTTTCCGGCGCCCCGAGCCATCCGAGGGCTTTCTCAAGGTTTGCTCCGCTTTTGAGGAACGCTCCGGAAGATTCCTTTATTGCGCTCTCGCCGGCGTCTGTCGAGTATTTTCCGTATGCCTCTATTAAGGGTGTCCTTATGCTTCCGCTCGCTGTTTATAAGGGCGCCGAAGACCACTCCGGCCTCATTGTCCTTGAGGGTTTCCCTTACGTTTTCGTAAAACTCGCACGTGCCGCCCTCAAGCGCCCAGGCGACGGAGAGCAACTCCTCCACGGGGTCTTTCCCGTCGAGCGGGAACACGCCCGGCTCCATGCCGCATGAGAAAGTGTTTCCGTTCCATGCCTCGATGCCCCCTTCGAGGCTTATCGCGGAGCTCATGCCGGAATTTCCGAGTATCGAGGCGGCGGGCCCGCTGCGCCTGCCCACGCGGCAGTAAACGATGGCGGGCCTTGAGGGGTCGAGTTCCTCTGTCCTTTGCACCAGCTGGCTCAGGGGCATGAGCCGCGCGCCCTTGATGTGGCCCTGGGCGTATTCCTTGGGCTCCCGGACGTCGAGGAGGGCCACTTCTCCGTTATTCGAGGCTTCGAGCTTCTTGCGCGCCTCCTCAACGCTGATGGTCCTGATGTTTCCGAATATGTCGAAAAGGCCCAACCGGCTACCTCCCCATCATCATATTATAAATGATTCAACCGGTTTACGGGCAAATATTTTGTATTTTTGCAATGCATTGACGGCTGCGGGTAAACCTGCGCGTGCCTCTTTTAATCCCCCCGCATGTGCTAAAATTTATTATGCCCTTTAAGCGCTTGATGGACGACAGGACGTTTAAACGCCTTGTGAGTCTCAGGAGGAGAATTCACCGCTGGCCCGAGCCCGCCTTCAAGGAGAAAAAGACCGGCGAGGCCATCGCCAGGTATCTGGAGAGGCTTTCCATCCCCTACAGGCGCGGCATCGCAAAGACCGGCATAGTGGCCCGCATCGACAACCACGGTCCCCCGGCGCCCACCGTGGCCCTAAGGGCGGACATGGACGCCCTGCCCATCGAGGAGAAGACAGGTCTCCCCTACGCCTCCAGGGTAAAAGGCTACATGCACGCCTGCGGGCATGACGGCCATGTGGCCATCGTGCTCGGCGCCGCGGAGCTTCTCAGGAAATCCCCGCCGCCCGGCAACGTGGTACTGCTCTTTCAGCCCGCCGAGGAGGGAAGCGGAGGCGCACGCTCCATGATAGAGGCGGGCGCGCTCGACGGCGTGGACATGATATTCGGCGGACATATCGACGGCGCGTTCAAACTGGGAGAAATCGCCATACGGACGGACGTGGACTCCTCCTATACCGACGCCATCGAGATAAGGATACTCGGACGGGGGGGGCACGCCGCCCGGCCCCACGAAACCGTGGACGCAGTCGTGGTGGCGAGCCTTTTTGTGATGGCCCTTCAGAACATCATCTCAAGGAGCATCAACCCCCTGAACCCCACGGTGATAACCGTCGGGAGCCTCCATGCCGGCACTGTTTACAACGCGGTGGCCGACGAGGCCGTCCTCAAGGGCACAGTACGCAATACCGATGGAAAGACCAGAAAAGACGTGCTCAAAAGAATTCAGAAGACCGCCGAGGGGATGGCATCGCTCCATGACGCAAGGATTGAGGTGAATATTTTCGAGGGTTACCCTCCGGTGGTTAACCATCCCGAATGCTACCTGCTCGCACGGGAAGCGGCGGAGGGACTGCTCGGCAGGGAGAAGTTCATCAACCTGGTAAAGCCCAGCATGGGAGGGGAGGATTTCGCCTACTATCTTAAGGAAGTGCCCGGCTGTTTCGTACGCTTCGGCGCAGTGGGCAGGGGCGGGGAGTCCGCCACGGCCCACAGCTCGAACTTCAACTTCGATGAGGACGTGATACGCGTCGGTGCGGCCTTTTTCGACGCCGCCGTAAGGAGGGCCGTCGAAAGCCTGAAGGAAAAACGTGCCCGAGTTAAGGTTTAACTCAAGCCCCGAGCCCACCATCGGGGTGGAACTCGAGCTTCAGCTCCTGGACGCCGGAACTCTTTGGTTTAAGAACATCGCGCCCGAGGTGCTGTCTTCAATGGACCCCGCCTATACGGACCGCATAAAGGAAGAGTTCATCCGTTCCATGATAGAGGTAAACACCCGTATCTGCGCCGACGTCAAGGAGGTGGACGCCGACCTGCGGAGTACGCTCTCCTACCTTGAGGGACTATTAAAAAACTTCGGCGCGGTCTTCTACTCCGCAAGCCTCCACCCCTTCGAGGGGGGCTCGGCGGAAAACGTCACCAGCAGCCCGCGATACGTCAGGGTTATGGACGACCTTCAGCTTGTGGGCAGAAGGTTTATAAGCCAGGGCTTGCATGTGCACATAGGGGTCAACTCTCCGGAGCGGGCAATAAGGATAAACAACACTATCCGGATGTACCTGCCCCTCCTGCTTGCCGTTTCCACCTCCTCTCCTTTCTACCTGGGCGAGGACACGGGGCTTTACTCCTACAGGACAAAGCTCTTTGAGGCCCTGCCGCTTGCGGGCCTGCCGGATTCCCTCGAAAACTGGGACGAGTTCTGTCGCATGGCCTCGCTGCTTCAGATGGGAGGGATAATAGAGTCCGTAAAGGACCTCTGGTGGGACGTGCGTCCGCACCCGGAGTTCGGCACCGTAGAGGTACGGGTATGTGATATGCCCTGCCGTTACGCCGAGATTCTGGCTCTTACCGCGCTTATCCAGGCCCTTGTGGTCACGCTTTCAAACGTGCAGTTTCACCCCGAGGCAAGGGTGCAGATGCAGATATTGAGGTCCAACAAGTGGCAGGCGGCGCGCTACGGCCTTGACGGGATATTCGTAAACCCCGTGACCGCAAAAAGGGTCCCCATCCGGGAGGCGGTACAGGAACTCTTACACCTGGTAGAGCGGCAGTCCGGAGAACTCGGGGGGCTCGGGTACATGGGTGCAATAGGGGAAATACTTGAAAACGGCACCGGGGCTCACGCCCAACAAAGGCTATACAGGGAGGAAAGGGATTTCAAGTCCATGATAGCCTGCGTCCGGGAGGGGTTTTACGCTTGCTGACGGGACCGCCGGCAAGCAGACATGTAAATGCCTCGGAATCCCAGTGCAGGGGGCTTTGGAAGGATTCAATGTCTGCTGAGAAACTAACCGGCCGGTAGATGAAAGGGGCGGCGGCTTCCGGGCATCCCCTTACCACCGGGGCGGCGTGCGAGATGTTCAGGAGGGGCGGAAACGCCTTCGACGCGGCTGTTGCGGCGGGATTCGCCTCCGTGGTGGCGGAGCCCGTCCTCTCAAGCCTCGGGGGCGGGGGGTTTCTCATGGCCCATGTCGCCGACCGGGGCGAGGACGTGGTCTATGATTTCTTCGTGGACGCACCGGGCAGGGGGGCGTCTTTTTCGGAAACACCCGTGCTCGAACCCGTGGAGATACGGTTTAAGTCCACCGTACAGGTCTTCCATATCGGCACGGCCTCCGTGGCGGCGCCTGGAATGCTCAAGGGGCTTTTAAGGTTTCACCGGGAGCTCGCCTCCATGGACATCCGGGACATCATACGGCCGGCCCTCAGGTACCTTGAGCAGGGGGTCGAGTTAGACGGGCTTCAGAGCTATCTCATTAAAATCCTCTTGCCCATCCTCACGGTTACCGGCTATGGAAAGGAGATTTTCGGCGGCAAGGAAAGCGGCGGGAGGCTCTATAACCCCCTGTTTGGTGAGTTCCTGGGCTTGAGGTCGCCCGATGCGTGGATTGACGCGTTTTACGGAAGCGGCGCCCACCGGCTTGAGGAGCAGTTAAGACCTGGCGGCGGGCGCGTTACGGCAAGGGACCTGCGGGAGTACGAAGTGAGAAAGAGAAGGCCGCTTTCGTGCGCGTACAGGGGGTTTGAGATGCTTTTTAATCCCCCTCCCTCCTTCGGCGGCGCGTTGCTTGAGACGGCCTTCTCGCTTCTTAAAAATGAGGAGATTGAGCGGATGGACGAGGCGGAGGCCTGCCTGCTGCTGGCGGAAACCATGGCGAGGATGAACAGGGAAAGGCAGGGGGCCGCGGGCACCACGCATGTGAGCGTGGTGGACGGGGCGGGGAACGCCGTCTCAATGACCTCGTCAAACGGCTCGAACTCCGGGCATTTTCTCGGGGATACGGGTGTCATGCTCAACAACATGATGGGCGAGGACGACCTCTTCCCCCACGGGTTCTTCACCACCGTGCCTGGGGCGAGGGTGGGCTCCATGATGTCTCCCACAATTATAAAGAAGGACGGGGAAATCCACTCGGTGCTCGGAAGCGGCGGGAGCAAGAGGATTAAGACAGCGATGCTTCAGGTTATCCATAACCTCCTGGACAGGGGGATGGACGCGGCCCGTGCGGTCGAGGCCCCGAGGATGCACCTGGACGACGAGGGGGTGCTGCAGTTGGAGCCGGGCTTCGGCGAGGACGCCCTGCGCGCTGTCCGGGGGAAATACCCTCTTAACCCGTGGCGGGAAAAAGAGGTTTACTTCGGCGGGGTGCATGCCGTGACAGGGGACCTCAAGGGGTGGGGGGATACCCGGAGGGGCGGCTATTTCATGAGGGTCGATTGAATGCACCAGTGCATTCCCCGTGGTCTTGCCGCGGGGTTGCCAACTCCTTGCCTTTTCAGGATACCCTGCGGTCTCTGCCGCAGGGAGGTTTATAGAGGAGGTAAACTTCATATGGTTTTCGATTTTCCAAAGAGGTTCAGAGGCGGGAATACCGGGGGCGCCTCTTTTGCCGTTTAATGTCAACCCGCGGTTTCACTTGCGCGGGCGGCTTTTTTGTCTGTTTCCGAGAGGTGCGTGAAAAAGAAAATTAAAGGAATATTAACTAAAATAGATAGGCTGATAAGTATTTTTTATTTGACCCCGGCTATCACTCTGTATTACTTTTTATGACCGCAGACTTGACATTTCAGGGAGGGGATGGATTAGTGTAGGTGGGTGCGTGGGAAGGAATTTCCGCACGTGGCAAAGGCAATTAAATAAAAAGGAGGAGACGCAACATGCCGACAATGGATTTTCAGGGAAAGCAGATTGAAGTCGATGACGACGGGTATCTGGTAGACCTCGATGACTGGAGCAAGGAACTTGCCCAGGAGCTTGCCAACGAGGACAGCATTAGCCTGACCGATGCCCACTGGGAGGTCATCAACTTCCTCAGGGAATACTACGAGAAGTACCAGATTGCCCCGATGATCAAGATACTCGTCAAGGAGATAGGCAAGGTGATGGGCCCCGAAAAGGGCAACACCAAGTACCTCTACGAGCTCTATCCCGGCGGCCCTGCGAAGCAGGCCTGCAGGTATGCGGGACTTCCGAAGCCCACGGGTTGCGTATAAGACACAGGGCACTGACGGCCGCGGATAAAGGACGTACCGCGGCCTTTATCCGCGGCCTTACGTTGGCGGTCGCGCGGCTCGAAAAAGGTAAGGGGAGGAGTTTCGATATTGGAATTTAAAGAGTTTTTAGTCCTGAACAAAGAGGAAATCCGCCGGAAATGGCATCAATTGATTGTAGAGACTTATCCCGCAGACTCCGAAGCGTTTCTCAGGAAAAAGAAAGACCGTTTCGCCAATCCAATTGGGTACGCCATTTCCGAAATGGTGGATTCCGTGCTTGGGGATCTCCAGGATGGGGCCGACCCGGAGCGGCTCTCGGCCTGCCTTAAGCCTTTCGTCAGGATGCGGGCTGTACAGGACTTCCCTCCCTCCCGGGCCGTGTCATTCGCGTTCCTTCTTAAAAAGGCCGTAAAAGAGGTGTACGAAGAGGGGTCAGTCGGAAACGCCGGGGCGCTCGAACGGCTGGATTCCATCGTCGAGGAGATGGCTCTCGTCTCCTTTGACATCTATACGGAGTGCCGCGAGGCCATCAACAGGGTCAAGGAAGATGAGATGAAGCGGAACCTTTACATGCTGCTCAGAAAGGCCAACTTGCTCGACAGACGGGAGGAGAGCCATGGATAGGGTTCCTGGGGCTATGAAGCATTTAACGCAACGCATGAAGCGAGGTAGAATCTGATGGGTATGATGTTTTCCCTTATAATGGTGATTGTGCTTGTTGCGCTCGCTTACGTCGGAGGGGAGAACGCAGGCCTGCAATACTTATTAGGCATCGTCGTGCCGTATGCGGCGGTTGCCGTCTTTGTGCTGGGCTTTGCGTATCGCCTTGTTCAGTGGGCCCGCGTGCCCGTTCCCTTCCGCATCCCCACGACCAGCGGCCAGCAGGAGTCGCTGCCGTGGATAAAGCAGAACAAGCTCGACAACCCTTCAAGTGCCCTGGGCGTCATCGGCAGGATGCTCCTGGAGGTGTTCCTGTTCCGTTCGCTGTTCAAAAACACCAAGGCGGACGCGATGGAAGGGCCGAGGCTCGTCTACGGCTCGAGCAAATGGCTGTGGATGGCGGGGTTGGCCTTCCACTGGTCGTTTCTTTTCATAGTGGTCAGGCACTTCAGGCTTTTCGTCGATCCGGTGCCGTTCTTCGTCCACTGGGTCGAGGGGCTTGACGGGTTTTTACAGCTGACCCTTCCCACGTTCTATATGACCGACGCGGTTATCGTAATAGCCGTGACGTACCTCTTCCTCCGCAGGGTGGTCATCCCGCAGCTGAAGGTAATCTCCCTCCCCGCGGACTACTTCCCCCTGTTCCTCATCCTTGGCATAGCCGTCACCGGGGTCCTGATGAGGTACATAAGCAAGGTGGACGTGCCCAAGGTCAAGGAGCTGATAAACGGGCTGTTTTCTTTCACCCCCGCGGCACCGGAGGGGATAGGCTACTTATTCTACATGCACCTGTTGCTGGTCAGCGTGCTCCTCATCTACTTCCCCTTCAGCAAGCTCATGCACATGGGAGGGGTCTTTATGAGTCCGACCAGAAACATGATAAACAACAGCCGCAAGAAAAGGCACATTAACCCGTGGAATCCCGACGTCAAGTTCCATACATATGAAGAGTATGAGGACGATTTCAGGAAGACGATGAAGTCCGTCGGATTGCCACTTGAGAAAGACGAAGAGGAAGAATAGGTTATGGCTAAGGTACCGAAACCACAGGAACTGGTAGACAATCTGCTGAACACCCCCAACTTGCTGAGGGGTGACGTGCCGGAGAAAAAGTGGACGGACATTCCCGTGGAGTTCAAGCCGGGCAATTTCTGCTATGCCGGGAAAGCCAAGATTGTGGAGTACCACGGGTTTCCCAACGCAAGGGAATGGTCCCCCGCCGAGGAGGACTGGAAGCTTCCCGAAAACTGGGAAGAGACCATCCTCGAGGGGTTCCGAGACAGGCTCAAACGGTTCCGCTCCTTCAAGGTGTTCATGGACATCTGCGTGCGGTGCGGGGCCTGCGCCGACAAATGCCATTTCTTCCTGGGCGGCGGCGACCCCAAGAACATGCCCGTTTTGAGGGCCGAACTCATGAGGTCCATCTACCGGGGCGAGTTCAAGACCGCCGGGAAGATACTGGGGAGGCTGGCCGGAGGCCGGAAGCTCACGGTCAACGTCCTCAAGGAATGGTTCATGTACTTTTACCAGTGCACGGAGTGCCGCCGCTGCTCGGCCTTCTGCCCCTACGGCATAGACACCGCCGAGGTCACTATGATGGCCAGGGAACTCATGCAGCTGGTGGGCGTGAACATCAACTGGATACTGGAGCCCGCCGCCAACTGCAACCGGACCGGCAACCATCTTGGCCTCCAGCCCCACGCCTTTGTTAACAGCGTCGAATCCCTCTGCGACGACATCGAGGACGTAACCGGCGTGCGGATAGATGTGCCCTTCAACAAGAAGGGGGCCGACGTGCTCTTCATCACCCCCTCGGCGGACGCCTTCGCCATGCCGGGGATTTACACGATGATGGGCTACATACTGCTTTTCGAGCACATAGGGCTGAACTATACCATGAGCACCTATGCGTCGGAGGGCGGAAACTTCGGCCTCTTCACCTCCAACGAGATGATGAAGAAACTCAACGCCAAGATGTACCACGAGGCCAAACGCCTCGGCGTCAAGTGGATACTCGGCGGCGAGTGCGGCCACATGTGGAGGGTCATCCACCAGTACATGGACACCATGAACGGCCCGGCGGACTTCCT
>CBDVCR010000070.1:0-15880 GCA_965372535.1 uncultured bacterium | reverse complement strand
TGCCGCCGTCCCACGTCCAGTTGTAGGTGAGTTCGTCGCCGTCCGGGTCAGTGGAACCAGAGCCGTCAAGGGTGACCTGCGTTCCGTCGGGCCCGGCGCACTCTACGGTCCGGTCATTGCCGGCGTCGGCGGTGGGGGGGGCACCACCGCATTTATACGGAAAGAACACATTCGGTCCTTCCGGTATCTGTACCGTCTTCCCTGTTTGCACACCTTCAAGTATCGTAACCGCCCCGCTGACAAATGTCGCTTCCAGGTCGTATAAACCTTCTGCAAGTCCCAATTCCAGAATATAGTCGTCAGAAGAGAAAAAGGCCGTTCCGGCTGTTACTTCCCGGAAGGCGACCAGATTATCAATTGTGCGCGCTGCACCGGAGGGCCATGCGCGAAGTTGTGCTCCCACGGCATCCCGGTTCAACCCTTCTCCCAGTAAGACCACCTTCAGATAGTTCTCGTCATTGGTGTTGTTCATGTAAAGCTTTTTCATGAAAAGGTCCAAGTCTCCATCGTTATCGATATCGGCAAACAGGGTCCTCACGCCATAAATGAAATTTCCTATACCTGAAAGAGAAGTAATATTGGTAAATGTCCCGTCTCCGTCATTGCTGTAAATCTTCACCGGATGTAGCCAGCTGGCATCCGCGATATCCAGGTCTCCGTCGTTATCTATATCACCGAGCCCCACTCCATGGGCTGATGTCCTGGCAATCCCGCTGCTGTTCGAAACATTCTTGAAATTTACTATCCCGTTTCCGTCCATGTCGCCGAGATTTTCATATACAATAATTGTCCTTGCCCCAGAGTGCTGAGCTTGGAGAATATCGATATCTCCGTCATTATCAATGTCGCCGGAAGTTGCGCTATTATCCAAGTAATAATTCTGCAATCCGGATACAGAGGTAACATCTTTGAAATTGGTGACCCCGTCACCGTCAATATCCCCCATATTCAGATAAAATTTGTTTGTTGCGCCATACCTTGCACTGCCCATATACAGATCAGCGTCCCCGTCACCATCAAAGTCATTGAAGAGAATGGTTCGGCAGGCAAACGGCGCTACAATGCCGGATTGAGCGGTAACATTGGTAAAATGGATACCTGTATCATCCGTATCATTGCGATAGAGCACTCCCCCGTTTCCGTAAGGCCATCCTTCTACAAGATATGCATCCAGGTCACCATCCATATCGATATCGGACAGGGCAATATGTGTCTGCTGATGGCCGATATTCCCTCCCAATCCGGCCTGCTCGGTTATGTCCACAAACCTCAATTCATCCCCGCAACTGTCATTGCGGTAAAGCACACCGTCACCATGCGCCAGGGACGCGATCAAATCCTGGTCACCGTCGCCGTCCATGTCCGCGAAAACAGGATGGGACAATCCCTTGCCTTTGAAATCAAGCCCCTCTGTCACACACTGAAATGTCGGCTTGCCGTCAACTATCTCTCCCCTGTTCAGCAATATCCCTCCACAACCAAGAAGGTCTACCCAGCCGTCTCCGTTTACATCCCCCATGGCTGCGACCCTGCTTCCGCCAATCGCACTGGAAATATCAGTAAATATTGTTCCCGCAAAAGCATTTGGAGTGAGAATAAATGAAAATATCCCAAGAATAAATAGCATCTTTTTCATCTTTATCTCCTTTGTTGAAGATATTCAGGCGGGGCGAAGCCCCGCCATACCTTATTTAACTCTTACTTCTTGCCCCTATCCTTGAATGACCTACCCCCTTTTTCTTTTCAGGATATTCCTCATACCCCAGACAACAAAAAAGCCCGCCTCCGAAAAGACGAGCCCAAGTGTTTAGTTCCGACCACTTCGGCAGCCCCTCTACCCTGCTTTAGCAGGGCAGGTGGCTTTGCGCCGCCCGGTTGCCCGGACTTTGCTCTTTTCGGTGGCTCTTTTCTCCATACAAGTTGCGTGCCAGTTCAGTGGTGAAGTAAATATACAAAAACCTATCTAAAATTGTGTTTGCAACGGTCCGGGAGCAAAATGCTCATTTTTTTAGTGGGAATTCCCGGCAAGGCGCCACACGAAATCAGGCAAATTTAGTGCGATATCACGCAGCCAAAACAGGAGAGGTGCGTGTTTTCACACAAAAATCAGGAAATTTCATGTGCCCCCTCCGTCCCGGCTGCCTTTATGCCGGACAGCTCAGGAATACGGACGCACCCTGTTATTTCGAACCGGCCCACTACCCGGCGCTTCGCAAACTTCACACGACCTATATGCAAAGGTTGCATAATCGCCCCGCATGAAATAAGATTAAGGGGTCGCGGAACACGCCGCATCAGGGGGCAGGGTTGTCCGAAGCGGAAGAGTACAAAAGGCAGGCCGCCGAGCGGGCCGTCGAATATGTGGAGCCGGGGATGGCGCTCGGCCTCGGAAGCGGTTGGGGGTTATAAAAAAAGGGGGCGCATGAACGCGCCCCCTTTTTTTACTGCGTTTAAAGTCGAGAAAACCGTTATTTAACCCTTACTTCTTCCCCCTCATGTCATGGGGCACTACGGCCTCTGTCGTAACCGTCGTCCGGTTCCCGGCGTTGTCCGTGATTACCGCCGTTATGGCGTAGTGCCTTCCGTCACGGTCGCCGCCGCTTCTCCAAGCCTCAAGAGGGATGGTGGTGTTAAACCCGCTTACCAAAGGCTCAACCGTGCCGTAATCGTCGGTCACGGTGAACTCTACCGAGGCAATCCCCGATGACGGGTCCGACGCCCCTCCGTTTACCGCAACGTCCACTGTCTTGTGGTTCGGCGGCCAGAGGATGCCGGGGGTTACGGAGATGTCCGCAACAGGCGCTGTCTTGTCGATGTTAAGCGTCACCGACGCGGAGGCCTCATTGCCCGCCTTGTCCTCGGCCCCGTAGGTTACGGCGTATTCTCCGTCCTCTGTCAGGGTGAAGTCCGCCGTATCCCCGCTAACTACTGTTTCTGCCCCGTTTATTGTGTAGTGTATTTCTTTTACTCCGGTGCAGGAATCCAAGGCGGTCAGCTTCACATCCACGTCAGAGACGTACCACCCGTTTTTGCCAAGCTCTCCTTCGAGTATGGCCGAGGTGGAAGGCGGTGTGGTGTCACGCACGGTGATTTCCACTTCGTCGCTGTCTTCGGATTCCCCGTCCGAGACCGTGAGTGTGACGGTCGTTGTGCCGTAGGGAAGCGTGACCAAGGGGGTTGCTCCCTCCGCGCTGCCGCCGTCCCACGTCCAGCTGTAGCTCAAGGCATCCCCGTCGGGGTCAGTGGAGCCCGAGCCGTCAAGGGCCACCTGCGTGCCGCCGGGGCTTGCGCATTCCACCGTCTGGTCGGGGCCTGCGTCGGCGGTGGGTGGGGCGTTCTGCCCTTTCTGGGAGTATTTTACCGTGGCATAGTCATAACCATTCACTCCGTCGGAACTTGAGCCTGTCACATAGACATTGCCCGCATCGTCTATGGCTATTGCAGAGGCCTCATCATTAAAATTTGCCGGGCCGTTGTAGCCGTTGTAGCGGGCCAGCCAGAGCCGGTTGCCGGAGGGGTCGTAGGCAATTGTGGCATAGTCAGCACGAGTCCCGCTGCCGTAACTCTGGCCCGTCACGTAGACATTGCCCGCATTATCGGCGGCTATTGCACAGGCTTTATCAGAACTATGTGCCGGGCCGTCGTAGCGGGCCACCCAGAGCTGCTTGCCCGACGGGTCGTAGGCGACCGTGGCATAGTCAGCATAAGCCCCGCTGCCCAAACTATAGCCCGTTACATAGACATTGCCCGCATTGTCGACGGCTATTGCACGGCCATGATCATTGGAATTTGCCGGGCCGTCGTAGCGGGCCAGCCAGAGCTGGTTGCCGGCGGGGTCGTAGGCAATTGTGGCATAGTCAATATAAGTTCCGTTGCCGTAACTTACGCCCGTCACATAGACATTGCCCGCTTTGTCGGTGGCTATTGCATAGGGAACATCAGAACTATGTGCCGGGCCGTCGTAGCGGGCCAGCCAGAGCCGGTTGCCGTAGGAGTCGTAGGCGACCGTGGCATAGTCAGAATAAGTCCCGTTGCCGCGACTATAGCCCGTAACATAGACATTGCCCGCGTTGTCGGTGGCCATTGCACGGGGAACATCAGAACTATGTGCCGGGCCGTCGTAGCGGGCCAGCCAGAGCTGGTTGCCGGAGGGGTCGTAGGCGATTGTGGTATAGTCATAATAAGTCCCGCTGTAACTATGGCCCGTAACATAGACATTGCCCGCATCGTCGGTGGCTATTGCAGTGGCAATATCATAATAATTTCCCGGGCCGTTGTAGCGGGCCACCCAGAGCCGGTTGCCGGAGGAGTCGTAAGCGACCGTGGCATAGTCCCAAGAAGTCCCGTTGCCATAACTCCTGCCAGTCACATAGACATTGCCCGCATCGTCGGTGGCTATTGCACTGGCATAATCATAGGAATGTGCCGGGCCGTCGTAGCGGGCCACCCAGAGCTGCTTGCCCGACGGGTCGTAGGCAATTGTGGCATAGTCAATATAAGTCCCCCTGCCGTAACTATAGCCCGTTACATAGACATTGCCCGCATTGTCGGTGGCTATTGCAGTGACAAAATCAGAAGAATGTGCCGGGCCGTCGTAGCGGGCCGCCCATTCTTCCGTAACCGTAACCTGTGCGTGGGCTGCCGGAGAGGCCATCGCAAAAAGCGCCATGACCACAAAAGACGTAAAGATAAGCCGAACTGATTTTTTCCTGCTGCTCATCGTTGCCTCCTTCATTTTCCCCTCCTCCTTGCGTCCCGCTGCAATTTTATCCGAACCTCATTCCAGCACAAAAAAGCCCGCCTCCGAAAAAGGCGGGCTAAAAGTGCCAGGCTTCTGCCACTTTGGAAGCCCCTCTATCCCATGGGGACAGGTGGCTTTGCGCCCCCCGGTTGCCCGGGGTTTGCCCTTTTCGGCGGCTACTATCTTAATTTAGTCATATCAAAGCACAGTTGAAGTTGTAATGTCAAGACTTTTTTTCGCTTTTTTTACGATGTGGAATGCATGCCCCCGGCCCCGGCGGCCAATATATAAAGGTTGCATAATCGCCCCGCATGAAATAAGATTAAGAGGTCGCGGAACACGCCGCATCAGGGGGCAGGGTTGTCCGAAGCGGAAGAGTACAAAAGGCAGGCCGCCGAGCGGGCCGTCGAATATGTGGAGCCGGGGATGGCGCTCGGCCTCGGAAGCGGAAGCACCGCCATGTACGCGCTCCAAAAGCTCGCCCTGCTCCTCAGGGAGGGCGCACTCCCCGGCGTGGTGGGCGTGCCGAGTTCCGCTGAGACAGAGGGCGAGGCCCTGAGGCTCGGCATTCCCCTTTCCACCCTCGAACGTCACCCAACCCTTGACCTCACAATCGACGGCGCCGACGAGGTGGACCCCGCACTTGATTTAATCAAGGGCGGCGGGGGGGCGCTTCTCAGGGAGAAAATCCTCGCCGAGGCCAGCCGCCGGGTGGTCATCGTGGTGGAGGAGGGCAAGCTCTCCCCGCGCCTGGGCAGCCTGAGCGCCGTGCCGGTGGAAGTGCTCCCCTTCGCAAGGAAGCCTGTGGAGGATTTCCTGAAATCCCTCGGCGCGGCCCCGGCCCTCAGAGAAAGACGCGGCGGGGACCCGTTTGTCACCGGGCAGGGAAATTTCATCTTCGACTGCGCCTTCGGCCCGATTGCCGACGCCGCCGGGCTGGCCCGGCAACTCAAGGGGCGGGCGGGGGTCATGGAGCACGGCCTTTTCATCGGCCTGGCCTCGGAGGTCGTCTCGGCCGGAAGAGGCGGCATAAACCATCTGAGGAAAAAACAATAGGAGGCAGGGACATGGGAGACTCCGGCAGCCTGAGTTTAAGGGGATGGGCGGTTATCGTCCTTGTGCTTCTGGTTATGGTCTTCGCGCTCCAGAACACCGGGGTCGTGGAGGTCAGGTTCCTTTTCTGGAGCGCGGCGCTCTCGATGTTCATGCTCCTGCTCGGCGCCCTCGCCGCGGGAGCGCTGGCGGGCTTCTTTCTGGGCCGGGAGCTTTTCGGGAGAAAGAAATAAAGGAAACCCGCACCTTCCGCCGGCACCGTCGGCAACAACTGCGACGGCCTGACTGACGCGGCGGACCCTGCGTGTGACTTATAGCGTGCCGAACCGGGCATTGAAAGGGGGAGCGGAAACCGTCCCCCTCTTTTCTTTGCCCCTAAAAATAATGTAAAGTGTTTTTGGGCATAAATTTACTTCTGGAGGAATAATGATGAGAACCGGAGTTGTGGCCGTATGGCTATTGTTCCTGACCCTGCCCGTCGCGGGGCCTGCACGCGCGACATCGGGGTCCGTCGAACTGATGGAGTTGAGGACGCTGGATGTCGGCGAGGCGCCTATCGATGTTGCCGCCACTTCCGATGGCGCATGGACGTTTGTCCTCACCGGCAAGGGAAATATCCTGATATATACCGCGGAGGGAAAGCTCAAAGACAGGATTTCCGTCGGGGCGTCCGTTGATGGAATCGAGGTCTCGCCAAAGGGCGACAGGCTAATCCTGTATGGCGGAAAGGACAGGACGCTCCGGTTCGTTAGAATCGACATTATCCAGAAAATAAATATCGAGGGCTCGCCTTTTAAGGGTCCGGCCGGGGCGCCGGTGGAAATCGCCGTATTCAGCGATTTCCAGTGACCCTACTGCGCGAGGCTCGTGCCTCTGCTCGAGCAGGTGCTCGATAAGTATCCAGAGGAAGTAAAGCTCGTGTTCAAGAACTACCCGATAAAAAGCCACAAATTCGCCAGGAAGGCCGCCCTGGCCGCCCTGTCGGCCGGGAAAGAGGGGAAGTTCTGGGAGTTCCACGACAAGGTCTTTGAGAATTTCAACAGGCTCGGCGACGCGAAAATCCGCGATATCGCGGTGGAAGTCGGCCTGGATATGGATAAATTCGAAAAGGGCCTCGCAAGCCCGGATAGCCTTGAGCTTATTCGCCGTGACGTACAGGACGCGAGAAACGCGGGCGTGAGGGGAACGCCCACCATTTTCATAAACGGCAGGCGGCTCGAAAACCGTTCGCTCGCCGGGTTTCAGGCCGTGATAGACGCGGAGCTTAAAAAGCATCGGGCTGATAAACGATAGAAAACCCGGGCACATAAAGCCGCTTTTATCGTGAGGCCGGGCTCGCCCGGCCCCTGAGACGCGGGGGTAAGCCACCGCGCATACTAAAGGCGCGCTCAAGGCGGCAGGCGGCGCGCCCTACTTTACCACGTCGTCCAGCCTGCCGCGTACTCCGCCTCCACCACCAGCCATTTGCCCGTGGGGGTTTTTCTGAGCCCGACGGAGATGGAAAAGGGCGTGTCGAAATCGCCGAGGCAATAGCCCCTGGCCTCTCCCATCGTGGCGATTACCCTCAGGTCCAGGGTCGCCCCGGCTTTCTTATCCCTTACGGTCACCGTGAGGCCCTCGTAGTCCACCTCGATATCCGAGACCCGCCCGAATTCCCGTTTAAGGGTTCTCTTAAGCAGCAGGTAGCTCAGGCCGTGAGCGTCCCTGTATGCGAAATCGAAGGAGGACATCACCCTGTCCATGTCTTCGGCCTCGACAGCCGCGGCGGTCTCGCGGAGGAGCTTGCGTATCCGCGCCTCGTCCGAGGGCCAGAGGACATAGACGACCACCGGCGAGACGACAAGGAGCAGAAGCAACGCGAGGGATTTCCTGCTCATGGGAGATTATAGCATTTCCAAGGACAAAAACGTTAAGACTCCATGAAAACATCACTGAATTTATCTTATAAAACAAGAGGTTATGCCCCGCTTTCCCGATAATATCAAGAGCTTGACTTTATCGGGGAAATGTGTAAAATAATATCAAGGTATTGACATTAAAGCGAGCGACAAATGAAAGACATCTCGGAAAAGGAAATCATTAAAAAAATCCAGCTCGAAAACCCCTGGTGGGATGAGAGCGCCTCCATTGATGAGTATTTCAGGAAGATGAAACCCAGGGCATATCTGGAAAGTTTCTACAAACTCGCCACGGAAAGGGACGTACAGCGCGCCCTGGTGCTTATGGGGCCTCGAAGGGTGGGAAAGACAGTGATGATATACCATGCGATACAGAGGCTGATTGACGAAGGGGCGGACCCAAAGAAAATCTGCTACATATCCATTGAGGCCCCCGTGTATTTGGGCCTGGGCCTTGAACAACTTCTGCAGTACTACTCCGGAATTTTCAAGCATAATAATCTTAAAGGGTGCTATGTATTCTTTGACGAAATACAATACCTTAAGAATTGGGAAGTCCATCTCAAAAAACTCGTCGATGACTACCGCGGAGTAAAATTTATCGCTTCCGGCTCGGCCGCCGCCGCCCTGAAGCTTAAAAGTATCGAATCGGGAGCGGGAAGGTTTACCGACTTCATCCTTCCACCGCTAAGTTTTTACGAGTATTTTTTATTGGCCGGCAAAAGACCTCCCTTTAAAGTACGCCCCTCCTTAAAGGGGCACGAACGACCTGATTTCTCTAAATTTACCGCTGTCGATATAGGGGGGCTGAACCGCGAGTTTGTTAAATACCTGAACTTCGGTGGATATCCGGAAGCCTTGACCTCGCCTGCAATACAGCAAGACCCTGGGCGCTTTATCAGAAGCGACATTATAGATAAAGTGCTCCTGCGTGACCTTCCAAGCCTCTATGGTATTGATGATGTGCAGGAACTATACAGGCTTTTCACTATGCTCGCTTACAATACGGGAAATGAATTGTCCCTGGATTCGCTTTCAACGGGGTCCGGCATATCGAAAAATACCATTAAGAAATATCTTGAGTATCTTGAGGCTGCATTCCTGATAAAAATCCTGCACCGTGTAGACCAATCAGGCAGACGGTTCAAGAGGGCCAATTTCTTTAAATTATATCTTACAAATCCGGCGATGCGATGTGCTCTTTTCGACCCGGTCACCACAGAGCACGAATCCATGGGGAACATGGTCGAGACAGCCATAGTCGGTCAATGGATGCATTCAGGGCGACATCACAGAAACCTTTATTACGCACGCTGGAAAAACGGCGAAGTCGACCTCGTCTATTTATCTCACGACAAAGCAGTCTGGTGCTATGAGATCAAGTGGTCCGACAGGTACTATGAAAGGCCGGAAGAATTAAGGAGCCTTATTCATTTCGCAAAAAGGCACAATCTCGATTTTGGGTATGTATTCACCACGACCATTGAGAAACATGGGACAAAAGATGTTGAAGGCATTCAATTAACTTTTGTGGAATCAAGTATCGAATGTTATATGACAGGTCAATACTTGCTTGAATATCTCCCGGCTGTGCGTGCAATTTAGCTCTAACCGGGTTAAAGATGCAATTCGAATTCTTTACACTTGCCTCCTCCCTTGCTTATCATATACCCATGCGCGACGCCGGGACCCTCAAGATGCTGGCCGACTACATGGAAAACGGCTTTCTTGAGAACATCATCGACATGTTCAGGCACGACCGGGGGCTTTACTCCCTGGTGCCGTCGCTCATGTCGGACGAGCGAAGCCGCGTAAGAATCGGCGCCGTAGCGCTTGTCGAGGAGCTAAGGGACATCCACGCAGCCGATGTCCTCGCCCTTGTCCCGGAGGTGGCCCGCCTCCTTGAACACGAAAACCCCACCTTACGGGCGGACGCCGTTTACCTCCTTGAGGTCATGGGAAGCAAGGAGGCGGTTCCCTATCTTGAGGCGGCGATGGGCGACGAGTCGGAAGCGGTCAAGGAAGTAGCAGGCGAGGCCCTGGCGGCGCTCCGGCAACAGGAAAATTAAAAGCATTATTTTTTCTCAAGCACACACACCGCGTAGGCGGCAATCCCTTCTCCCCTGCCCGTAAAACCCATGCCCTCGTTGGTCTTTGCCTTGATGTTTACCTGCTCAAGGCCCGCGGAGGCGAGGGCCTCCTTCATGGCCCCGATGTGCGGGGCGAGTCTGGGCCGCTCGCAGACGACGGTGCAGTCCACCCAGGATACGGCGTAGCCGTTTTCTTTTGCCATGTCGAGGGTCCGCCTTAAAAGCCCGATGCTCGAT
The DNA here is from genome assembly GCA_965372535.1 of uncultured bacterium. GTDB lineage: Bacteria > Nitrospirota > Thermodesulfovibrionia > Thermodesulfovibrionales > JdFR-86 > CBDVCR01. The sequence goes on along the minus strand of CBDVCR010000070.1, from coordinate 5,861 downwards.
GCGTCCTTCCAGGCGGGGTCGTCGTCCGGAAAGTGCGTGCCGATGTCGCCCAAGCCGAGGGCGCCTATTATCGAGTCCATGACGGCGTGGACGAGCACGTCGGCGTCTGAGTGGCCCATGAGGCCGCGCTCAAAGGGTATCTCCACCCCGCCCAGCACGAGCCTCCTGCCCTCGACGAGCCGGTGGGAGTCGTAGCCGAAGCCGGCCCTCATGCGGGCTGCCTCCTTTTCAGTATGGCCTCGGCAAGATAAATGTCCTCCGCAGTGGTGACTTTTATGTTTTCGTAGGAGCCCATTACGATGTTGACCCTCCCACCCCGCCGCTCAACGAGGGCGGAGTCGTCCGTGGCGTAAAAGCCTTCTTCGGCTGCCCTCTCGAAAGCCGCCATGATTACGGCATACGGGAAGACCTGGGGGGTCTGGACGGCCCACAGCAAGGCCCGGTCCAGGGTCTTTCTTACGACCGCGGAGCCGCCGCTTTCCGCCTCTTTTATCGTGTCCTTGGGGGGGACGGCGGCCACCGCGCCGTCGAACCCTTCGAGGCCCTTGAGGGTGTTTCGTATGAGCGCCTCGTCCAGAAACGGCCTCGCGCCGTCGTGGACGAGCACGGTCGAGGAGGGGTCGCCCACGAGTCTCAGGCCGTTAAGCACCGAGTCCTGCCTCTCCCTGCCCCCGGCGGCGGTCTTGTTAATCTTGGAAAACCCCTGCCCCTCAATCATCCGGTCGCCCTCTTCCATTTCCTCGGGCCTGAAGACGGGGACTATCTCCGCGACCTCCGGGGACGCCTCAAGGGCCTCCAGCACCCAGAGGACGAGGGGTTTTCCCCCGAGGGCGTGGAAGGGCTTGCTCGCGCCGCCCCCGGCGGGGCCGAACCTGCTGCCGAGCCCGGCGGCGGGCACTATGGCGGTCACATTCGGCATTGGGCTACTTGGCCGCCCGGATTTCCTCCCGTTCGTACTCCTCCCTGGTCTTCGTAAATATCATCCTGCCCGCCGTGGTCTGGAGCACGCTGGTCACGGTTACGTCCACGTTCTTGCCGATAAGCTTCTTGCCGTTGTCCACGACGACCATGGTGCCGTCTTCGAGGTACGCCACGCCCTGGTTTTGCTCCTTGCCCTCCTTGATGATAAAGACCCTCATGCTTTCGCCGGGCAGCACCACGGGTTTTATGGCGTTGGCAAGCTCGTTTATGTTCAGGACGGGCACGCCCTGGAGTTCGGCCACCTTGTTGAGGTTGAAATCGTTGGTCACGACCTTCGCCCCCATTGCCCTTCCGAGGGCGACGAGCTTTGCGTCCACCTCTTTTATCTTGGGGAAGTCCTCCTCCACAATCTTGACTTCTATCTGGTTCATCTTCTTCATCTTGTTCAGGATGTCCAGACCCCGCCTCCCCCTGGCCCGCTTAAGGGAGTCCGGGGAGTCGGCGATGTGCTGAAGCTCCTGGAGTATGAACTGCGGGACGACGAAATCCCCCTCGAGGAACCCGGTCTCGCTTATGTCGGCGATGCGGCCGTCGATAATCACGCTGGTGTCGAGGAGCTTCCGGTTCTGCTCGCTCCCCTGGCCTCTCAGGATGCGGAACACCTCGGCCACCGTCAGCTTCTCGCCCTTCTTAAGCCCGATGAGGAAACCCCCGTAGCCCAGCACCGCTGAAATAAGCAGCCGGGCGAGGGAGAGCCATTTCGACTCCACGACCTCAAAGGGCATGAGGAGCAGGCCCGCGGTAAGGAGCCCCAGCGCGAGGCCCACCACGGCCCCGGCGATGGAGCCGAGGGAAACCCTCTTAAGCAGTTGCTCCAAAAGCAGGGCCACCATGCCGAAGAAAAGGCCCGTCAGGCCGCCCTCCAGGGGCACGCCCGCCCTGCCGCCAAGATAGTATCCGAAAAACAGAAAAAGAACGACCAATCCTGCCCTGAGGATTAACATCAAAACACCTCCTTATTGGTAAGGGCCAATAAATAATATTGCCAATTACCGGCTTATGATTACCTCTTGCCCCGAAAGGCTACGAAACAATCACCGTCAGGTAAAATTTCCTGCCGCCCCGGTTTATGAACATTAGCACCGAGTCGCGGTCCCGGACGCTCGAGGACACTGCCCGGTAGTCGTCGAGGCCGGTTATCCTTTTCCTTTCGATTTCCTGTATGAGGTCGCCCCTTTTGAGCCCCGAGCCGTCTGCCGGGGAGCCTTCCTGCACTCCCACGACCACCACGCCCCTTGACCCGCTTTCGAGGTCAAGCTGGCGGGCGATGTCCTCCGAAAGCGCGATGACGCTCAGCCCGTAGAGGGCGCCGCGCCCGTACTGGCGGGGCTGCCCGGAGGCGGGCTTTTCCCTTTCCCTGGGGAGTTCGCCCACGGTTACCATCAACCTCAGGACGGCGCCGCCGCGCAGAAATTTGACCGGCATCCTCGTCCCCGGACTGCTGCGGGAGACCATGTTCTTAAGCTCCGAGGCGCCCTCCACTTCCTTCCCTCCGTATTCGAGTATGATGTCGCCGCTCATAATCTCCGCCTCCGCCGCGGGGCTGCCCTTAAGGGCCTCGCCCACCAGGGCGCCCCTTGAGGAGCCGTGCCTGAACTTGCCCGCAAGCTCCGGCGTAAGCTCCTGCACGGTCACCCCGAGCCACCCCCTGACGACCCGGCCCTCCCTCATGAGCTGCTCCATGATAAGGCGGGCCATGTTGCTCGGCACGGCAAACCCTATGCCCTGGTAGCCGCCGCTTCGGGAGAAGATGGCCGTGTTTATCCCTATCAGGCTGCCGCGGGCGTCCACGAGCGGGCCGCCGGAATTGCCGGGGTTGATGGCCGCGTCGGTCTGTATGAAGTCCTCGTAATCCGCAATCCCCACGTTGGCCCGGCCCACGGCGCTTATGATGCCCATGGTGACGGTGTGGCTCAGCCCGAAGGGGTCGCCTACGGCCAGCACGAACTCCCCTACCTGAAGGTTGTCCGAGTCCCCCCAGGGGATGGTGGGCAGATCGTCCGCGGAAATCTTAACCACCGCGATGTCCGTCTTTGGGTCCGCCCCTATCACCTTGCCCGCCATGACCCGCCTGTCGTACAGGGTCACTTTTATCTTGTCCGCCCCGCCGACCACGTGGTTGTTGGTGATGATATAGCCGTCGGGGGAGACGATTACGCCGGAGCCGAAACTCTGCTCGCTCCAGCGCTTCCTGAGGCCGGGGCCGTCGCCGGGGATAGGGAAGTCCCTGAAGAAATCGAAAAACGGGTCGTCCGAATACGAAGACTCCGGCTGCCTCACCCTCACTGTGGAGATGTTGACCACCGTGGGCGAGACGGACTCCGCAATCCCGGAAAACGCCCTGCCGCTCTGTACGATGCGCTCCGAGGCCCTGGGGGCGAAGCCGCCGGGGCCCGACACCGAGGGCCATTGTCCCGTGAGCAGGATAAACGCCCCCCCGAGGACAAAGCCCGCGACGAGGACCGCTATGCCGGTAAGCGCTTTTTTCGCCATCTCGTTTCACACATTGGCTTATCGCTCTAAGCTAATATTTTATAACAATATTTTATGCGTTGTAAAGGATGCCGGATGTCCCGGCGCCCCTGGCCGTCCGCGGCCGCTTCGGCGGCGCTATGCCCTGGAAGAGCGGGATACAAAAAATTAATTGCAATTTTCACCGCGTTCGGATACTATTATAACGATATAAAGAGAACGGCTTTATTAAGGGGAGCATGAAATAGATTACATGACGAACACCGGCCTGGAACGAATCTATCCGGCTTCCCCCTTTGCTAAAGGGGGGTGTAAACTATACTTATGCTCTGAGTAATAAGTAATTCCATGATAAAGGGGGTTCATGCAATGTACGGGATGCCGGGTAAATTTTTCTTTCTGGCATGGGCGCTGTCTGCGTCTTTTGTGTTTGCGGGTTGCTCCGGGGATGCCGGCCCGCGGTCTCGGAACCTCACGGCGTTTTCGGACTGCGAAGAGCTCAGGCAATACATAATCGAGCAGGCGGATGCCGGAGGAGGAGCGTCAACCACAAGCGACGGCAAAAGCGGCGCGCCTCCCCCTTCCGGGCAGTATGGGGAGACGGGCGGGAGCCTCCAATACACGGATACCAACGTGCAGGAGCCGGGGGTTGACGAGCCCGACATCATAAAGACCGACGGGCAGTTTATATATGTCGTTTCCGGGGGATTTTTTGTCATACTGGACTCATGGCCCGCCTCGGACACCGGAGAGCTGGCCCGCTACGGCATAGAGGGAAACCCCATCTCCATGTTCGTCCAAGGCGACAGGGCGATAATCTTCAGCACGGTGTGGGACTTCGCCGCGATTACACAGGACTTCGCCCCCCGCACTTTTGCGCTCCTTAAGGCCACCGTGGTTGACGTTGCGGACAGGAGCGAGCCCGCGCTTTTACGGGAGACATATTTCGAGGGCATGTTCAACGAGGCCAGGATGGTCGATGGCGTGGTGCACGTGGTCATGCGGTCCTGGATTTCGGCCGGCGGCGGCTCCGGCTCCGGCGGGGTGGTCAGCGCCGCCGCAAGCGGCGGCGCTCTTGAGGAAGTCTTCCCCCGGTACATGGACACGGTTTACTCAGACGGGGGGACACCCGGGGTGGTAAACAGCATCTGCGCCTGCCAGAGCGTCTACCGCCCCCCGGTGCCCGACGGCGCGGGCGTCATCACGATTTTTTCCATCGACCTTGCCGACCCCGCGGGCGCGACCGGAAGCGTCGCGCTCCTCGGCGACGGCGGGGTGGTCTACGGCTCGCAAAAGAGCATATATGTGGCCTCCCCAAACTACGCGCAGGTATGGTCCTCCGAATGGGAACCCGGGGCCAGGACGGCAGTGCACAGGTTTGCCCTCGGCGCGGGCGCCTCGGCCTCCTATCAGGCAAGCGGCGTGGTCAGGGGATGGGTGCTCAACCAGTTCTCAATGAGCGAGCACGAGGGAGCTTTCCGAATCGCCACCACCGAGCCCGGCTGGCTGATGGACGCAGACCCCGTAAACTCGGTTTACGTCCTTGTGCAGGAAGGCCGCGAACTCAAGGAGGCCGGTTCAATCACCGGGCTGGGCAAGCCGGGCGAGAGCATCTTCGCCGTCCGTTTCTTAGGCCAGAGGGGGTTTGTCGTCACCTTCGAGCGGACCGACCCGCTTTACACGCTCGACCTTTCGGAGCCCTCCTCTCCGAAGGTAGCCGGGGAGCTTGAGGCGCCGGGCTTTTCCACCTACCTCCACCCCATTGGCCGGGACCACCTGCTTGCCATAGGACAGAACACCGCCGGAAGCGTTGACCTCAGCATATTCGATGTGAGCGATTTTGCCGCCCCCAGGCTTGCAAACCGCGTGAGCATGGGCGCGGGGACTTATTCGGAGGCCATGTATAACCACAAGGCGTTTACCTACTTCCCCGCCCTCGGCGCGCTGGCCGTCCCGGTCACCGCCTGGAGCGGCGCGCCGGCGGATTACCCGGGCCTGGAGGTTTTCAACGGCCTTTATCTTTACCATGTGGACCCGCAAAAGGGTTTCACATGGCTCGGCAGCATAGACCATTCATCTTTTTACAACGACCGGCAGAACATGCAATGGTATTACCCGGAAAGCGTCCGGAGGAGCCTGTTCATCGGGAATGAACTCGACGGGTACTTTGTTTATTCGTTAAGCGGCAGGGGCCTGAAGGCCACCCCGTTTGACGACCTGACAAACGACGTGGCCTCAGTCGGGCTTCCCGCTGCCGACGTGCTCTGGGCGCCCGTGTCCCCGGCCATTGCGCCGTAGCGGCCGATAGCGCTTGAATAATGGCCGCGGCGTACTTCGCGGCGGATGCGGCAAACCCAGGCTCACCCTTGTATAATGAAGGTGTATTGCGGGCGTGGCAGACCGATTCA
>CBDVCR010000069.1:0-15998 GCA_965372535.1 uncultured bacterium | reverse complement strand
CCCCTTTGGAAAAGGGGGAATGAGGGGGATTTTTCTGAATATTCAAATCCCCCCCCGCCCCCCTTTGCTAAAGGGGGGTATAAACTATTTTATGCTCTGAGTAGTAACTATACATAGCGATTTAAGTAATTGCGAATGACTGAAAATGCCTTCACCTTGCATGTCATTGCGGGCTTGACCCGGAATCCGGTTTTTTCCGCCTGGATTTCCGCTCCCCGCCTTCGCGGGGACAGGCTTTGCGGGAATGACGATTTATGCGCAATTATTTATGACGCTTTATATAAATTCCGAATAATTTCAAAATTCAAGATACAGTCTCAAAACGAAATGTAAGGTTGCGCAGGGTTGACATTGCAATTTTTACGAAACAATTTGACAACAAAAGGTTATAGGTATAATATTATGATAATTCCGAGTCTCTCTTCTTATATATCGGAAGCTCAATGGTGGTGAAATGAACGTCTTAATCCTTATGGGTTCCGACAGCGACCTCCCTGTGATGGAGGAGGCGGCCAGTCTCCTTGCCGAGTTCGGCATTCCTTACGAGATGACCGTGGCCTCGGCCCACCGGAGCCCCGAGCGGGTACAAAGGCTCGTGGCCGAGGCCGAGAAAAAAGGGGCTGAGGTAATAATCGCCGGGGCGGGCATGGCGGCCCACCTGGCCGGCGTCGTTGCGTCCCATACCATAGTGCCGGTAATCGGCGTGCCCCTTGCCTCCTCGCCCTTAAACGGTATGGACTCTCTCCTCTCCACCGTGCAGATGCCCCCCGGCGTTCCGGTGGCGACGGTCTCGCTCGGAAAGGCCGGCGCGAAGAACGCGGCGATACTCGCGGCGCAGATAATCGCCCGTAAGGACAAGGGCATCCTTAGAAAGCTCCGTGCCTATCGGAAGAAAATGGCCTCCGACGTGGAGAACAAGGCCGGGGCGCTGAAGAAAAAATAGGGTCTCTTACGCGGCGCATCCGGACGGTCCTGTCAGAAAGGGGGCAGCCTTAAGATGGATTCGAAAAAAAGAAAGCTCCTCGTTAAATTTTTCCTGGCGTTTTCGGCGGTCCTGGCCGTTTCGTATGCCTCGTATTTCGCGTACTTCTTTTTCCGTCCCGACGTATCGCTGCTCAAGTACGAAAACCCCGGAAGGACGGAATTCGTGGAGCACAGAGAGAAGGAGACCGGCGTCCGAAAGGAGCATCGGGTGTGGGCGCCCATCGGGCGGGTCTCCCCCTACCTTGTAAACGCCGTCCTCATAGCGGAAGACAAAGGGTTCCTTAGTGACAACGGGGCAGCGGACGGGGCGGGAGACCTCACCCGGCTGCTCGTGAGAAACCTCTACGTCGGAGCCGGAAAGGGAGTTGTCGGAAAGCTCAAAGGGGCAATCATCGCCGGGCGGATGGAGAAAACGCTCTCCAGGGAGCGCATACTTGAGCTTTACCTCAACTTCGTCGAATGGGGCGACGGCATCTACGGCGCAGAGGCCGCTTCGAGGCTTTACTACGGAAAGCGCTCCTCTGTGCTTACCCCCCGTGAGGCCGCAAGGCTTGCCGCCGCGCTTGCCGACCCCAGGCGCTACAACCCCACCGGCTCCTCCGGCTTCATCAAAGACCGCTCGGAAGCCGTCTACGAGGCGATGGTAAAACAGGGGGTCGTGGCCGGCGGGGACTGAGGGGGAGGCCGGGGCGTGCGAAATTAGGCCGTCTCGTTTCCCGGCTCCCCTGCTCTTTGGTTTTTCCCGCTCGGGCCGGATAGTATATTCATATATAACATTGAGGTGTTCCTAAGCATGTGCTACTTATATTTTATGTTGCGGCTTGTCCCCGGCAAAAGCTCGTGGGATTTCCGGAACGCTCAACCTTCGGGTAAGCGGCGATGCCCGTCCGTTTGAAATTCGTGCGCTTTATGCGCAGGCTGAAAAAGCTGCTCAAGGGGATGCTGGCCGTTACGGTTTATCCGGCCGCGCGCGTCCTTGTTTTCATGTGGAGGAAAAAAATCCTCCAGAGGGCGGCGGCCATAGTCATTATAGTCATGGCCGTGGACGTGGCATCGTATTTTTTCTTCCCGGACGTGGCGAAGCTCCAAAAGCAGAACCCGAGGCTCACGGAGTTTATGGTGCACATGGAGCGGCGGCAGCAGAGAGGGTGGGAGGATATCGAGATCAGGCAGGTCTGGGTCCCCCTTCAACGGATATCGTCGTATCTGGTAAAGGCCGTGCTTATAGCCGAGGACGACAAGTTCTGGAGCCACGAGGGCTTTGACCTCGCGGCGATAAAGACGGCCATAGAGAAGGACTTGAAGGCGAAGCGGTTCAAGTTCGGCGGGAGCACCATCACCCAGCAGCTTGCGAAGAACCTCTACCTCGGCCCCTCGAAAAACCCGCTCAGGAAGCTCCGGGAGGCCGTCCTGACCTGGCGGATGGAGAGGGTCCTCACCAAGGCGAGAATACTGGAGATTTACCTCAACGTCGCGGAGTGGGGCGAGAGCGTCTACGGCATAGAGGCCGCCTCCCGTCACTACTATGGAAAATCCGCGCACGAACTCGGCCCCCAGGAGGCCGTGAGGCTCGCCGTCGCGCTTCCCAACCCCAAGCGGTACAACCCCACCGGCCCCTCCCGGTACATAAGCAACCGGGCGGAGATAATCCATAAGGAGATGCAGAGGCGGGCAATGGCGGTAGGTGTGGAGTACTGACCGGGTGGTTTTTGTCCTTACATTGAACCCCTTAAAGAGCCTTGTCCATCCATGGCGTCCTAAATAATAGCGCTGCGTCCGTGGCGGCCGGCTTCCCGAAGTCCTCATACTCTCAGTCAATAAAATACCGTTTGCCATGACCCGTGTGGATGCGATACCCTTAGGATAAATGCCCCGGAAGGAGGGACAGCCATGCACAGGAGGGAATTCATACGGCTTGCGGGGGCGGCGGGCATCGGCCTGGGCCTGCCCGGAGCGGTTGACGTAATTTGCAATCTGGCGGGGGCGTCCGGGAGGCCGGAGCTTGCCGTTGTGCGCGGGGCCTCCCCGGCGGAGATAACAAGGGCCGCCGTCGGGGCGATAGGCGGCATGAAGCGTTTCGTCTCACGGGGCGACATTGTCGTCGTCAAGCCCAACATCGCCTGGGACAGGACGCCGGAGCAGGCGGCCAACACGAATCCCGAGGTGGTGGCCGAAGTGGTAAGGCTCTGCATCGAGGCCGGGGCGGCGAAGGTGAAGGTCTTTGACAGGACGGTTAACGACCCAAGGCGCTGCTATGTGCAAAGCGGCATTGCCCCCGCCCTCAAGCCGCTGGGGGCGGACCTCATTTACGTGAAGGACAGGAAGTTCAAGCGCGTGAGGATAAACGGCCGGGTACTTGCCGACTGGCCTATTTATTCGGAAGCGCTCGATGCCGACAAGGTGATAAACGTCCCCATCGCCAAGCACCACGGCCTCGCCACGCTTACCCTTTCGATGAAGAACTGGATGGGCGTGATGGGCGGCAACCGCAGCCGGATACACCAGAGCCTCGACCTCGCGCTCGTGGACCTGGCGGGCTTCATGAGGCCCGCCCTCACGGTGCTGGACGCCGTGCGGGTGCTCGTTGCAAACGGCCCCCAGGGCGGCAGCCCGCGCGATGTCCGGAGGCTGGACACCGTGGCGGCCGGGGTTGACCAGGTGGCGGTGGACGCCTTCGGGGCAACGCTCTTCGGCCTCACGGGCCAGGACCTGGGCTACGTGCGCGAGGCGGAGCGCGTGGGCCTCGGCACAGCCGACCTGAAAAAGCTCAATTACGTGACGCTCAAAATCTGAGTCAAAGGAGGCCGTGCCGTTGAGGACAGCGAGGAGGATAACGCAGGGAGCGTTCTTCTTACTATTTTTGTTCCTCTTTATCGAGACCGAGTCAAAGGGACTGGACGAGCTCGGCCGGCCCGTGAGGCTCTTCCTTGACTTCGACCCCCTGATACTCCTGACGACCCTCCTTTCGGCCCACGCCGTTTCGGCGGCTTTTTATCTCTCGCTCATCGTAATCGCGGCGACGCTTTTGCTGGGCAGGGTGTTTTGCGGCTGGGCCTGTCCTTTAGGGACGCTGAACAACATGGTGGGCGCCCTGAAAAAGCGCGGCAGCCAAAAGGCGTCTTTCGGGCGGCACGGGGTCAAATACCTCATCCTCGTCTTCATTTTAATCTCATCCGTATTCACGCTCCAGTTAGTGGGAGTGATGGACCCCATGTCGCTGCTCATCAGGTCCTTTTCGGTAAGCGTTTATCCACTGTTCAGCCACGGGACGGCCGCTGCGTTTGACGCGGTCTACAGGGCCGGGCCCGGGGCGGCAGGCGACGCCATCGAGGCCGTATACGGCGCGCTTGAGCGCACCGTGCTGCCCTTCAGGCAGCCTTATTTCAGGCAGGGCGTGTTCATCGGCGCGCTTTTTTTCCTTGTTCTCGGCCTGAACCTCCATGAGCGCAGGTTCTGGTGCCGCTATCTCTGTCCCCTGGGCGCTCTGCTCGGGGTGCTCTCGCGCCATGCGCTGCTTAAGCGCTCGGTAAGCGAAGGGTGCAACGAATGCGGCGCGTGCGCCGGGCTCTGCCAGGGCGGGGCCGGGCCGGAGGAGATAGGGGGCTGGCGGGCCGCTGAGTGTTATTTCTGCGCCAATTGCGACGACGTATGCCCGCAAAACGCGGTGAGTTTCGGGTTCGCCCCCGGCAGGGCGCGGGGGCTCGACCTCGGGAGGAGGCGGGTGATGGCCTCGGCCTTGGCGGGCATCGCGGCGGCGCCTCTTTTGCGGATGGGGCCGGTTGCGAAAAAACCCCACCCTCTGCTTATCCGCCCTCCTGGGGCGCTTAAGGAGAGGGAATTTTTGAGGCGTTGCGTCAAGTGCGGGGAGTGCATGAAGGTCTGCATCACCGGCGGGCTTCAGCCCACGCTCCTTGAGGCCGGGCTTGAGGGCATATGGTCTCCCGTGCTCGTGCCCACTGCGGGCTACTGCGAGTACCGCTGCACCCTCTGCGGCCAGGTCTGCCCCACCGGCGCGATTAAGGAGCTTCCCCTTGAGAGAAAGGTCAAGGTAAAGCTCGGCCTTGCCATGATAAACAAGAACCGCTGCCTGCCCTGGGCGCACGCCACGCCGTGCATCGTATGCGAGGAGGTCTGCCCCACCCCGAAAAAGGCCATATGGTTTGAGCAGGCGCGGGTAAAAGACCGCGACGGGAAGGAGACAAGGCTCAAGCAGCCGAGGGTGGACCTTGAACTCTGCATAGGCTGCGGCATATGCGAGGCCAAGTGCCCCGTAGTGGACAGGCCCGCGATATACGTCACAAGTGTGGGAGAGTCCAGAAACCCCGAAAACCGCCTGCTCCTCTGACCCGGATATTGCACGAGTCCGGTTTGCCGCGGACGCAAAGCGCGCGCGGGACGCGAAGGGCGACAGTGTCCCCTGACAGTATCAATACCGCGAGTGTCACGCAACGCGGCGGATGCGGAAATTCGCGGGGGTCCGTGCCCCCCGGGCTCGCCCGAAGCTGTCAAGGCGGGGTTGGAAAACCCCGCCTATGCCTGTGATTGTTATCAAGCCTTTTGTTCTCTTTTTCCATAATGCTCATGCAATGAACGGGCTAAGGGGGGGCGGGTTTGTCCCCTCGCCCCGCCCCCTGCTAAAATAGTCGTTATGCGCGGGCGATTAAACGGCAAGGCGATGAAGGTGGAGCCGGAGTGCTTCCCCTGTTTTATCCGTCAGACGGCGTTTTCCCTTGAACGGGCCGGGGCCGGGGCGGGCTTGAAAAAGAGGGTTCTCAGGGCCGTGCTCAAGGAGATGGAGCGGGCGGATACGGAGAAGTCCCCGGCCCACGCCACCACGCTCCTGCACCGCAGGATACGCCGGATGATCGGCCGCGACCCCTTCGGAGAAGTGAAGTCCCTCTATAACGCCATCGCCCTCGGGCTTTATGAGGGGCTCAAGGGCAAGGCGGCCCGGAGCGCCGACCCCCTCCTTACCGCCGCAAGGCTCGCCATCGCAGGCAATATAATCGACTTCGGCATCTTCGACTCCGTAGACCTCGACGGCGCCATCGACCGCGCGCTTTCGGACCCCCTCGACGTGGACCACTTCGGGTTTTTCAAGGAGGAGGTTGAGCGGGCCGGGGAGATACTCTATCTGCTGGACAACGCGGGGGAGGCCGTCCTGGACAGAATTCTAATCGAGGAACTCATAGGCATGGGAAAGAAAGTGACCGCGGTCGTAAAGGGCGGCCCCGTGATAAACGACTGCACCATGGAAGACGCCCGGCAGGCCGGCATCGCCGGAATCTGCGAAGTGATGGACAACGGCTCCGACGCCGTGGGCACCGTCCTTGAGGCCGTATCCGGCGGCTTCCTCAGGAGGTTCAGGCAAAGCCCCCTCGTCATCAGCAAGGGGCAGGGCAACTTCGAGACCCTGCTTGCGGAGGAGGGGAACATATTTTTTCTCTTTCAGGCCAAGTGCGAGGTGGTCTCGCGGCTTCTCGGGCTAAATACGGGGGCGATGCTCCTTCTGGGGGCGGGGAGGAGTTTTCATGGAAACCGTAAGGCTCGATAAGGAAAACATCGCAGAGGCGCTGAGGCGCGCGCTGGAGACGCTCGAAAGAGGCGGCGTCGTGGCCTACCCCACGGAGACCTTCTACGCCCTGGGGGCCGGGTTCGACAGGGAGGAGGCGCTTGAGAGAATATACCGCCTCAAGGGCAGGCCGCGCGAGAAGGCCGTCTCGTTGATAGTGGGCGGCATGGAGGCCGTCGATATGGTCGCCTCCTCAGCGGGTAGTGCGGCCCGCGCACTCATGGAGCGGTTCTGGCCCGGCCCGGTGACGCTGCTTCTTCCGGCAAGGAGGGGGCTTTCGGAGTTCATAACCGCCGGGGGCAGGGTGGCCGTGCGTGCGCCGGGGGAGTCCTTCGCCCTGCGGCTTGCCCGGGCCGCGGGGTTTCCAATTACCGCGACGAGCGCAAACCCCTCCGGAGAGCCGCCCGCGGGCGATGCGGATATGGTGAGGGAATACTTTCCACGAGGCCTGGACCTCCTGATAGACGGCGGGGAGGCGCCCGGCGGGCTTCCCTCCGCGGTGGTCGACACGACCGGGGAGGGGGTCAGGATACTGAGGCACGGCGAGGCCATTATAGCGCCGGAGGACTTCGAAACCGCCTGAGATGAGGGAGATTCCCCGCAAGCTCGCCCTTGATATGAAGGAGGCGTTCGAGGCCGTAAGCCCTTTTATCGAGAAGCACACCCGGATGGTCTGCCCCGCCTGCCCGGAGGCCTGCTGCATAGACCGGCACGGCACGCACGAGGAGGAGGACTTTGCCTTTCTCCGCGGCCTCGGCCAGCCCCCGCCGCCCGAGCCTCCGAGGGCCGTGGACACCGAGCCCTGCCGCCACCTTTCCGAGACCGGCTGCCGCATCCCCCGGTGGCTGAGGCCCTTCCGCTGCACGTGGTACTTCTGCTCCCCCCTTCTTGAGGAAATGCCGGAGGAAGACCCGAGAGAGTACAGGGAGTTCATGCGTGCGCTGGAGAGGCTGCAGGATCTGAGGCGGAGGGTGGCGGATGCGGTTAAGAGCGAGAGGGCGGACGCAGTGGAGCGGTAGATAAAGTTTCGCTCTGCCCTACCCGGCTCGGTGCTGAGTAGCGATGCTGTGGAAGTTCGCGGGGAGGGGGTTTTCCTGAAGTCGGCATCTCGAACACCTTCTCAGAATTGTGGACTTGTATAATAAATCTACGAATTCAAACTCCTTTATTGCCACTATAGTATATCCACTTTCCTCCGAGCTGCGTCTAGAGCATTGATGTGTTGGATTAGAAGACAAGTAACATGCACCGCCACTTAAAACCTTGATTTTTTCCACAACCTTCTATATGCTTGAATACATGGAAAAATGCCCTTTTTGCGCTGAAGAAATTCAGGATGAAGCTATAAAATGTAAACATTGTGGGGAATGGCTAAAGTCAAAAAAGAATACTGACATCGGCAGCCCTTTAAAAGCAAAGCACGAAGTCAAGGATTCACCAAAATCCTCCTTTATCTGTGCAAAGTGTAATTCGCTTGTTGATGAAGGTGCCAAGTTATGTCCAGTTTGTCAGGAAAAGTTTGAAGAGGAACCCAATTTTGGAGAACTAAAAGATATCATCAAGAAAGGTCCTGATAAGGCTCATACTGATCTTGTAGCTTTTAGTGAGATGAAAGAAAAATATAAATCAATTGCTCTTGGACAGCTACTTATCAAAGAATTTCCTGACAGTAAACAGTCAAGATGGGCAAAGGAAATCTTAGAAAAAGCGCACGGTTTAAAACCTAAAAAAATCAGATTTAACCCTCAAACCCAAAAACTTTGCATTAACTGCAAACGTGTATTGCCTATACAAGAAGATATTTGTCCCTGCGGGTACAATTTCGCCGAGCCTAACTTAGAAGCGATTCAACTGATTAAAAAACAGCGTGTGTGGAAAAATAGAATAAGCGGTTTGGGTATGCTTGTATTTGGAGCTTTATTGACCTTAATGGTCACCATTCCTGCTTATAGCAACCCAATAAATAGACCGGACAAGCCAATATGGGACATGGTGTATCTTGCACCTATTTTTTTAGCTATAGTTGGACTTTATAAACTATTAACGGGAAAGATTGTTAAAACCCCTACAAAATCACCACTTGATTACTGGATTGGTGATGGCGATAACGCTAAAGATACAGATGATGATATGTCTTATACATATTGTCCTTCCTGCAAAAAGCAAATATTTCGCGAGACGAAATTGGACAAATGTCCGTATTGTGGCTCAAAATTAAATTCGAGAGATTGAATCATGTGGGTATTTGGTTACGGCTCCTTAATGTGGGATGGGTGGGAACGAGACTTTGATGGACAAAAACATCCACGAGCAAGACTCAAAGGTTATCGTAGAGCATTTAATAAGAAATCCACGAGAAATTGGGGGTCGCAGAAGAATCCGGGCCCCACTTTAGGGCTTGAAAAAGACGATGATTCCGAATGTATCGGTTGTGCGTTTAAGTTTGCTGACGATTGGCAACAGAACATTAATGACTGCTTGAAAGATAGAGAGGGCCCGAGTTTCGAGCTTAAGAAGCAACCAATCATCCTGGCTGACAATAAGGAGGTTCAAGCAATTGTGCCAATTAATAAGAGAAGCGCTTCAACTTATATAGGAGATTTAAGCCTGCATGAAAAAGCGAAAATGGCTCGGCTGGCTATCGGCAGTTCGGGTTCGTGCGTCGAATATGTAAGAAACGTTCGTAAGAACCTGGTCTCGTTAGAAGTCGAAGACCCATATGTCGAAGACTTCTGGGAAGAGTTAAGCTGAATATTATCCAAATTTGTGAACTTCTACAGGAAATCCTTAACTCCAATTTCTCTCACAGAAGCAAGAGTAGCATCTGAAACTCACAACATCCGGGGCTTGCCTGCGGGGTGTACTTCGCGGGGGATGAATGTATTTTTTTCTCAAGCCGCACGGCGTCTTTCTTGAACCCCCTGCTGTACGTCCTCCGGCCATTGCTCTCCGTCGTCCACCGCCTCCAGGCTTATAGTTTATTCCACTTGCTTTTCGGCGTGTCCGCTAAACCGGGGGAGGTTCGGGGATTCATTCCACATGCTTGAACCCAAACGTGCGGAAAATATGATACGTTATCGCGCTTAACCCTCTGTGTTATAATTAAATTTTGGGTATCCATGCATAAGTGCGCGTTCAAATACATAGTCGGCATTATGTGCCTTCTGGCGTCCGCGGCGCCCGTTCGGGGGGAGGAGGGCGCAGGTGACCCTTTAGACCTGCTGAGGGACACGGCCCTTTCCTTCTTCGTGCCGATGAAAGGCACGGTTACCGGCGTCGAGGGCATGGCAATCACGACCGGCCTCGGCGAGGGGTCGGGCATCAAGGGCGGGATGAGATTGACGATATTGCGGGAGGGGACTCCGTTTCTCCATCCGATTACGAGGGAGCCGGTGGGGCAGGCGGAAAGGCCCGTCGGCATGGCGGAGGTAACCGGGACCGGCCCGGAGGGCTCACGGCTCAGGGTAATCGGGGGCGAGGCCCGGGAGGGGGATATCCTCAGGCTCTCCTCCGCGAAAGTAGTGGCCATGTTTTACCAGTCCGCGGACGTGGACTGGAACCTCTCCGAAGAATACTACTACAGGCTCAAGGAAACCGGGAGGTTCGAGCTCATAGACACCGAGCCCGGCACGGGGGATGACCTGCAAGTGCTGAAGAAGGCGCGGGACCTGGGCGCCGAGGTCGCCATCGTGCTCGCCCCCGGCGAGGCCGAACAACAGACCGTCCTCAGGCAGAGGCTCCTCTGGGTCAACAAACCGGCGGAATTTTCCTCCGTGGAGGCGGCCCTCGGAAGCGAAATAGTGAGGAAGTTCAGGCTGGGCGAGGAATACTTCGCGCCCAAGGCCCTCGGCTCGGTCCTTGCATTTACCCTTCCTTTTACCTCAAGGCTCATAACCACCGGCGACCTCGACGGCGACGGCGAGCGGGAAGTCCTCCTTAGCACCGGAAGCCGCATAGTGGCGTACCACACCGGCTCCTCCCTCGTGCCCGCCCTCGGCGGGGTGGAATTAAGCGGCTCCGCCTCCAGGGAGCACATCCGGCTTGAGGCCTTCGACCTCGACGGAGACGGGCGCGACGAGATAATCCTCACCTCAAAGGAGGGCGGCCTGATACGCTCCGGCGTATACGGCCTGAGGGACGGGGCCTTCCGGGCGATATGGGAGGGCGGCGTATTCATACGGGTGCTGGACGGTAGGCTCTACGGCCAGAAAAGCGCTCCGACAGGCGGCTACAGGGGCGGGGTATTCCCCGTCAGGTGGTCTGAGGCCGCCCCGTCTGCGGCGCTTGATTTCGACCTTCCGGAGGGCGTGAACATCTATGACTTCAACAGCATGGACACGCCGGGCGGAAAGGCGGTCGTTGCCTTCGACGGCAACGGCCATATCGGCCTCTATGACGCAAAGGGAGTGCTCCTGTGGCGGAGCGGCGATTCCTACGGCGACGCGGCCATGGCCTTTAACAGGGAAACCCAGGGCATTGCCCAGGGCGACGCCCGGTGGCATGTAAGCCACAGGATTGAGGCCAGGGGCGGGAGGGCCTTTGCGATGCGGAAAGAACCCGTCTCAAGAAAAGCCCCGGGGATTGGGTACAAAGGGGCCGGGCTCATGGGACTTTCCGCCGAGGGGCGGGCAATTAAGGAAACCGTGGTTTACGAGGGCCTTCCGGCAAACGCGTACGACTTTTCGGTAACCAACGGCAGGCTCTTCGTACTGGCGGGCTCGATGAAGCCCAACCCCTTGAACCTGCTCAAGGGCCGGGGGCTTTTTACGACCAGGCTCTACGTGTACAAGCTCAAGGGGTTTTGATGGCGGGGCTTTCTCAAGAGAATATGCCCGCCCATGTGGGCGTCATAATGGACGGCAACGGCCGGTGGGCGCTCGCCCGCGGGCTGCCGAGGGTGGAAGGCCACCGCAGGGGCGCGGAAAGGGCCATGGAGATTATCAGGGCCGCGTCGGAAATCGGAATCCGGACCCTTACCCTTTATACGTTCTCCCTCGAAAACTGGCAGAGGCCCGAGAGCGAGGTCTCCCTGCTCATGAAGCTCCTCGTCACTTACCTGAAAAAGGAGGTGCGGGAGCTGGTCAGGGGAGGCATCCGCTTCAGGACCATAGGCGAGACATGGAAGCTCCCGCAAGGCATCCAGTCCCTCCTGCGGGACGCCGAGCAGAGGACCTCCGCCAACACCGGCATGACGCTCGTATCCGCGTTGAGCTACGGGGGGAGGGACGAGATATTGCGTGCCGTGAAAAAGGCCGTAGCCTCCGGCTTGCCCGCGGAGGACATCACCGAGGAGTATTTCTCGAGCCTCCTGGACACGGCCGGGCTGCCTCAACCCGACCTGATTATAAGGACCTCGGGGGAGAAGCGCATCAGCAACTTCCTCCTGTGGCAGTCGGCTTACTCGGAGCTTTATTTTACGGACGTCCTCTGGCCGGACTTCACCAGAGAGGAACTCACAAACGCGGTCCTGGACTACCGGATGAGGGAGCGGAGGTTCGGGTCCGTGCCGGTAAGGAACGACCATGAACGTTAAAAGAATCGTCACCGCGGCCCTGGCTCTCCCCCTTTTCGCACTCTATGTGATGAAACTCCCCCCTGTTTACTTCGCGGTCTTGGTCTCCGCCGTATCCGCCGTGGCGCTGCATGAGTTCTGTTCCATGTACGGGGTTACGGGACGCTTGAAGTACCCGGGGGTCGTCCTCGGTTTCCTGATGCCGCTTGGGCTTTACGCGTACGGGTTCTGGGACGTCCTGTTTTTTTCGTTTATTGCCGTGGCAGTCGCAAGGCTTTTTATCAGGCCCGACCCGTCCTCTTCCCTGAGGGACGTTGCGCCGGTGGTCCTGGGCCTTGTGTACATACCGGGGCTGCTGGGCTTTCAGATATCGCTGAGAGGGGAAGACCCTGCGCTTGTCCTCTACCTTTACGGGTCGGTCTGGACAGCCGACGCATTCGCCTACTACATCGGCAAGGGCATCGGCAGGAGGAAGCTTTATGAGGCCGTAAGCCCCAACAAGACAATGGCTGGGGGGGTGGGCTCCGTGGCGGGCGGGGCCGCCGGAGCGCTCCTCATAAAATACCTCCTCCTCCCGGACCTCCCCCCAACGGCGGCGGCCCTGACAGGCGCCGTTATAGGCGCCGTCACGGTTTTGGGGGACCTCGTCGAGTCCATGTTCAAAAGGGACGCGGGGGTAAAGGACTCGGGCTCCATCGTCCCCGGCCACGGGGGCTTGCTGGACAAGATAGACGGCTCCGTCTTTGCCGGCCCGGCTCTCTTCTGGATGCTCACGGCGCTCAGAATACCCCACTGAGGGGCACTTTAAAAAAAGCATGGATTTTTTTTATAATATCCAATAAGCGGATTTACGGAGCTCGGTGAGAAATACCCCATCGAGCGATACACCCATTGAGCCACATACGGAGGAATGACAATGAAAAAGATTCTGTTCAGCCTCATGTTCCTTGCCCTGGCCGCAGCGGGCTGCCAGCAGGAGGAGCAGAGGCCCATACCACAGGGGGCGGGCGGCGTCTCCCCCCTTAATGCCGACAACGAAATACGGCTCCTGAAGTCCATACTCCAGGAAGACCCCGGCAACCTGGGCGTCCTTATAAAGCTGGGCAACATCAGCATGGACTCGGGCAGATACACGGAGGCCATCGACGCCTACGGCAGGGCGCTTGAGATAGACCCCAAAAACACCAACGTCCGGGTGGACATGGGCGTATGCTACAGGCGCATCGGCAGGTCGGACAGGGCGGTCGAGGAGTTCAAAAAGGCGATTGAGACGGACCCATCCCACGCCTACGCGCATATGAACTTCGGGGTGGTCCTCGCATACGACATGGGCAAGGCCCGGGAGGCCATTAAGGAATTCGAAAAATACATCGAACTGGCCCCGGGTAACCAGAACGTGCCGACGATACGACAGGAGATAGAGAGGCTCAAGTCATTGCTGTCTTCCGGGTGAGGGGGAGGAAGAGGGAAGGGGCGGAAAAAACAGCCGCCCTTACTCTTTTATCGCGCCTATCAGCCTCTCGTACTTTTTCCGGCCGACGCATTCCCTGGCGAACTGGCACCACTGTATGCAGGAGGGCTTCAAGTCCCTGTTGAGGGTCTTTCCGCAGGAGCGGCAGGCGATATCGGGTTCGTCGCTCCATATCTCGTTCACGGTCCCGCAAAATACGCACTTTAACTCCTCCGGATAGGGGTTTCGTATCTCCCTGCTGCCGGGACAGCCTTCTTTCAGCATGAAAGCACCTCCTTTTTGCGCCTCCTGATTATATTTTAGCAGAGCGGGCCGTCTATTTTAATGATGCAAATCATAACGGGCGGGGCAAACGCCGCGTATTTGATTCCCGCCCCGAAAAAAATTGTTGCCTTCTTGTAGGCGATATTTTTATAATGAGGACTACGATGAGGGGTGGTTGAGGTTGAAGGATGGGGAATGGATAAAGAATTAAGGGGAGCAGGGTGTAAAGCTGCTCCGGCAAAAGATATCAATAGTCGTGAGGATGACTGAACAAGGTATGCAGGAAACAGTACCGATACTTTCTCTTATAACGGCCATCTTAGCCATTTTCTTCGGGCCTATCATCTCTTGGAAAATCGCAAAGCGTCACATTGCATCTTCTCTCAAAGCGGCAAATAAACAGATAGTCGCACCTATGAGACAAGCATGGATAAACAGTCTTAGAGACTTGATTGCGGAAATATCGAGTAGTGCCCTACATTATTATCAAACTGGTTTTGAAGATAGAAAAGATGAGGAATATAAGCGGCTCACCGAACTTGAAGGAAAGATATCTTTGATGCTCAATTTTAAGGAAGACGATCATAAAAACCTTCATGACCTTATTCGCAATATGCTTAACTCTCTTAACCGCGGAAAAGAAGGGAATAATACTTTTGTTGAAATACATCCAGAAGTCTTAGCACTTTCTCGTGAAATTCTGAAAAGAGAATGGAACCGAGTAAAGGAAGATATCCCACAAGCATAGACCTGACGCGGGATAAAGCTCTTTATCTCGATAGGTAGAATAGGGACTGTCCCCGAGAAAAAGCGTTTCCAGGTGAAAAAAACAGAAATGAGAACTAAACTGTATGAGACTCTGCAAAGGCTCGGCATAAGTAACCCTGCAGGTTGGCAGGACTATATAGACATTTTGCTTAGAAAACTTGAGTTCCTTAATGATTTGCATAGATATGATGGACTTTTTAGAAAGATTTTCGCTTCAAACGAAAGAAACGAATTCAACAGCTATGCTTTCGAGGCAGCTTTCGCATATGATTTTGAGGTTAAAGGTCATAAGTTGGAATACGAGGTCAATAATTTATCTGAAAGTTTAACCTCGATAGATTACTGCTATGAAACTGAGGGAAGAAAAATATATTTTGAACTTAGAGTTATTAATCAAAGAGCTGCCTTAACCGGTTACATGGAAGCCCAATTAAAGCATTATGGTTTTTACGAAATCCTCCAAGGCGGCGAAGAAGAACAGCAAGAGACCATTAGGCTTCAGAATTCAATACTAAGCAAATGTCAGGACAAAGAAGGCAATCATATTAAGTTCGGTCATGAAGAAGGAAGCTATAATTTCATCGTTGTATTTGTATCAGCCCTCCATCTCGGAATGATTGATAAGAATGATTGTATGTTAGCTATGTATGGTGATAAAAGTGTGGCCACTCCTTTTAAGCGAGGGATTTTTGGTTTATGTGAACAATTACCAAAAGGTGCTCCCAAGCAGATAAAAGAATATTATGATAAATTTAAGCACTTCCGTGAAACCATTCATGGCGTATTATTTGTAAAGAATGTTGCTCGTGGAGGAGACCCTAATTATCTTGTCGATTTGGAATTGCAGTATTTTCCGGTTGGGAATAATAACATGCTCGAAAAGGAAGAAGATAACGCTATTATCGAAAAGCTATCATCTTTTTTGCTGACGTGGTCAGACAACAGAAAAAATAAGAAAAAATAGGGGACAAATAGGGGACAGACACCATTTTCCGAAATAACGCCTGTTCGGGGGACAAGCCTTAACTGCAACACACACATCCTCTGCCACTCTTCCAAAAAAGTGAACGCTACCTTGTGAACCAGTTCACATGGACGAGTTCTGCCTGCCGGAAGTAAAATGTGCGTGGAGAGTTCTTTGATTACAGAGAGGCAGAGCTACAGGGTTCAAGGAAATAATCCCCCCACGCCCCCCTTTGCTAAAGGGGGGAGAAACGGCGGACGGAGCATGGCGGCATTGAACACCCCTTGAACACCAAAGCAGGGCGAAATACTCCGAAAAATCAGGGGGTTATGAAGGTTTTAAAGGAAAGGCTCTGAACATATAAAAAAAGAGCGTCCTTCGACAGGCTCAGGATGCTCGACAGGCTTATCCTTCGACAGGCTCAGGATGCTCGACAGGCTTATCCTTCGACAGGCTCAGGATG
>CBDVCR010000068.1:0-16108 GCA_965372535.1 uncultured bacterium | reverse complement strand
AATGAGCCATGGCGCTACGAAAAGGCTTGACATTCAACACAGTTGCTTCGGGCAATTCGCGGGGGTCACGGACCCCCGCGAATTTCCGCATCCGCCGCGTTGCGTGACACTCGCGGTATTGATAGTGCCGGGGGACGCTGTCCCCCTTCGCGTCCCGCGCGCTTTGCGTCCGCGGCAAACCGGGCTCGTGCAATATCCGGGTTAAACGTAGAGTAACGGTGCGCCGATATCCCCCTCCCGAATGCTTTTTCCCTCCCGTATTTGATAAACTTAGATGAACGGCCGCTTCTTCGCCGGTCAAACCGCCCCGGACATGGCATTGGACATCCTGAGAACCGTCAACGAATTCGGCTCCCGCCTTAGGCCGCCCCCTTCGAGGATATATAACCTTACGGGTTCCTCCGGGGCGCTCCTGCTTGCTCTTATGGATGAGCCCTTTGTCATGGTGGAGCGCACCGAGGAGGAGGCGGAGAGGCTCTGGCGGGACGTGCTGTTTTATAGAAAACTCCTTGGTTCGGACGCTCCGGATGTTTTGTATCTCCCACCCGCAAACGGCCCGGAGAGGGCCGGGCGGAGGGCCGGGGCGGTGCAAGGTCTGTCTCGCGGAGAATCCACCTCTCTCATCACGTCCGGGGAGGCGGTGGAGGAGGAAGTCTGGCCGCCCGGGGAACTGACTGAGCGTGTCCTTCGCCTCCGCAAGGGCGAGGAGGCCGAAAGGAAAAAAGTCGAGCGCGGGCTAATCGGGCTTGGCTACGAACGCGCCCCCCTGGTGGCGGAAAGCGGCCAGTACAGCCTTCGCGGGTTTATCCTCGACGTGTTTCCCTCCACGTCGTCCGCTCCCCTCCGGGTGGAGTTTTTCGGCGACGAGATAGAAAGCATACGGGAGTTCGACGTCGAAACCCAGCGCTCCGTGGAGGAGAAAGCGGGGATTGAGGTCCTGCCCGCCCGCGAGTCGGAGGCCGGTGTAAAGCCCGCCGTGCTATGGGGGGAGAAGCGCATCTTTTATGCCGAGAAGGCCGGAGGCGGGGCACCCCCGGAGGCCGTTGTCCTTTCGAGGTTTTCCATAGCCGGGGAGGGCGAGGACGCGGGGCTTTTTCCGATGAGCGGAAACGGCGTGCTGCCGGGGGAGCGGAAGGACATCTACGGGCTTCCGGGGGCGCTTGAGATGCTGAGCGCCGAAAACAGGGTGGTCGTGGTGGCCTCCTCCGGGGGGCAGGCCGAGAGGCTCAGGGAGATTTTCGCCGAAAGAAACGTCGTCTGCCCGTTTATCGAGCCGGAAAATCTCGCCCGTTATGCAGGGCGGCTTTCAATGACATCGGGCGGGCTTTCCTCGGGCCTTTTCCTTCCCGGCCTCATGGTGCTTACGGAGAGGGAGATTTTCGGCGAAAGGCCGGGCTACAGGCCCATTAAGAAATCGAAGGCTTCCGGGCTTCTTACCAATATCGACGACCTTCGTGTGGGGGACTATGTGGTTCATGCAGACCGGGGGGTGGGGGAGTTCGAGGGCCTGGTGCACCAGAGCGTCGACGGCTGCGAGTACGACATGCTCGCCCTCCGCTACGAGGGGGGCGACAGGCTCTACATCCCCCTTTACGGCATAGACAGAATCAGGAAGTTCCACGTGGAAGACGGCGTCAGGCCCAGGCTGTCAAGCCTGGGCAGCAAGAAGTGGCAGCGGACAAAAGAAAAGATAAAAAAGAGCATAAAAGAGATGGCCCGGAAGCTGCTCGGCATATACGCCGAGCGGGAGGTCTCCGGGGGAGTCTCTTTTTCCCGCGATACCGAGGTGCACAGGGAGTTCGACGGCTTCTTCCCCTATGAGGAGACCGAAGACCAGTTGAGGGCCGTCGAGGAGATAAAGCGGGACATGGAGTCCGTCCGGCCCATGGAGCGGCTGCTCTCGGGCGACGTGGGGTACGGCAAGACCGAGGTGGCCATGCGTGCGGCCTTCAAGGCGGTCTTCGACGGCAAACAGGTGGCGGTCCTCGTGCCCACGACGCTCCTTTGCGAGCAGCATGAGAGGATTTTCAAGAAGCGGTTTTCCGCCTTCCCCGTGAGCATAGAAAGCGTAAGCAGGTTCAAGTCCCGCACGGAAAGGCTCCAAACCCTCGATAGGCTCAAAAAGGGCCGGGTGGACATCGTCGTGGCCACCCACGCCCTGCTTAAGCCCGGCGTGGCCTTCGGCGACCTGGGGCTCCTCGTCATAGACGAGGAGCACCGTTTCGGCGTCAGGCAGAAAGAAAGGATAAAGGAACTCAAAAAGGGCGTGGACGTGCTTAGCCTGAGCGCCACGCCCATACCGAGGACGCTCCAGATGTCGCTTGGCGGCATACGGAGCATGAGCGTCATCGAGACCCCGCCGGAGGAGCGGTTGGCCGTAAAGAGCGAGGTGTCGGTCTATGACGAGGGGCTCATAAGGAAGGCGATAGAAAAAGAGATTGCCCGCGGCGGCCAGGTGTTTTACGTCCACAACCGGGTCAAGGACATCGGAAGGGTGGAAAGGAGGCTCAAGGAAATCGTGCCACTTGCCAGGGTGGCCGTGGCCCACGGACAGATGCCCGAGGGCGAGCTTGAGAAGGTAATGCTCTCGTTCCTTGACCGCGGGGTGGACGTGCTGCTTTCAACGGCCATAATCGGCTCGGGCATCGACATCCCCAGCGCCAACACCATTATCATAAACATGGCCCACCGGATGGGGCTTGCGGACCTCTATCAACTGAAGGGCAGGGTGGGGAGGAGCAACGTGCGGGCATATGCTTACTACCTTGTGCCGCCCGGGGCGGCCGTGACCGAGGAGGCGGCCAGGCGGCTCCAGGCCGTGCAGGAATTGAGCTACATGGGCGCGGGTTTCAGGCTTGCCATGAAGGACCTGGAAATCCGGGGGGCGGGAAACCTCCTCGGGGCGGAGCAGTCCGGATACATAAACGCCGTCGGGTTCGACCTTTATATGGAGATGCTCGGGCAGGCGGTGGCCGAGCTCAAGGGGCACAAGGCCGTGGAAAAGCCGAAGCCGGCCATAAATATCAGAATAAACGCCTTCATCCCCGAGGGTTACGTGGAGGACATGGCCCTGAGGCTCAGCGTTTACCGGAGCATATCCTCCGCACGGAAGGTGGAGGACCTGGGAGAGATAGAGTCCGAGATGTCCGACCGCTTCGGGAGGCCGCCGGAGGAGTTTATAAGGCTCCTGAAAATAAAGGAAATAAGCCTCCTCGCGGGGGAGCTTTCAATTGCCGGGGTAAGCTCGGCGGACGGTACGGCGAGGTTTGAGCTTTACCCTGACTCGCCCCTCACGGCAGAGGGGGTGGTAAGGGCCCTGGGCGGCGGGGTCAGGTTTTTCGGGAACGGGTTCGGTATCGCCTTCTCCGGCGGCGTCTGCGGGGGGGTAAAGAGCGCGCTCGAAAGCCTTCGGAGAGAGTTCGCGGCAGCTTCTTTCATTGACAGCCCCTGATTTTTTCTGTTATTTTCATAACTGATGAAAAAATACGCTTTTCTTCTCGCACTCTTATTCCCCGTCCTCCTTGCGGCCGGCAGTTGTCCTGCCGTGGAATTGAGCGGGCCCCAGCCGCCCGCGCCTTACGGGGTGTTTTCCACCCTGAGCGCGGATTCCCCTGAGGGGGGGCGCTCCGCCGTGGCGTTTACGTTTGAGCGGGCCGGGGACCCCGATTTTTCGCGGTACTCGTCCCAGCTCGCCCTCGGCGTTACGGATAACCTTGAACTGGGGATGAACATCCCTTACGTGGACGACACCGAAAACGGGCTCGAAGACATCGCGTTTACCCTGAAGCACCGGTTTTTCCAGGAGGGCATGTACGGCCCCTCGGTGGCATACCTGCTGACGGCGACATTGTCTTCCAACAACGAATTTCTAAGCACCGACGGGAGCATCGGGGCCGGCCTGGTCGCGAGTAAACGGGTGGGGCCGTTCAAGGGGCATATCAACCTGTTCTACAGCATGCCCTGGGACGACGACCTCAACGACGAGGCAAGGTTTTCCGGCGGGGTCGAGTTTGCCGCCTCGCACGATTTCAGGCTGCTCACCGAGCTGCTTTTAAAGAAAAGCAATTTTTCCGACGACGTGGACCACAAGGAGTTGAGGGTGGGCTACAGGTTCCTTTACAAGAACGAGGTTTTCTCCACAATCGGCGTAGGCATCGGCCTCGACGACAGGGAGCCCGCCTACAGGGTTATGGCCTCCGTCTCCCTTATATTCCCGCGCAAGGTAAAATATATCGAGAGGACTTTTGAAGGGGACGAGTGACGAGTAATGTTCGACCTCGGCATCCAGGAACTCGTCGTCATCTTCGTTGTCGCGCTGCTGGTGTTCGGGCCGAAGAAGCTCCCGGAACTGGCCAGGACAATGGGCAAGGGGGTGGGGCAGCTAAGGAAGGCCATGTTCGAGATAAAGGCCGAGGTCCAGAGGGAAATGGAGCCCGATGAAGGCCGGATAAAGCAAGGCGTCCCCTCCCGGAAACAGGAGACATCCCCCGGCGGAGCGGATGAGGCCGAGGGAAAGACCGGCGAGGGCGCCGCCGGGGAGCCTCCGGAGAAGGAGGCCGCTTTTGGAGAAACAGCCGGACCTTATGCCGAAAAGCCCCCCGAAAGCGGGCAGCGGGAGTAGATGGCCGAGGAAAAACTGCCGTTCATGTCCCACCTCTCCGAGCTGAGGAACCGGATTCTGGTCTCCGTCGTCAGCGTGCTGGTGGGCTTCGTTGTGGCGTTTAATTTCTCCGAGCGCATATTCAGGGTCCTGACTGTCCCCATGCGCTCGATAATCACCCTGAAGTCCACGTACCCTTTCATAACGTTTATTCCCAAGGAGGGCATTGGAAAAGAACTCGTATTCCTCGCCCCGGCCGAGGCATTCTGGGTCCATATGAAAATCGCCCTGATAACGGGGGTGGTGGCCTCCGTGCCGGTGATATTCTGGCAGGTCTGGAAGTTCATCTCCCCGGGGCTCATGAGACACGAAAAGAGGCTCGCGTTCCCTTTCCTGGGCGTGACCTCAGGCCTGTTTTTCGCCGGGACTTCCTTCTGCTTCGTCATCGTCCTGCCATTTGCCATGAAGTTCCTCCTTAACTTCCGCACCGAGTCCCTTACGCCGATGATATCGGTGGAACGGTATATAGATTTCTGCCTGAAGTTCATCCTGGCCTTCGGCGTAGTGTTCGAGCTTCCGGTGGTACTGGTGTTCCTCACCCGCATGGGCATTATATCCACCGAGACCCTCTCAAAGAACAGGAAGTACTCGGTACTGCTGGCTTTTGTCGCGGCGGCCCTGTTGACGCCAACCCCGGACGCCTTCAACCAGACCCTGATGGCCGTGCCGATTATCGTGCTGTACGAGGGGGGGCTCATCGCGTCTAAAATATTCGCAAGAAGGAAAAAGGTGAACCAGGATGATGATAAGAGGGAAGAACCTTAAGGCGGCGGTATATGACATCTCCGAGGGGTATACCGTCGTAAACCCGATATTCCTCAAACCCATTGACGACGATACGTTCAAGAGCCTTTACCACGAACTACAGAAAAAGCAGAAAGAAATACGCTCCGAGAGATTCCCCTCCGGCGACACCCAGGGCATACGCAACAGGAACCTGAGGCTTTCGAGGCTCCATACCGCAGCCATGGTGATGAGGAACTTCGCGAGGGTGCGGAAAATACAGGTCTTTTAGTTTGACTCGCCCATGCCGCTGTGTTATTTTAATATACTTATAAGTATATTAAAGTATCTTAATAAGACATGGCGACTACCGATGAAATAAGACCTCAAGGCGTCTCCGGGGCCCAGGAAGCCCTGCAGTCTTTGCTCAAGGCAAAGAAGAACCTCAGGTTGTATCCTTCCAACAACCCCGTTTACAGGCAGATTGTGGACAACACCTACGGCAAGTTCAGGGATTTCCTGGACAGCGGCGGCGCCCTGGAGCTTGGCATTACGAGGAACGATATATTTCTCGGCGAGGAGTCCGTATACCACGGAGACGGCAAGGACGATAACCTGGCATTGTTCTTCTTCAGGGACGGCCTGAGGTCCCTGGGCTTCGATTCCGCCCTCGAAAAAGAGGAACTCGAAAAGTTCCTGCGCATAATTTCGGTCGATTTCGACAACGAGATGGTCGAGGACGACATCATAACGCTCCTGTGGGAAAAGGATTTCCGAAACATACGCTACACCGTGGACGACAACGCCCTTGCCGAGTACGACGATTACGAGACGGATGCCGCGAGACAGGCGAAAGACGGGGCCTCGGAGGAAGACAACATACAGTATGCGTACGAGGAGGCCCTGGGGATGGACGATGCCGAAGTCGTCCCTCAGATGCCGATTGCGGAGGAAGACTTGAGGGCGCTCGCCCTTGAGGTGCAGAAGGACGCAGGCGCGAAGGTCGATAAACTCTCCGATATCCTCCTCGACATGCTCTACATGGCCGAGTCGGTGGAGGAGTTCAAGGACGTGGCGCGTATATTGAACAACGCCGTTGAGTTTTCCGTTCGGCACTCCAGCCTCAGAGCCGCCGCCTCTGTTTTCAGGCGCGTCAGGGAAATGATTAACAGCACCAGGTCCGATGAACTCAAAAAAGCGCTGGGGGCCGTGTTTTTCGGCGCGGGCACGCCCGCTCTCGTAAAGCTTATCGGGGAGCAGCTCGACTCCAAGGAAGGGATTAAAGAGGAGGATTTCAGGGAATACGTCAAGCCTCTCGGCGTAAACGCCATCCCGCCGTTTATGGAGATACTCGGCGAGTTGAAGACGATAAGCGGACGCAGAAGCGCAATCAGCGCCCTCGCCTACCTGGGCAGGAACGACATATCCGCGCTGCTCAAGGGGCTTAGGGACGACAGGTGGTATGTCGTCAGAAACATCATCCACGTCCTCCGGCTCGTGGGAAACAAGGCCGCGGTGGAGTATTTGGTCGGGGTGGCCGGGCACCAGGAGCCGAGGGTCAGAAGGGAAGCGATGAAGACGGTAGGCGAGCTCGGCGGGCCGCTCGCTGCCCGCACGGTGAAGCTGTACCTTGACGACCCTGACAGGGCCGTAAGGTCCGCCGCCGTGAGGGCCCTGGGGAGCATCGGCACGGACCAGGCAAGGGAGACGCTCCTTGAGAGGCTCGCGGACAGGCGAGTCCTGAACGCCGAGTTTCCCGAGGTAAAGGAAAGCTTCGAGGCGCTCTGCCACTGGAGAAGCGACGACGTTTTCGAGTTCCTTATGGCCGTGCTCAGGAAGAGCCCGTTTTTCGGCAGGGCGAAGTTTAACGAGTACAAGGCCGCGGCCGTCCACGCCCTGGGCCTTCTCGGCAGAAGGGACGCCCTCGGGGAGCTTGTAAAACTGAGGGGCTCCAAGGACAGGCTCGTCAGCGAATATGCCGAGGCAGCTCTTAAGAGGATTAACGATGCAGGCAGATAAACGGAGCGTCGTGGCGGACCCGGTATCGAGGGACCTGATAAACCAGCTTGCGGCGATTATCAGGACTTCGCAGATACACGACCCCTCAAACGTCGCGGTCCAAAAGGCGCTGGGGAAATTCGTCGCCCTGGTCAACTCCCAGCTTCCGGGCGGGGATTCCGTGACCCTCGAACTCGTGGGAGAGTATTTCTACCTCAACGACGCAAGGGTCAGGTTTTCCATGGAAAACCTCATCAATTTCGATTACATGGTCAAGGAATTCAAGAGGTTCAAGCTCGGAAGCATCACGTTTCTCGACAGAATCACCTCCAGCGACATGCAGGCGTTTTTGAAGGCATTTATTTCCGCCTCTTTTTCCCGGGACCCCTTTGATGAGCTTTCCGCGGGCATCGAGGCGCTTGGCAACATATCCGTGGGGCCGCCCCGGCATGTTGCGGACGAGAAAATGGAATACGACATCCGCAGGGCGGTCAAGAAAAGCTATTTCTCGGCGGTCTCCTTTACCAAGGGGGTAATGAGCAAGATAAGGTCCGGGGAGAAGATAGACGCCAGGCGGGCAAAGCGCGTCGTCCAGTCCATGGTGGACGCCCTTTTGCAGGAGGAGGACCTCCTTATCGGCATGACCGCGATAAAGGATTACGACGACTATACCTACCACCATTCCGTCAACGTCAGCATCCTGTCGATGACCCTCGGCCAGAAACTGGGGTTTACGAAAAACGCCATGCTCGAACTCGGCCTCGTGGCCCTTTTCCACGACATCGGAAAGACGGAAGTGCCGGTGGAAGTGTTGAACAAGCCTTCCTCTTTTACCGAGGAGGAATGGAAGCTCGTGAGGAGGCACCCTTACTGGGGCGTAAGAAGCATACTCAACATGAAGGGGTTCGACATTGTCTCCGTAAAGGCCGCCATCGTGGCTTTCGAGCACCACCAGTACCCCGGCGGAGGGGGTTACCCGGCCAGGAAAAACTCGCGGGATATCGACCTGTACTCGCGCATTGTGAGCATCGCCGACCAGTACGACGGCATGACGTCGGCGAGGGTCTATTCGAGGACTCCCATGACCCCCGAAAAGGCCCTGAGCCTCATGCTGGAAAGGGCCGGCGCCCAGCTCGACCCCCTGCTGTTTAAGTTTTTCGTCAACATGGTGGGCGTCTACCCCGTGGGGACCGCCGTCCTTCTGGACACAAGGGAACTCGCCCTCGTCTACAGCAACAACATGGTGTCTCCCTCAAGGCCGGTGGCAATGATAATATCAGACCCCTCGGGCAAAAAGGTGCCGGGCTACCAGGTTGACCTCTCCGAGAAACTGAGCACGGGCCAGTACAAGAGGTCGATATTCAAGACCATGGACCCGGCCAAGTACAAGATAAACCTCGCGGAATACCTGCTCTAAGAAAGGCCCGGCGAGCGGTTCAACTCCGGACCCCTGGGCTTCGGGCTTTCCCTCCAGACCTCGATTGCTATCTCGGGGCAGACCTCGGCGCAGAAGGCGCAGCCGGTGCAGCTTTCCTTGTCCACCACCGTTGAGGGGAAGAACCCCTTGCCGTTGAACTCGCCCTTAAGGGCAAGGCAGCCTTTAGGGCACGCCAGGACGCAGTAATTGCAGCCCTTGCACGCCTCCTCCTCTATCGCCACCCTGCCTTTCAAGCGTCTCCTTCCATGATTTCCCGCGCGTGTTCAAGGGATTTTTCGGTCACGTTTCCGCTCAGCATCCGCGCTATCTCTTCCTGTCTTACGCGGCCCGTAAGCTCTTTTACGATAACACATGCGCGGCCGCTTTTCTCGACCTTCTCCACGAGGAAATGGCTCTC
This sequence comes from uncultured bacterium, assembly GCA_965372535.1. Lineage (GTDB taxonomy): Bacteria > Nitrospirota > Thermodesulfovibrionia > Thermodesulfovibrionales > JdFR-86 > CBDVCR01. The sequence continues at coordinate 6,892 of CBDVCR010000068.1, read as the reverse complement.
GGCCTTCGAGGCTATCTGCGGCAGGTGCGTGATGCAGAGCACCTGGTGGTTGGCGGATATTTCCTTGAGCTTCATCGCCACGTTGCTTGCGGTCTTCCCGCCTATGCCCGCGTCCACCTCGTCGAAGACGAGCACCGGGATGCGGTCGGCCTCGCGGAGGACGCTTTTTATGGCGAGCATGACCCTCGAAAGTTCGCCGCCCGAGGCGACTCTCTGAAGCGGTTTCAGGGCCTCCCCCCTGTTGGCGGTGAACAGGAACTCCACGGCGTCGATGCCGGTGGAGTTGACCGGCGCGTCGTTTATGTCTATCCTGAATTCCGATTTTTCAAGCGCAAGGCCCTTCAATACCTTGCCTATGGCGGCCTCCGTCCGCCTGGCCGCCTTCTTCCGCTTCTCCGACAGCTCGGAAGAGGCCCGCCCGAGCCGGGCCTCCTTCTCGTCGAGTTCCTTTTCAAGCTCCTCCGTGGTCTCCCCGGCGCGCTCCAGTTCGCCGAGTTCCTTGACGGCGTCCTCCATGAACGCCAACACCGCCTCCACTGTGTCGCCGTATTTTCTCTTGAGGTTCCGTATGAGTTCGAGCCGGTCGTCCACCATCTGGAGCCTGCCCGGCTCCAGGTGGTATTTTTCCCTCAAATCCCTGATGGAAAGAGAGGCGTCCTCAAGGAGTGGGAGGGCCTGCTCCAGGACCTCCAGTATGCCGGAGGCCCCATGGTCGATGGATGCCATCTCCCTCAGGCCGGCCGCCGCCCCGGATGCTTTCTCCATGGAGGAGCCCTCATCGCTGTAGAGCAGGGCGTAGGAGGTCTCGCAAAGCTCGTTCAGGCGGCTTAAATTAGAAAGAATCTTGCGCTCCTCCTCGAGCCTTTCGTCCTCGCCCGGGCTTAAAGAGGCGGCCTCTATCTCTTCCGCTTGGAACTTCAGGAGGTCGAGCTTGCGGGCCGTCTCCCTCGCCCCGGCACGTATCGTGTCGAGGCGGCCCTTGATGGACCTGACTTTTTCATAAAGGGCGGCGACTTCCTCCCGCTCGGCTTCCAGGCCGCCGAAACGGTCCAGGAGCCTCATCTGGCTGTCGGATGAAAGCAGGCTCTGGTGCTCGTGCTGGCCGTGCACGTCAACGAGGCTTCGCCCCAGCTCGGCGAGGCTCTGGATGTTGGCGATGGAGCCGTTTATGTATGCCCTGCCCTTGCCGGCGGAGGAAATGTTCCGCCTGATTACGATGCCGTCGTCGGAGGCGATGCCCATCTTCTCAAGCACCGGGTGTCCGGTTATGTCGAAGCGGGCCTCCACGGTGGCCTCGGCACAGCCGGTCTTTATCATCTCGGTGTAAGCCCTTCCGCCGAGGGCCACGCCCAGCGCGCCGACCACGATGGACTTGCCGGCGCCCGTCTCGCCGGTCAGGATGTTAAGCCCCTCGCCGAAACTCATTGAGAGTTCGTCTATTATGGCGAAGTTTTTTACCCGGAGTTCCCTAAGCATTCCAGTTGTTGACCAATTGGTTTTTATAAGCATTGGAGCCATAAAAAGCCTTTATTTTTAGGTATGCAAGAGGCATTGTCAAGTCCTATTGCCCTTGCTGCGCCCGGCAAACACCGGCAGGAGCTTGTCATACGTCGCCAGGAGGTGTTCGGGGATTACCCTTGCCTCGTCCAGCACGGCCATGAAGCTTGAGTCCCCCGCCCAGCGCGGCACGACGTGCATGTGCAGGTGCTCTTTTATTCCCGCCCCGGCGGCCTCGCCGATGTTGATGCCGGTGTTGAACCCCTCGGGCCGCATGACCTCGGCAAGGCAGTCCACCGAGAGCTTCGCAATCGCCATCATCTCCGAAAGCGTCTCGTGCGTGAGCCCCTCAAATGATGAGGCATGGTGGTACGGCACGACCATGAGATGGCCGCCCGTGTAGGGGTAGCGGTTCATCACCACGTAGTTCAGCTCCCCCCGGTAAAGGATGAGGTTTTCCCTGTCCCTGCGCTCCCCGTATATGTCGCAGAAGACGCATCCGGGGCCTTTTCTTGAGAGTATGTACTCTATCCTCCACGGGGCCCAGATGGTCTTCATTTCGCTTCCCTGCCGAGTTTTCCGAGCACCTGGAGGGCGTCGGCCCAGACGAGCATCTTCTCAGCGGGGTTTCTCAGCAGGTACGCCGGGTGGAAGGTGGGCATTAAATCGATGCCCTCGAATTTAACGAACTTCCCCCTGAGCCTGCTTATGGGCGTTGTGACCCCGACGACGGCGTGGGCCGCTATGCGCCCGAGGGTCATTATCACCTTCGGGGATATTGTCTCTATCTGTTTTCCGAGCACGGGGAGGCATTGCCTTATCTCGTCCTCCTGTGGGTCGCGGTTGTTCGGGGGGCGGCACTTTATCACGTTGGTGATGTAGACCTCCTCCCGGCCAAAGCCCATCCTGTTGATAAGGCTTGTCAGGAGCTTCCCGGCCTCCCCAACGAAGGGCCTGCCCTGGGCGTCCTCTTCCCTGCCGGGGGCCTCGCCGACGAACATCAGCTCGGCCCCGGCGCTCCCCTCGCCGAAGACGACGTTGGTGCTGCCTTTTTTGAGGCGGCACCTGCCGCACTCGCCGAGTTCCCGCCTGAGCCGCTCAAGCGCCGCCGTCCTGTCCTGCGGGGGGCCGCCTGTGCGTATCCCGTTTTGCGGCAGGCTCAGCGGAAGCCTCTCGAAACCGAGCGCGTCGTAGAACTCGAGCACGCTCTTTATCGCCCGCGGCCTGTTCATCCCGCTACCTTTCGCCCCACTTGAGTTTGCTCCTCAGTACCTTGAAGTGGTCCCTTCCGCACGGCATCAGCAGCCTGGTGCTGTAGGGGGACTTTTTTATGGCGACCACGTCTCCCCGTCCGAGGGTCGATGCCACCAGCCCGTCGTGGGTGAGGAGCACCCCGTCGCTCCGGGACTTGAGGGCGACTTCGACCTCCATGTCGCCGGCGAGCACTATGGGGCGGTTTGTGAGGGTGTGCGAGCAGATGGGGGTGAGCACGATGCTGTTAAGAGAAGGATAAAGTATCGGCCCCCCCGCCGAAAGGGAGTAGGCGGTCGAGCCCGTGGGGGTGGAGACGATTACCCCGTCGGCCCTGAAATGCGTCACGTACGCTCCGTTTACGCTGGTTTCGAGGTCGATTATCCTTGCAATCGGCCCCTTGTCGATGACCACGTCGTTCAGGGCCGTAAACTCGCCGGACTTTTCCCCGTCCCTCGTAAGCTGCGCGGTGAGCATCATGCGTTCCTCGGAGGGGCACTCGTCGTTGAGGATGCTCTCCATGGCGTCGTAGAGCTCCTCCTTGTGGACTTCGGTGATGAAACCGAGCCCGCCGAGGTTTATGCCCAGCAGGGGAATGCCCTTTTTGCTTACGAGCCTCGCGGCCCCGAGCATGGTGCCGTCGCCTCCGAGGACGACGACCATCTCGACGAGAGAGGGCAGGTCATCAGGGTCGAAGCCCTGCATGCCCAGTGCCCCGGCCCTGTCCTTTTCGAGGAAGACCTCGGCGCCCCGCTCCCTGAGCCAGGGGACCAGTGCCTTAAGTATCTCGCCCGGCTCCGGCCGGTCCTTCTTGCAGATGATGCCGATCTTTTTCATCTATGCCCTCTATTATAATCTCTCTTTCGTCTCCGGTGAGAAAATTAATGCGCACCGTTATGGCGTCCTCAAGCGCCCCGGGGTCGGCCCTCTCGGCCCATTCGATAACGGCTATGCCGTCGCCGCCTATGTAGTCGTACACTCCGGCGGAGTCCAGTTCGGCGCGGTTCTCAAGCCGGTAGAGGTCTATGTGGTAGAAGGGCGGGTCGGTCTCGTACTCGACGACGATGGTGAAGCTCGCGCTCGTTATCTCCCTCTCTCCCAGGCCGAGGGCGCTTGCCACCCCTTTTACGAAGGTCGTTTTCCCGACGCCGAGGTCGCCGTGGAGGCAGACCGTGTCGCCGGCCCCAAGGAGCCTCCCCAGCCTGCGACCCGCCCGTACCGTCTCCTCAGGCCCTCTTGTCAGGACCCTCACCACCGGCGATGCCCTTTATCACGTCGTGCTGCTCCACAAATCCCACGAGTTTTCCGTCCCTTACCACGGGCAGGTGGTGCACTTTCTTCTCGGACATTATGGTGGCTATCTCGTCCAGAGGGGTGTCCTCGGCAATGGTTACGACGTTGGTTGTGAATATCTCCGATACCACGACGGCGGACATCCTCTTGAACTCCTTTTCCACCGCGCCGAATCCCTCCAGGGGGATGAAGGCGTCGAAAATCCTGAGCACCGTGGGTATGTGGAGCTTCTTGTTCCGGTTGATGAGGTCGTGCTCGGTCACGATGCCCATGAGGTTGCCATTGCCGTCGAGCACCGGGAGCCCGGTGACGTTCTTTTCGATAAACAGCCTGCCCAGTTCTTCCACCGTCATGTCCGGCGCCGCCGGGGTGACGTCCGTCTTCATGATGTCCGAAGCCTTCATATCGCCCTTTCCCCCGCCTGGCCGTCTTGCCATCAGGGTCGATTCATTAATTAATACCTTAAATTAATACCTTACGGCCTGTAATCGTTTTCCTACGGCATGCCGATAAACCCGCCCTGCCTGCCGGTCTTTTTCCCTTCGCGCCTGTAGGAGAAGTACCTGTCCGGGAAGCAGGAGGTGCATTCCTCTATGACGCTTATGTGGTGTTCCTTGACGCCCAGGGACAGGGCCTGGTATTTGTTGGCGCCCTGAAGGTCGAGGCAGTTCATGCCGTCCCTTACGTTGTGGTAGCTGCCCTGTCCCGTGGTCTTTGAGACCGCCTCGACGACCTCGTCGCCAACCTCATAGCAGCACCACCGTATGGCCGGGCCGATGGCCAGGAGCAGTTCCCCGGGGCTGCTGTGGTAGGTTTTCCGCATGGCCTGTATGGTCTCCTTTAAAATCCCCTTCGCCGTGCCGCGCCATCCCGCGTGGACCGCGCCGATGGCGAGGTTTGCCCTGTCAAACAGGAGTATGGGCACGCAGTCGGCGGTCGATACGCCGAGAAGGATGTCATGCCGGTCGGTTATCACCGCATCAGCCTCTTTTGGTGCGAGGTTATCGGCCACTATTACGACCTTGCCGGTGTGCTTCTGTATGGGCAGGTAGACGCGCCTGCCCGTAAGGCCGCGAACGTCGACGCCCAGTTCCCTGTCGCTGAAAAACCCCATTACCTGTCCGTCGAATATCTCGGGGAATACCATCAAAAAGCCTCCAAAAGGCACTTAAAGGCAGCGGGCACGGCCTCTATCAAGTCCGAGGCGAGCACTGAGCGGCCTGTCTTTTCCACGGCGGCCAGGTCGCCGGCAAGGCCGTGCGCATACACGCCGAGGAGCGAGGACTCAAGGGGGCTGAGCCCCTGGCTTAAGCACGCCGCCAAAACCCCGGTCAGGGCGTCTCCCGTTCCGGCCTTGGCCATGCCGGGGTTTCCGGTGGAGTTGATGAACGCCTCGCCGCCCGGCTCCGCAACAATCGCCGGTGCGCCCTTTAGTATAAGATATGCGCCCGTCTGTTTTGCAAACGCGAGGGCGGCCTCCACCCTGTCGCTTTCAATCTCCTTTACTCCGGTCCCGGAGAGCCTCGAAAACTCCCCCGGGTGGGGCGTAAGCACAAGCGGCGCCCGCGCTTTTTTAAGGATGTCCGGTGCGCCGGAAAGGGCGTTCAGTCCGTCGGCGTCCACCACCATTGGGGCCGGGCACCTCGCGAGAAGCTCCCGCACAAACGCCGCCGTCTCCTCCGCCCTGCCGAGGCCGGGCCCGAGGGCTAAAACGTCCGCCCTGCCTTCGAGGAACCCCAAAACCGGCTCAAGCGCTCCCAGGGAGAGAGCGCCGTCTCCCGTGTCGGGCAGGGGGAGGACCATCTCTTCCATCACGCTGCCCTGGTAGATGTCGGCGAGGGATTCGGGCACTCCGAGGGTCACCATCCCGGCCCCGGCCCTCATGCAGGCCCTGGCCGCCATGAGCGCGGCCCCGGTCTTGCCCCGCGAGCCCGCCACAACGAGCACATGGCCGTAATCGCCCTTGTGCGAATAGGCCGGCCTCGGCGGCATGAGGAGGGTCATCTTCTCCCTCTCAAGCAGGGTGCAGGGGACGGCCTCGAAGAGTTTTTTCGGAAACCCGATGTCCTCCACGTAGAGCCTCCCCGTGTGGCCCGCCCCCGGATGGAGGAGGTGGCCTCTTTTCGGGGCGCCGAAGGTAACGGTAGTGTCGGCCTTAATCGCCGTGCCCAGCACCCCTCCCGTGTCCGCCGAGACCCCGGAGGGGATGTCCACCGCCACGACGGGGCAGGGGCTTTCGTTTATCGCCCCGAAAGCCTCCGCGATTTTGCCCGCGACCGGCCGTGCAAGGCCGGTGCCGAAGACGGCGTCCACCACGAGGGCGCCGTGCAGGTCCCCGGGGGCGGCCTCTGTCTTGAACTCCATGGGCACGCCCATTTTCCGTGCGGTATCGTACTGTACCCTGCAGTCCGTGTTCAGCCTGTTACGGCTTCCCGCGATGAGGGCCTTTACGTTATAGCCCGCGTTATGAAGCTCCCGTGCGACGACGAGGCCGTCGCCGCCGTTGTTTCCGCTTCCGGCGAACACTGTTACCTTGCGTATGGAGTACCTCTCCCTGATTCTTGCGGCTACGGCGACACCCGCCCTTTCCATGAGGACCCGCCCGTGGATGCCGTAGACCTCGATGGTATCGAGGTCTATCTTTCGCATTTCTCTGGAAGTGACGACTTTCAATAAAATATGCCTCTCCCCTCATCCGGATATTGCACGAGTCCGGTTTGCCGCGGACGCAAGGCGCGAGGCGCGAAGGCGTACTTTGGTACGTCGAGCGCCGATGAACGCAGCGGATGCGGTGAACCAGGCTCGCCCGAAGCAACTGTGTTGAATGTCAAGCCTTTTCGTAGCGCCATGG
>CBDVCR010000067.1:0-16113 GCA_965372535.1 uncultured bacterium | reverse complement strand
CAATGAGCCATGGCGCTACGAAAAGGCTTGACATTCAACACAGTTGCTTCGGGCCATGCAGCGCGGTCTCATCAGGAGATACAGCCTGGCGCTTCCCGCATTGAAAACCGGGGTTTTACAATCACAGGGCGACAAACATTCCCCCGCCCGGAAAGCGGACTGCTTTTCGGGCGGGTTCCTGACGAGGCGATTCGCCGCCTCCCTGTAACAGCTTTACTCTCCTTCATCGTCAGCCCCATTTCCGCCTCCTGTGTCCAGAGTCCAGGAGACTCGGGAGACTATTGTGTTTTTTTGAGTGGATTTTTTAAATGAGGCAACGATTCCGTTTCAGATAGATTTTTGACGAGGCAATTCGAGTTGTTGATTAATGGTATTGCAGGTAGTACAATAAACGCAAGATGACAAAAGACAGGATAAGGAAAGCGATTTTGCCCGCGGCGGGCCTGGGGACAAGGTTTCTTCCGGCCACAAAGGCCTCCCCCAAGGAAATGCTGCCGCTGGTCGACAAGCCCCAGATACAGTATGCCGTTGAGGAGGCCGAGGCCTGCGGCATAGAGGAGTTCATCATCATCACCGGCAAGCACAAGCGGGCCATAGAGGACCACTTCGACCAGGCCTACGAGCTGGAGGAAAGCCTCAAGAGGGCGGGGAAGCAAAAACTCCTCGATGAGATAAACAGGCTCCAGCACATAAAGTTCGCCTACATACGGCAGAGGACGGCCCTCGGCCTCGGCCACGCCGTCTACTGCGCACGGCCGTTCGTAAAGGACGAGCCCTTTGCCGTGCTGTTGAGCGACGACGTGATAGCGCCCGATGAGACGCTGCTTCTGGAGATGATGGGGCTTTACGGAGAAATCAAGGGCCCGGTAGTCGCGCTCATGGAGGTCCCCGAAAAGGAGATAGGCAAATACGGCATCATGAAGGGGGAGAGGCTGAGGGACAGGGTGTTCAGGATAGATGACCTTGTGGAAAAGCCGGAGCCGAAGGACGCACCCTCCAACCTGGCCATCATAGGCAGGTACATCCTTACCCCCGACATATTCGACGTGCTCGAGGACCTGCCGCCGGGCCGGGGAGGGGAGATACAGCTCACCGACGCCCTCAGGGTGCTTGCCGCCAGGAGGCCCGTCTACGGATACGTCTTTAACGGAAAGCGGTACGACGCCGGCGACAAGCTCGGGTTTCTGAAGGCCACCGTGGACCTGGCCCTGCAAAACGGCGGTATCTTCGAGGACTTCAAGGAGTTCATCATAGAGACGGCAGCGAAGCTCAAAAGTTGAGCGCCTATAACGTTCCGGGGGAAGGGACCGGGGGCCTCCTCTCTCCGCGGCTGTGCGGGGAGAGGCCCGTTAAGGGCGCGGAGCCCGGGCGCGAGATTGACGCCGCGGGGAATTAACGATAATGTTATATAATGAGGGTAAAGGACAGAGAGGCATAGATGGCTGAAATTGCCGAAAAAGAACAGAGGGAAGAAAAAGAAATAGAGATACCGGAAAAACTCCCGGTGCTCCCCGTAAGGGACATCGTGGTCTTCCCGTATATGATTCTGCCCCTTTTCGTGGGCAGGGAGATGTCCATAAAGGCCATAGACAACTCCCTGTCCGCGGACAAGATGATAATGCTCCTTACGCAGAAGGACCTGAACGTGGAAAACCCCGGCGCCGACGACCTTTACCGGATAGGCGTCGTGGGGCTTATCATGCGCACGCTTAAACTCCCCGACGGCAGGGTCAAGGTGCTCGTGCAGGGGTTGAGCAAGGCCAGGGTCAGGAAGTTCGTGCAGGAGGAGCCCTTCTACGCGGCTTCCATAGAAAAGATGGAGGAGGAGCCGTCCGGGGAGGTGTCCATCGAGGTCGAGGCCATGACCAGGACGGTCAAGGAACAGATGGACAAGGCGGTCTCGCTCGGCAAGAACGTCCTGCCGGACATCATGGTCGTCATAGAGAACCTCGACGAGCCGGGCAGGCTCGCCGACCTCATCGCCTCGAACCTCGGGCTCAAGACCGAGCAGGCGCAGGAAATCCTCGAGATAAAGAACCCGGAGGAGAGGCTGAAAAGGGTGAGCGACATCCTCGGAAGGGAGATAGAGCTCCTGCTCGTCCAGCAGAAGATACAGACCGAGGCTAGGGGCGAGATAGACAAGACCCAGCGGGAATATTTTCTGAGGGAGCAGCTCAAGGCAATACAGAAGGAACTCGGCGAGATAGACGAAAGGGCCGAGGAGGCAAAGGAATACCGCAAGAAAATGAAGGCCGCCAGGATGCCGGAGAAGGTGGAGAAAGAGGCCGACAAACAGCTCAAGCGCCTTCAGAAGATGCACCCCGACAGCGCCGAGGCCGGCACCATAAGGACGTACCTGGACTGGCTGGTCGAGCTTCCCTGGTCCATATCCACCAAGGACAAGCTCGACATCAAGGCGGCAAAGAAGGTGCTGGACGAAGACCACTACGACCTCGAAAAGGTAAAGGAGAGGATACTCGAATACCTTAGCGTGAGGAAACTCAAGGCGAAGATGAAAGGCCCCATCATCTGCTTCATAGGCCCCCCGGGCGTGGGGAAGACCTCGCTCGGCAAGTCCATCGCAAGGGCCCTCGGCAGGGAGTTCGTGAGGATGTCCCTCGGAGGCGTAAGGGACGAGGCCGAGATACGGGGCCACCGGAGGACGTACGTGGGCGCCCTGCCGGGCAGGATTATCCAGGGCATCAAGCAGGCCGGCACCAACAACCCGGTCTTCATGCTGGACGAGGTGGACAAGATAGGCATGGACTACCGGGGAGACCCCTCAAGCGCGCTCCTTGAAGTCCTCGACCCGGAACAGAACTTCTCCTTCGCGGACCATTATCTTACGGTGCCCTTCGACCTGTCAAACACGATGTTCATCACCACCGGCAACATGGCCGACACCATACCCGGCCCACTCCGCGACAGGATGGAAGTCATATACCTTTCCAGCTACACCACCGAGGAGAAGGTGGGCATCGCCATAAACTACCTCGTGCCCAAGCAGCTTGAGGAGCACGGCATAACGGACAAGATACTCAAGATATCCGACTCCTCCCTCGGGACGATAATCACGCAATACACCAGGGAGGCGGGGGTGAGGAACCTCGAACGGGAAATCGCCCACCTCTGCAGGAAGGTGGCCAGGGAGATTGCCGAGAAAAAGAAAAAGAAGTTCAACATCTCAACGGGCAACCTCGCGAAGTTCCTCGGCGTGCCGAAGTTCCTGCCAGAGGAGGAGATGGTCAGGGACGAGGTGGGGGTCTCCACCGGCCTGGCCTGGACGGAAGCGGGCGGGGACATCATTTTTATCGAGGCCACCACCATGAAGGGCAAGGGCAACCTCACGCTCACCGGCCAGCTCGGCGACGTTATGAAGGAGTCGGCCCATGCCGCACTGAGCTACGTGAGGTCCAGGGCAAAGGAACTGAAGATAAAGGAGGAGGTCTTCTCCAGGACCGACCTCCACATACACGTGCCCGCGGGGGCAATCCCCAAGGACGGCCCCTCCGCGGGCATCACCATGGCAACTTCAATCGCCTCGGCCCTTATCGGAAAGCCGGTGGACAGGAAGCTCGCCATGACCGGCGAGGTCACCTTGAGGGGCAGGGTGCTGCCCATAGGCGGGCTCAAGGAAAAGGCGCTTGCCGCCAAACGCTTCGGCATCAACAGGGTCATCATCCCCGCGCGGAACCGCAAGGACCTGGAGGACATACCAAAGTACATCAAGAAGAACATGGAGTTCATCACCGTCGAGAGCATGGACGAGGTAATCAGGCAGGCACTTAAGGGGAAAAAGGCGAACGGGCGGAAACCGGCGGGGAAAAAGGCCGCATCGAGAAAAAGGGAACCCCGGAAAAAATGAGGCTCAGGGAGGTAGGGGAACTCCCTCTCCTCGAACACATCCGCGCAAGGTTTCCCGTAAAGTCCGGCAGCGTCCTTGCCGGCATAGGCGACGACGCCGCCGTCCTCCGTGGCGGCGCCGGGAAACTCCTGGCCACCACGGACATGATGGTCGAAGGCGTGCATTTCGACCTCGGCTTCGCTACCCCCTATCAGGTCGGGTTCAAGCTCGTCTCGGCAAACGTAAGCGATGTCTACGCCATGGGGGGGAAACCACGTTTCGCGCTCCTTGCCCTCGCCGCGCCGGAAGATACAGAGGAGTCTTTCGTGGACAGCCTCTTCGACGGCATGGAGCTGGCTTTCAAGCTCTACGGGGTCGCCCTCGTGGGGGGCGACCTCAGCGCGACGAAGGGCAAGATAACCCTGTCGCTGACGGTGCTTGGATACGCCGAAAGGCCGCTTAAGCGCTCGGGCGCAAAGCCCGGCGACGGAATATACGTTACCGGAAACCTCGGCGAGTCGGCCTGCGGCCTCATGCTCCTTAAGTTGATAAACAGGCCCGTGGACCTTGAGCAGCCCCTTCAGGGGCCGCTCAAGTGGCAAGTGATGGAGCCGCTCTTGAGGAGACACCTCATGCCCGAGGCCAGGAAACCAGGCCCTTTTGTAAAACTCGCCACCTCCATGATAGACTTAAGCGACGGGCTTTTCATCGACCTCTGGCGGCTCTGCGCGGAAAGCGGCGTGGGGGCGAGGCTCCATGCCGAAAAAATACCCGTCTCCGGGGCGGTAAGGACGGTGGCCGGCTCCCTGGGGCTCGACCCGCTTGAGTTCGCGGCCGGGGGAGGCGAGGACTACGAACTGCTCTTTACCGCCCCGCCGGGCAGAAAGGTTCGGGCGGCCCACATTGGCGAGGTCACCCGTTCAAAGGGCCTCATGCTCGTTTCGCCGGACGGGGCGGCCAAACCTGTGGCGCCCTCCGGCTACAGGCACTTCGGTTGACAGGGATAAATCTTAACAGAAATGTTTAAAAAGAGGCTGAGGAACATCGCGGGCGTTAAGGAAACGCCGCACAAGATAGCCCTGGCCTTTTCCATCGGTCTCTTCGTCGGGATTTCCCCTCTTATAGGCATTCACACCGTGCTGGGCCTCGCCCTGGCCTGGGTTTTAAGGCTGAACAGGATGGTGACCCTCACCGGGGTGTACATAACGAACCCCTGGAGCATGGTCCCCATCTACACCTTCTGCACCTGGATAGGGATGCTTATCGTGGGCGTGGATATCGTCCCCTCGGACATAAACTGGAGCCACGTAAGGATGGGCACCGTGCTGATGGAGTTCAGGCATATAATAGTGCCCTTCGCGGTGGGCTCCACGGTGGTGGGCGCGGCGTCGGCGTTTTTTGCGTACCTCCTCACACGCAAGGCGGTGGAAAGCGCAAGGGACAACATGGCCGGTAAAACAACCGGGAAAAGCGAGTGCTGAATTGACGGACTGGTGGCAGCATCTGCCGGGGAGGATTGACCCCTATATAATAGAGATAGGCTCCTTCCGCGTCGGCTGGTACGGCATGATGTACGTACTTGCGTTCCTGACCGCGTACCTGCTCTCCGTCCGGAGGATAAGGCGCGAGGGTTTCGAATACTCAAAAGAGCTTGTCCAGGACTACCTTGTCTGGACAGCCCTGGGGCTAATGGCGGGGGCTCGGCTCGGATATGTGGTGTTTTATAATTTCGGCTACTACCTGCGCCACCCCATCGAAATATTACTGCCCATTGCCTTTGAAAACGGCATCAGGTTCACGGGCATCTCCGGCATGTCTTACCACGGCGGCCTCATAGGCGCACTCGTGGCGGCGGTGTTGTTCCTCAAGAGGCGGAAGCTGGACTTCTGGCGTTTTATGGACTTCTTCGTCCCGACAATCCCCCTGGGCTACACCTTCGGGAGGCTCGGAAACTTCATAAACGGCGAGCTTTACGGAAGGGCCACGTCGGCGCCCTGGGGGATGTATTTCCCCCATGACCCCGAGGGGAAACTCCGCCACCCATCGCAGCTTTACGAGGCGTTTTTCGAAGGTCTCGTCCTCTTCGTCCTGCTCTGGACGGTCAGAAAAAAATTCCCTTTCAAGGGGTTCGCCTTTTCGCTCTACCTTATCGGCTACGGCTCGGTGCGGTTTTTTATCGAGTTCGTGCGCCAGCCCGACCCCCAGCTCGGCCTCGTCATAGGCCCGCTGAGCATGGGGCAGTCGCTCTGCCTGGCAATGGTGCTCTGCGGGGCGGCGCTCATGGCGGCAAACGCCGCGAAGGGTTCCGGCTGACGGTACGGCCCCGGCACTTTTGCCGGGCAGCTCGAAGGGGAGGCGCTGTAACCGGAAACCGGACTGGATAGATTGGATAATTAAAGCGAAGCGGAAGTATAATACAAAGAGCCTCTTTTGGCGCCGCCCGGTGCGGGATTTGACTTTTCGCTTGATTCCGCGTCGAATCAATGGTATAAAAAAAGAAAAGGCCAAAAAGGACGACCGGACGACGACAATGAAAATACTCCTCGTATATCCTAAATATCCCGACACTTTCTGGAGCTTCAAGCATGCCCTGAAATTCATCTCAAAGAAGGCGTGCTATCCGCCCCTCGGGCTGCTGACCGTGGCGGCGATGCTGCCCGGTGAATGGGAGAAAAAGCTCGTGGACATGAACGTCGCCGATTTAAAGGACAGCGACATCCGCTGGGCGGATTATGTCTTCATAAGCGCCATGTCGGTACAGAAGGAATCCGCGGAAGCGGTAATCCAGAGGTGCAAGGCACTCGGAAGCAGGGTAGTCGCGGGCGGCCCACTTTTCACCTCCTCTTACGAGGACTTCGAAGACGTGGACCACCTTGTGCTCAACGAGGCCGAGGTCACGCTCCCCATGTTCCTTAAAGACCTGGCGGACGGGCGGCCCCAACGCATTTACACGTCAGCCCAATGGGCCGACCTGGCCGCCACCCCCGTCCCGCTCATGGAGCTCATTGATTCAAGGCAATACGGGTCGATGAACATCCAGTACTCGCGCGGCTGCCCCTATGACTGCGAATTCTGCAACATCACGGTGCTCTACGGGCGCAAGCCGCGGACGAAATCGAAGGAACAGGTCGTGGCCGAACTGGACAGCCTCTATTCGATGGGCTGGAAAGGCGGGGTGTTCTTCGTTGACGACAACTTCATCGGAAACAGGGCGAAACTGAAAAAAGAGATACTGCCCGCCATCATCGACTGGATGAAGAAGCGAAAACATCCCTTTGCCCTTTCCACCGAGGCGTCGGTCAACCTCTCCGACGACGAGGAGCTTATGCGGTCGATGGTCCGGGCCGGGTTCGACACGGTCTTTATCGGCATAGAGTCCCCCAACGAGGAAAGCCTCGAGGAGTGCGCCAAAATCCCGAACAAAAACCGGGACCTCATCGCCTGCGTAAGGAAAATCCAGAACTTCGGCCTTGTGGTGCAGGCGGGGTTCATCGTGGGCTTTGACAAGGACCCGGCCGCGATTTTCGACCGCGTGATAAAGTTCATCCAGGAAAGCGCGATTGTGACCGCGATGGTCGGGCTACTGAACGCCCCTCCCGGCACGAAACTCTACCGCCGCCTCAAGGCGGAGAGCAGGCTGCTAAACGCAATGAGCGGCGACAACACGGACTTTTCGATGAACTTCGTCCCCAAGATGAACCGCGAGGCGCTGATAAACGGGTATAAATCCATCGTCCATACGATTTACTCCCCAAAACAGTACTATGAGCGGCTGAAAAAATTCTTGAAAGAGTACAAGCCCGCGCAGGCGCGGCTGGTCCACCTGCGGGCAAGCCACGTCAAGGCGCTTTTCAAGTCCGCCCTGCTCCTGGGCATACTCGGAAAAGAGCGGTTCTACTACTGGAGGCTTTTCTTCTGGTCGTTGTTCAGGCGTCCGAGGCTTTTCCCGCTTGCGATTACCCTGATGATTTACGGGTTCCATTTCCGGAAGGTTTTTGAGCACCACCTCTCGCTTCTTCGATAGGGGCGTCCGCCGGCATGTAACCGCGCTTCGCCCCGGGTCCGGCCCCCCTTTCGGCCCGCTGCTGCGTCAAGGGCGCATGCACGATGTCTCTATTTAATATCTCCCTTATCTCCGTTGCAATGGCCCTGCTTGAGATTTCCTCGTAATCGAGGAGCGAGGCGGGAGAGCCGCTTCTGGGGATCTTCCGGACGGCGAGGGAATAGACGTGGGGCGTAATCCCCTTAAGCGCGCTTCTTACGGCCTCGCCGATGCCCCCGGCCTCTGCGTGGTCCTCAACGGTGATGACCGTCCCGGTGTCGTTTGCCGCCTCATGGAGGGTCTCGTGGTCGATGGGGGCGATGCTGTAAAGGTCTATGACCCGGACGGTTACGCCCTCGGCCTTTAGTTCGCCGTATGCCTTGAGCGCCTCGTGCAGCGTTATCCCGGCGGCCACCACGGTGGCGTCGTCGTTTTTGCTCTTTCGCACCACCTTGCTCCCGCCGATGGGAAACTTCTCCTCCGGGCCGTAGAGCACGGGGGTGGCGGACCGGGTGGTCCTTATGTAGACCATGCCCTCGTGCCTTGCGGCCTCCTCCACCAGCCGCTCGGCCGCCCAGGGGTCGGAGGGGCAGAGCACAACGCAGCCGTTTATGGCCCGGAACATGGCGATGTCCTCAAGGCCCATCTGCGAGGGGCCGTCCTCGCCGATGGAAACCCCGGCATGGGAGCCGCACAGCTTGATATTGGGGGCCGAGTACTGGCTCATCCTGAGCTGGTCGAAGGCCCGTGAGTGAAACGCCGCGAAAGTGGAGATAAAAGGGATTTTTCCGCGCCTCGAAAGGCCCAGCGCGGCCCCGGCCATGTTCTGCTCGGCGATGTACATCTCGAAGAACCGCTCCGGGTAAGCAGCCTTGAATATCCCGGCCATGGTGGAGTTGCTTATCTCGGCGTCGAGTACCACCATGTCGGGGAAAGCCGGGAAAATGCGCTTGAGGGCGTTGCCGTAGGCCTCCCGCGTGGCAACCGCGGCATCCGCCGGATAGGAGGGCGGCCCGACGGGCTGCGGGGCCTTTCTCTCCGGCTCCATGTCATCCGGCGCGGCCGTCCCGCCGCGCACGGATTTTTCCACCTCGCCGAGTTCCTTGAGCGCCCGCGCCAGGTCTTCCCTGCCAAGGGCCTTTCCGTGCCAGCCCTCCCTGTCTTCAATGAAGGAGACGCCCTTGCCCTTCAGGGTCTTTGCGATTATCATCACCGGCCTGCCCTTTGCGTCGAGGGCCTTTTCGTATGCCCCGAGCACATCGGGCAGGGAATGGCCGTCGATTACCATGGTCTCCCATCCGAAGGCGGAGACCCTCCTTTCATAGGCCGCGACGTCGTGGCCGTACATTGTCTCCCCGCGCTGGCCCAGGCGGTTTACGTCCAGGATGCCGACGAGGTTGTCGAGCTTGTAATGTGCGGCTATCTGGATGGCCTCCCACTGCGAGCCCTCGGACATCTCGCTGTCGCCGAGCAGCACATAGGTCCTGTAGGGGAGCTTGTCCAGGTACTTTGCGTTAAGCGCGGCGCCCACGCCGATGGGAAGCCCCTGCCCAAGCGAGCCGGTGGATGCCTCCACATACCTGAAGGCCACGGTGGTGTGCCCCTCAAGGGGGCTGCCGAATTTCCTGAAGGCAAGAAGCTCCTCCTCCGTGACCTTGCCGGCGGCCGCCCACATGGAGTAGAAAAGCGGCGAGGCATGGCCCTTGGAAAAGATTATCCGGTCGTTATTGGGATGCCCCGGCTTCTCGACAAAGTAGCGGAACGTGCCGCCGAAGAGAAGGCCCGACATGAGTTCCACGGCCGAAAGGGAAGAGGTCGGGTGGCCCGAGCCTGCCTCGGTGCTCGACACCAGTATGTAGTAACGCATCAGCCGCGCGATTTTTTCCAGTCTTTCCAGGTCTTTCATAGCACACCTCGTTGATTATGGAAACTCCGTAACTATCTAAAGCTTATCAGTACCAGGGGAATTGTCAAACAACCGTCCGTCGAGAAAGCACCACAAGCCCTTTCTGAAATATGGAGCGAGGACAGCTTCCCGGCAAGTTTTCAGGAGTTCCCCCAATAATTAACCCTTAAGCTGCGTAATCCTTTAAAGAAAAACAAACATTGGATTTGTGAAGTGGTCGTGATTGGTTTTTGAAAAAATGGGGGAACTTTTTGCGAGTAAAAGAGTTACCGGTTAGTTTTCATTCACATTGGAACCTCAAAAAATACCTGTTTTGCAGGCCATTTCCGGCATTGTAATGTCAAGTATTTCATGCTCCCGGTAATAAGTGCTCCGCGTAATAAGATAAAAGCCGTCATTCCCGCGAAGGCGGGAATCCATTTTTTTCTCTGCACATGAAAGAAAACTTTTACGTTTACATTCCATCCAGCCAAAGGAGAGGGACCCTGAGGGTTTCACAAAGAAATACGGAGTGCACCGGCTCGTATATTACGAGGTTGCAAGGGATGCCGAAACAGCGCTATCGAGGGAAAGGCAGATAAAAAAATGGAATCGGGCATGGAAACTTAGCTTGATTGAGGAACATAACCCCGGATGGGCGGATTTGTATGACGGCTTGACGATGCAGGAAGATTGGATTCCCGCCTGCGCGGGAATGACCCGCCCCTGCTTTTACAGGGATAAACTCCAGCAGGAATCCGGAGGCAAAATCATCCGGGTTCCACATCAAGCGCCCTGTGACGGAAGGGGTTGTTTTCAGCCTTTATGCCTTTCGGCTCAGCCGGGGGACGGTTCATTTTCGGCGTTCTTTAGCCCGGAGGGTGAGTGCTCCGGAAATTCCGTTAACTTTTTCAGGCGACAAAACGCACCTTAAACTAAAAATAGAATATTCCTCGGGGCATTTTGTGTTTTCATGCCTTCCGTTGTATTTTTCATAATACTCATGTGAAATATCCGGGTTAGTGGTTGGAATTCGGGGTTCGGCATTTTCCAACGGCGGCAGACCCTTTTCTTTTTTTCAACATGTTAATTATAATAATACCTGATGCTTACCGGGTTTAACACGAACGTCCCGTACAAGGACGAGATGTACCATGTCCAGACCGAGGACGGGGGGGCGAGGAACCCCGTCCTCACCACGCTCCTGTACCACAGGGGCGCGATAATCGTCTCGGAGAAAACCAGTTATGCCGACCTGCTCGTGGACGACGACTGGAAGGACAGGGTCCTCGACAGGATGAAGGAGCAGCACCGCAGCACGATAAAAAACCTGATGGCCGGGCGGTACACCGGGGATGCCAGGGAAGAGGACTCCCTCTCAGCCGGCGAGGACAGGGAACGGGACCTGGACGAGACCATTATCGAGTATATTATCGGCGAGGCATAGCCGGGTGATCCGCTTCAATAACGTATCAAAGCACTACGACGGATATGCCGCCCTCAGAAACGTATCATTTTCCGTAATGAAGGGGGAGATGGCCTACATCTCCGGCCCCAGCGGGGCCGGCAAGACCACGCTCCTGAGGCTCATCTTCCTTTCCGAATGGCCGGACTCCGGCGCCATCAGCGTGGAGGGCCGGGAGATACAGACGCTGAGAGAGTCGGAGATCCCCCTGCTCAGGAGGAAGATAGGCGTGGTCTTTCAGGACTTCAAGCTTCTTGAAAGAAGCGCCTTCGACAACGTGGCCCTTGCCCTGAGGATACGGGGCATACCCGAGCCGGTGATAAAGAGCGTCGTGCATGAGGCGCTCAAGATGGTGAACCTGCGGCACAAGGCCGACAACATGGTCGCCACCCTCTCCGGCGGCGAACAGCAGCGGGTGGCGATAGCGAGGGCGATTGTGGGGGAGCCGCCGGTGCTCCTTGCCGACGAGCCCACCGGCAACCTCGACCCGGACACCGCGGCGGGCATCGTCAGGCTCTTCAAGGAGATTAACGCGCGCGGGACGACCATACTGCACGCCACTCACAGCAGGGACCTCTTCAGGGGGACGAGCTACCGGGTGTTCAGGCTCGAAGGCGGCGCCGTCTTTCCGGAGGCCGGGCTGTGAGCTACCCCCTAAGGAGCGCGTTTTCCTCCCTCTGGCGGGAGAAGTGGATAAACTTCCTCTGCGTCCTCACCATAGCCTCGGGGCTGTTCCTGATTACAATGGCGTATATTTTCGTCTCAAACCTGAGATCCGCCACCAGGGAGCTGCCGGAGAGGTTCTCCGTGATGGTCTTCCTCGATGACGCGCTCTCGGCCGAGGGCTCGCAGGAGGCCGTCAAAAGGGTGCGGAACCTCCGCGAGGTAAAGGCCGCAAGGTACGTCTCCAGGGAGGAGGCCCTCCGTGAGCTGAAGACCGCCATGGAGGACTCCGACTACGTGCTGGCCGGGCTCGAGGAAAACCCCCTCCCCGCCTCCATCGAGCTTAAACTGAGGGAGTACGCGGTGACGGAGGGGAGGGTCAGAAGGCTCGCGGCGGAAATAAAGAGGATTGAAGGGGTCGAGGAAGTCCAGTACGGGGCCAGGCTCCTCTCCATCATCCAGAGCGTCAGCAGGTACGCCGGCGCGGCGGGGCTCGTCCTCATAACCGTGCTGGCCGCCGGCGTCGTCTTTGTCAGCTACAGCACTGTGAAGATTCTGTTTTACCGGAAGCAGCCCGAGATAGAGACTTTAAAACTCCTCGGGGCGACAAGGGGTTTCATCCGGTCTCCGTTTCTCATCGAGGGGGGGGTCATAGGGCTCGCAAGCGGGGCGCTCAGCTCCGCGGGCATGCTCGGGCTTTATTTTTTACTGTACGCGAGGCTGGCGGAGTCCTTCCCGCTGCTGAAGGCCCTGAGCGCGCCAGCCGGGCTTCTCCTGCTCTCTCCGATGGCCGGCCTTGCCCTGGGGGTGGCGGGCACGCTGATAGCCATAGGCAGGATAAGGTTTTAGCCGCATGCCGCGGAAGTTTCGCTATTCGGTTCTGGTCCTCTGCTCCCTTTTGCTGGTCTCCCTTTTGCACTCCCCTGCCCCGGAGAGGGCGGAGGGCGGCGTACAGAAGAGACATAACAAAATTCAAAAGGATATAAAGAGCAAGGAAGCCAGGCTCAAGAGGGTAAAGAAGCTTGAGAGTACCACCCTGGACGATATCCACAGGGCCGACATGGCGCTTGCGGCGGTGGAAAAGGAACTCTATAAATTCCGGGCCGCGCTCCGCAGGACAAGGAGGGCCATAGAAGCGTTAAAAGAGGATATAGCCGCCCTGGAGGAGAAGATAGCGCTCAGGCGGGAGTTCATGAAGCGCAGGCTCCGCGCAATGCACCGCTACGACCGTTACGGGGACGCCCTGCTCATGCTCGGGGGTTCGGAGGACCTTTCGCAGCTTCTCAGGAGATGGCGCTACCTCAAGTCCCTTACACTTTACGAGCGGGAAATCGTCGCGGGATACGACAAGGACCTTTCCGCCCTGAGAAAAAAGCGGTCGGACCTCGACGGGCTTGAAAACAGGCTCGCCAGGGAAGAGGCCGAAGTACTCGGGCGCGAAAGGGCGCTGGCCCGCAAGAGAGGGGAAAAAAAGCGCCTCCTCGCCTCCGTAAGGGGAGAGAAGGCGGCTTACGAGAAACTCCTCAGAGAACTGCGGAAGGCATATGCAAGGATGGAAAAGCTTATCAGGCAGTCCGACAAAAAACAGGACTACACGGGCTCGGGCTTCAGAAAATACAAGGGCCGGCTGTCCTGGCCTGCACAGGGCCCGGTGGCCGTGCCCTACGGCGCGCAGAAGGAGCGGAAATTCAACACCCCTGTATTCCATAACGGCATCTACATCGACGCCTACGAAGAGGCGTCGGCAAGGGCCGTGTACAGCGGAAAGGTGGTCTTCGCCGACTGGTTCAAGGGCTACGGCAAGCTCGTCATCCTCAACCACGGCAACGGCTACCATTCCCTTTACGGAAACCTGTCCGAGATTTTTTTGAAGACAGGGGATATAATAGAAGGAGACGTTGAGATAGGCAGGGTAGGCGCCTCGGCTCTTATAGACAGGCATTCCCTTTACTTTGAAATCAGGTACAAGGGTAAACCCCTCAACCCGTCTCAGTGGCTCAAAAGAAGATAAGCCGGAGGTTTAGCAGGATGTTCAGGACAAAGCGCTTCTGGGCGCTCGCCGCGGTTTTCGTCATGATTCTGACGGCGACGTTGATGGGCAAATGGTCCATCGGCGACGTTAACGCCGAGGCCGAGACGTACGAAAAACTGAAGGTCTTCACCGAGGCCCTTTCCGTGGTGAGACGCAACTACGTGGAGGAGGTCGACTCGGAAAAACTCATATACGACGCCCTGAAGGGCATGCTCAAGTCCCTTGACCCGCATTCGGGGTTCCTCACCCCGGACGACTTCAAGGAGATGCAGGTGGACACCAGGGGCGAGTTCGGCGGCCTGGGCATACAGATATCCATACGTGACGGCTTGCTCACCGTAATAGCGCCCATCGAGGATACCCCCGCCTGGCGGGCGGGCATACAGGCGGGAGACAAGATTGTCAAGATAGAGGACGAGGTCACCCGGGACATGACCCTGCACGAGGCCGTGGACAGGATGCGCGGCCCGAAGGGCACCGCCATCACCATCACCATCATGAGGGAGGGGCTCAAGAAACCCAAGCCCTACACCATCGTCCGGGACATTATAAAGGTAAAGAGCGTGAAGTCCAGGCTCATGGACGACAACATCGGCTACGCAAGGGTCCGGCAGTTCCAGGAAAGGACCGCCACTGACCTCAAGAAGGCGCTCGGCGAGCTCAAGGAGCAGGGCATGGACGGCCTTGTGCTCGACCTCAGGAACAACCCCGGCGGGCTCCTGAAGAGTGCGGTGGACGTATCGAGCCTGTTTCTGCCCGGCGACAAGCTCGTGGTCTACATTAAGGACCGCGTCGGCACCCGTAACGAATACCACTCAAACGGAAGGGCGGCGGCGGACAACCTGCCCATGGTGGTGCTCGTCAACCAGGGAAGCGCCAGCGCCTCGGAGATAGTGGCCGGCGCCCTCAAGGACTGGAACAGGGCCGTCGTCCTCGGCGTCAAGACCTTCGGGAAGGGTTCTGTACAGAGCGTCATGCCCTTGAGCGACGGCTCGGGCCTCAGGCTCACCACCGCCAGGTACTACACGCCCAAGGGCACTTCCATACAGAACACCGGCATCGCGCCCGACATCGAGGTTAAGCTGGAGGCAAAAAACGGCGCCATGGAACACCCCGTGGTCAGGGAAAAGGACCTTGAGGGACGCCTGGAAAACGACCAGCACAAGGACGCGGAAGGAAGCGGCCCGAAAGAGGAGGAAGAGACCGCTGTTTTCGTGTCCCAGCTGGCCGAGGAGGACGACACCCAGCTTCAGAGGGCGCTGGACCTCCTTAAGACATGGATAATTTTCAAGGAACTGCCCGGGGAAAGCTCCGCGGAAGCAGGCGAAACGGACGCCACGGAGAATGTCCCGGCTCGTCCTTGACATCGAGACCGCCGGCAAGGACTTCGACGCACTCGATGAGGCCGAGAAGCAGTACTTCCTGAGGTACGCAAAGACCGAGGAAGAGATAACCCTGGCAAAGGAAAGCCTCTCGTTTTATCCCCTTACCGGGGAGGTCGTGGCCATCGGCCTCCTCAACCCCGACACCCGCAAGGGGGCAATGTACTTCCAGGCCCCGGGCGTTGAGCCCATGCTGCCCTTCGAGGAGGACGGCATACGGTACGAGACCGGCGCCGAGCCGGAAATCCTCCTCAAGTTCTGGGAGGCGGTAAAGTCCTACGACACGGTAATCACCTTCAACGGGAGGGGCTTTGACTGCCCCTTCCTGCTCGTACGCTCGGCAATGCACAAAATCAAGCCGAGCCGCGACCTGATGCCCAACCGCTACGCCGACTCCCATATAGACCTCATGGACCGGCTGAGTTTCTTCGGCTCCACGCGCAGGAGGTTCAGCCTGGACATGTGGTGCCGGGCCTTTGGCATAGAAAGCCCCAAGGACGAGGTCACGGGCTACGAGGTCGCGGAACTGTTCAGCAGCGGCCGCTGCCTCGACATCGCCCGCTACTGCGCGAGGGACCTGCACGCCACGGCCGAACTCTTCTTTTACTGGGAACGATACATCAGGACGAGGTAATGCCGCCTTATGTGTCATTCCCGCGGAAGCGGGAATCCAGACTTGTTTGTTTTCTCTGTTTTCTCAATGCCTCTGTGTTCAATCCTGCCTCTCTTCGAACTGTCGCTCTGTAATCATCCTGAGCTTGTCGAATCATCCTGAGCCTGTCGAATCATCCTGAGCCTGT
>CBDVCR010000066.1:0-16174 GCA_965372535.1 uncultured bacterium | reverse complement strand
ATGAGCCATGGCGCTACGAAAAGGCTTGACATTCAACACAGTTGCTTCGGGCGAGGAGCCTGCCGGAGTGCCTTTTTTCAAGTCTACCGGAGGTCACCCCATAAGCTTCCCTGTCAAGTAGACAGTTCAGAAGTAGAGTTTTCGGCATAGTTCTCCATGTATTCAGCTGGCGTCATATCCCCAAACGCATTCTTCGACAGGCTCAGGATAAAAGGGGAGGAAAGGCGGGATTGCTTCGCTTCGCTCGCAATGGCGCTTGGGGCCGCTTTGAACATTTGAACACCCCTGTGAACCGGGAAGCCATTGAAATAAAAGAGAAAATCTGCGTTTTTAGCCCGGGAGATTGAACGCCTAAATAAAAAGGCCCTCGGGGTTCGGCGAAACCCTGTCAACCTCTCATGCTAAAATAGTTGACTGTGAGAAGGGTGGCGGTTACGGGCATAGGGGCGGTAAGCCCCCTGGGCAATACTTTTGGGGAGTCGTGGGAGTCCCTCAAGGCGGGCTTCATTGAAATCGGAAATTGCAATTTCAGCCCTGTAATTGTCTTGTATTTAAAATAACTTCTGCCTTATACTGCTATAAAGGAGGTGTTGGAATGCCTGTGACTAAAAAGGTCAAGGACCTGACTGCGGATGAACTGAAGAGTTTGATAAGGGAAACCGTTACCGAGGCGATAGACCCCGAGGCGTTGAAGGAGTCCATGGAGATACTTGCCGACAGGCAACTAATGGCGCAAATCAAGTCGTCTGTAAAGGCCTACAGGGAGGGGGAGAAGGAAAAGTTCGTTTCTCTAAAAAAAGTGAAAAGCCGGCATGCCTCATAATGTCCTCCTGGGGAAAGAGGCGGAAAAATATTTGGGCAGGCTGACGCAAACAACAAGGATGCGCGTCATAAGAACACTGAGCAGGCTCGAAAAAGACCCCTATATTGGAAAGATGCTATCGGGCGAGTTAAAAGGACTGTACAGCCTCAGAATAGGAGGCCTGAGAGCCATTTACGGCATCGAGGGCGCCGATGTCGTTGTCCACGCAATAGCCCCAAGAGGGCAGGCGTATAAATAATCCCAAAACCCCGTCAAATATATAATCCCAAACAGCCCCGCCCAGTTCGAATGCCTGAGGGGGTACCCGCCCCTGGCGCATAGCTGGTTCGTGAACGCATGGCACTGAACCCTGTCAACCTCTCATGCTAAAATAGTTGACTGTGAGAAGGGTGGCGGTTACGGGCATAGGGGCGGTAAGCCCCCTGGGCAATACTTTTGGGGAGTCGTGGGAGTCCCTCAAGGCGGGCAAATCCGGGCTCGGGCCAATAACGAGGTTCGACGCCTCGGGGCTTAAGTGGAAGACGGCGGGGGAACTCAAGGGGTTTGACCCCGGGCGGTTCATGCCCCTGAAAGACATAAAGCGCCTCGACCTTTTTGTCCACTACGCCTATGCGGCGGCGCATATGGCTTTTGAGGATTCGGGCCTCGGCATGGACACGCTCGGCAACGCGGGCATCGTCATGGGCTCAAGCAGGGGAGGTATCGGCTCCCTTGAGGAAGGGGTAAGCGGGAGGCCCACCGCATATCTAATGTCCGGCACCACGGTGAGCATGGCCGCCTCCTACGCCGCCGGGAGGCTCGGCATCAGGGGGCATATCCTGGGGGTGTCAAACGCCTGCTCCTCGGGGGCCAGCGCAATCGGAGAGGCATTCAGGCTCATAAAGCAGGGCGTTTTGGACGTCGTGCTTGCCGGAGGTGCGGATGCCCCGCTCTGCGGCCTCTGCGTAAGGGGGTACGGCGCCTCCGGGGCGCTTTCGCGCGCTGGCCTGAGCAGGCCTTTTGACCGGAGGAGGGACGGCTTCGTCCTCTCGGAAGGCGCCGCCGTGCTTGTGCTTGAGGACTACGGCGCGGCGCTTAAAAGAGGGGCAAGGGTATACGGGGAGGTGGTGGGCTACGGAAACGCCTCCGACGCCTATCACCAGACCGTGCCCCACTCGGACGGGCAGGCCGATGCCGTACGGGCCGCGCTGAGGGAGGCCGGGGTGGAGCCGGAGGACGTGGGCTACATAAGCGCGCATGCCACCTCGACGCCCGTGGGGGACATGACCGAGGCCCGGACGATTGCCTCCCTTTTCGGAGGCGTGCCGGTGGGCACCGTCAAGTCCATGACCGGCCACATGCTGGGCGCCTCCGGGGCGCTGGAGGCGGCCTTCGCCCTGATGGTCGTCCACGAGGGGGTGTTGCCCCCAACGCCCCACTTGGAGGAGCCGGAGTACGGGCTGGATTATGTACTGGGCCTCAGGGAACAGGGAGTAAAAATCGTTGTTTCCAACTCCTTCGGCTTCGGCGGGGTCAATGCCGTCCTGGTCATCGGCAAAAGGGCCGATGGCTGAAAAAGCAGGGGTCGTTTCTTTCTTTCCGGTCAAGGGTGTAAATCTGGACATTGAGCACCATGAGAAGGCTTGAAAGCAATCACGGGCATAGGCGGGGTTTTCCAACCCCGCCTTGACAACGATATGCGAATTCCCAACTTCGCCGGAAAAACGCTCCCGGCGGGACTGGAAAGTCCCGCCTATCGGAAAAAGACAACAGAAGGCTTGAAAATACAAAGTGCTCCGAGGAAGATTCTATTTTTATCTCAAGGTACGTTTTGTACCCCTGAAAAAGCTCATGGAATTTCCGCAGCACTCATCCTTAGGGCTAAAGAAAAGCGGCAAGCGCGTGGATTGCCGGTATCCGTGACCAGGGGATTGATGCGGAGAGTCCCGGTTGTCCGGGCCGGTTATTCAGGCCGGCATTTAAGCAGAGTGTTTTCGAGTTCAGCGAGCTTGAAGGGTTTTTTCAGCGTGAGTATTCCCTTCCGGTTGAAGTCCTGCATCATCTCGCCTGTGATGAAGGCCGAACACACGACAATTTTTTCCGGAAAGTGGGTCAATTCCCCCACTTTGTCAATGAGTATTGAGCCATTTCCCTCAGGCATTCTGAGGTCAACGAACAGGACGTCGAACTTTTTACTGTTTATCTGCTCTATGGCTTCTTTGTTGTTTGAGACGGAAACCACCTCATGGCCCCATTTTTTAAGCGCCCTTTCAAGAAACCACCTTACCAGCTGCTCGTCGTCGACTACCAGAACTTTCATTATCAACCCCCCGGTAATAGGCGTTTGCAAAAGCCGCGGACTAAAGCATTTTTTATTGCCAACTTTAGAGTTGCACTTTTCGTGCCAGTTCCCCGGCATTATTCCTTTTCAGGGAGAAAACCGAACTTCTGCATCCTGTAGCGCAGGGTATCTCTTGTCAGGTTCAGAAGGCTCGCGGCCTTTGTCTGGTTGCCCCTGGTCGTGTCGAGGGCCTGCCGGATAAGTTCTTTTTCGACCTCCTCGATGTCCAGGCCGCCGGGCGGGATTTTAATGTCGATGTCCTTGACGTTCTGCGCCATCACTTCCCTCGAGGTCAGCTCAAGGGGCAGGTGGTCCGGCAGCAGGTAGTCTTCGCTTTCCAGTATCATGGCCCTTTCAATGACGTTTTTCAGTTCCCTGACGTTGCCGGGCCAGGGGTATTCGAGGAAGCACTTTTTCGTCTCCTTGGCCAGGCCCTTCAGGTTCTTCTTGAATTCCTTGTTGAAGTCGTCGATGAAGAAATTCGCAAGGAGCAGTATGTCGTCGTCCCGGTCCCTCAACGGGGGGATGGTGATGGGGATGACCTTGAGCCTGTAGTAGAGGTCTTCCCTGAACTCCCCCCTTGAGACGATTTCCTGCATGTTCTTGTTTGTGGCGGCGATAATCCTTACGTCCACCTCTATGTCCTTGGTGCCGCCTATGCGCTTGAAGGACTTGTTCTCTATGACCTTGAGGAGCTTGGCCTGTGTGCCGGGCATCATGTCGCCGATTTCGTCCAGGAACACCGTGCCCCCGTCGGCAATTTCGAAAAGCCCCTTCTTGGCCGTCTTGGCGTCGGTAAAGGCGCCCTTTTCGTACCCGAAGAGTTCGCTCTCCACCAGGTTTTCGGGAAGGGCGGTGCAGTTGATTTCCATGAAGGGCTTGTCCACCCTGCTGCTCTGGTAGTGGACCACTTTCGCGGTCAGGTCCTTGCCCGTGCCGGACTCGCCGTTGAGGAAGATGGTGGTTGCGTCGCTTTTGGCTATTTTACCGATAACCTCGAAGACCTTCTTCATCTCGGTCGACTCGCCTATCATGCTGTCGAAGCCGTACCTGGCCTTCATGTTCATCCTGAACTGGGAAACCTCGTTTCTGAGTGACACGGTCTCGAGGGCCTTGTTTACGAGTATCTTGAGCTTGTCCATGTTGAAGGGCTTTTCCATGAAGTCGTAGGCCCCGAGCTTGATGGTCTTTACAGCCGTCTGTATGTCGCCGAAGGCGGTTATCATAACCACCAGTGCCTGCTTGTTGAGTTCCTTGATGCCCTCCAGCACCGTGATGCCGGAGACGTCGGGGAGATGGATGTCAAGGAGGGTGATGTCTGGGGCTTCCTCCTTGAAGACGCTCAGCCCTTCGAGGCCCTTCTCGGCGGTCAGCACGGCGTAGCCTTCCTTGGAGAGGTTCTGCTCGATGGACCATCTCAGGAGCTTTTCGTCGTCTATGACCAGGATTTTGGCTTCAGGCATTCTTCTCCTCCAGCGGCAGGATTACGCGGAAACAGGCGCCTCTGCCCAATTCGCTCTCGACCGTTATTTCCCCGTTGTGCTTTTCCACTATGTTCTTGCTCACCGCCAGGCCCAGGCCGGTGCCCGTGTTTTTCGTGGTGTAAAACGGCTTGAAAATCTTCTCCGCCTCCACATCGGGGATCCCCTGCCCCGTGTCGGAGACAGAGACCTCCACGCGCCCTTCGCCCTTCCTTGCACGAATGGCCACCGTGAGGGTCCCCCCTCCGGGCATCGAATGGAGCGCGTTCATCATTATATTCAAAAATACCTGCTGCATCTGTTCGGGGTCGATACGGACGTCTACTGGTTCTTCGTCAGATACTATATTAACATCTACATACAGTTTTTTCGCGTGTCCCTTGATGAGCCGAAGGGCGCGCTCCACGACGCCGTCCACGGGGGTCCGGATAAAATGGGGCTCGGGGGGGCGGGCGAAGCTCAGGAGGTCTCGCACGGTCTTGTCGAGCCGCCCTATTTCGCTTAAGACCTCCACTATTATCTCCTTCCTCGGGTCGCCGGAGGGGAAGTCCTCGGCAAGCACCTGTATGGCGCCGCTGATTCCCGCCAGGGGGTTTTTTATCTCGTGGGCTATGGCCGAGGCCAGCTCGCCGATTGTCGCCATCCTCTCGACCTTCTGCATGGTCTCGTCCCTGCCCGCCTCCATTTCACGCTGTTTGTCCGTGATTTTCAAAATCAGGGCGTTGAGCCTGCGCCCGAGCAGGCCGAACTCGTCCTTCCGGCGTTCGTCGAACCTCGCGGTAAAGTCCCCGGCCTCCACCCTGCCCAATGTGGCGCCGATTCTCTTAAGGGGCCCGGTAACGAGCAGTACCATCACGAGGACAAGGCAGGCCGAAAGAGAGGCAACGACGAGCAGGGTATTGAGGGATGCTTTCTCCCTGAGGGTCCAGATGCTTTTAAGGGGCCTGTCCCTGAGGACGGTTACCGAAAGCGTGCCGAGCACCCTGTTTTCATCGCCGTGGCACCCTTGGCACGTCTTTTCGTTTCTGAGCGGCACGGCCAGGCTCTTAAGCGGAAAACCCTTGGCCGGGCCCTCAGACCCTTCGGAGGAGAGTATCAACGTACCGTCCGGCCGGAGAAGGCGCACGGACAGCGGCTCCTCGGTGGAGAGGGCGTTTATGAATTCCCCGAGCCCCCCGTGGCCTTCGCCCGCCGCCGTGGTCGCAAGGCCGCTTTTTATGATTCCCGCGGCGAACGCGGCCTTTGCCCGGTCGTCGTCCGCCGACCGGCTTTCCAGCAGGCCGAGGGTGTAACGCGAATAGCCGCCCACGACCACAAGCGCAACGGATGCGGTCAGCAGGATGTACTTGGTTGTAAGGCTCAGTCCCTTACCTCCCGCGGTTTTATTGCGGCGGCCTACTGGCTTCCGTAAGCGTGAAGGCCGCTCAGGAGCAGGTTCACCCCGAGATAGGTGAATATGACGGCGACAAAACCGACGACCGCGACTATGGCGGTTTTATGCCCCTTCCACCCCCGGAGGAGACGCGAGTGCAGGAAGAAGGCGTAGACGAGCCATGTAATGAGGGACCAGGTCTCCTTGGGGTCCCAGCTCCAGTACACGCCCCAGGCCTGGTCGGCCCATATGGCGCCGAAGATGAGCCCGCCCAACGTGAAGAGGGGGAACCCTATGGCTATGCTCTTGTAGGTAATCTCGTCCAGCAAGTCGGGGGAGACGTTGACCGCGCTTATTATGTTCTTGAACACATGGCCGAACCGCCAGACGAAAAACACTACCGCCACGGCGGCCACGTAGCTTGCGAAGGCCACCGCCGGGGAACTGCTCAGGAAAGTGGCCTTGAAGAGGTAGCTCTGCAAAAAGTCGTTCGGGTCCATCCCGACCACCCGGTACTTCAGGAAGTCCAGTCCCATGGCGCAGAGTATGACGACGAACAGGCTGAGGACGACCGTCCAGAATATGTAGGCGCCCTCGGTTTTCCTCTCCGTGGTGCTTATCATGTACATGGTGGCCGTGGAAAAGGAAACGGCAAACAGCGCGTATGCGATAAAGCTCATGAACACGTGCACCAGCAGCCAGTTGCTCTGAAGCGCGGGCACCAGGGGCTGGATGCCCTTGGACACCCCGGACATCTCTATGAAGGCCAGCGCGAGCCCCGCCACGGGGGTAACGAAAGCGCCGAAGGAGCGGTTGCCGTAGCGGAACTCCACCACCAGATAGATGAGTATAAGCGACCAGACGAAGAAGACAAGCGACTCGTAAAGGTTTGTAAGCGGAACGGCCCTCAGAAAGGAACCCTGTATCTGGTAAAACTCGTACCACCTCATTAAGAAGGCTATGCTCTGGCAGACGAAGCCCGTTATCGTTATGGTGGTAGCCACTATGCCGACGCCTTCCTTCCGCACCGCAAGGTAGGCAATATAGACCATCATGGCGACGATGTAGGCGACCGTTGAAACGCCGAAAAATACCGAACTGTCCATTACTGTTTTCCTCCTTCCGTGAGAAGGGATATCGACCTGTCGATTTTTCTTTCGAAGGCCTCCCTGCCCTTGTGCGCGTTGGCGGCCACGGTTACCTTTGCGGCGCCCTTCTCACCGGCGACCTTTATCCATATCCGCCTGTGTCCCGTGAAGAAAGCCATATAAAGCCCGATGCTCATTATCAGGCAGCCCAGGTACACCACCCAGACGCCGGGGTCCCTTCTGACCTGGAGCCCCGTGTACTGCGCCCCCCAGACGTCCATGAGTTCCACCGTGTGGGAGCCGTCGATGGCCCAGGTGGCGGGGCGCCTCTTGGTAATCCACCGCGAGCGCTCCTTGCCGCCCTCGTTGATGAGGAGCCTCATGGCCGGGTTGTTCATGGTCTCGGTGTAGGTGAAGGGACGGCCGGTGCCCCGGTCAAACGCGAGGGCCGGGCTGAACTCCGCCACCGAGGCCTCGATGTCGGAGCCGGGGATGGCGAAGCTCTCCCCCTTGCGCACCTCGATTTCCTTCGGGGAGCCGCCCCAGGCGGATAACCTCAGCCGGAACACGAAGTCCTCGGGGTTGCTCATCATGCCGTAGCTTGACTGGTAGAAAGTATACCTCTTGTACTTGAGGGGGGAGTTGACCTCAATCCATTTGCTCATGACCTCCCTGCCCCCTTCGAGGACCGTAAGATGGCTCGTGTATTCCTTGGGCATGTCGGTGTTTTCGTAGAAGGAGACCTCGAAGTCGTCGCACCTGACGGAAAAACCCAGTGGCTCCATGCCGACGGTCCGCATCCTTGCCTTGAGCCTGTCCTCGCTCACCCCGAACAGCGAAGCGGTGCGCGCGAAGTCCCCGCCGGTACTCTCAAGCGCCTCAAGTATCATGTCCCGCTCCCGGGATTGGTCGTGCGTGAGCTGCCCCCTTCCGAATGCAATGGGATAGGTGTCGCCCTCCGGGAGGTTCAGAAACCCCTTGAAGCCGAAAAAGACGCCTATTACCGCGCCTATCATTATTATTATCATGCTGAGATGGGTGATGTATACGCCGAGCCTGCTGTATCTGCCCCTCTGGGCATAGAGCTGCCGCCCGCCGCCTTCCCCTGTGCTCTCCGGGTGTTTAAAGCCCATCGAGAGAAGGAAACCGGCCAGTTTCTCCTCGCCGCCCCCGGCCTTTGCCCTGAGGACGAACTCCTTCCTGATGGGCATGTTTCCGAACTGCTCGTCCTTGAGCGGCCTCATCGGCTTTCTCACGATGCGCCAGATGGCGGGGAACCTGTCCAGGGAGCAGATGAGCAGGTTGGCTGCAAACAGCATGAGGAGGCTTATGAACCACCAGGAGCGGTACATGTCCATGAAGCCCATGGCCATGAGCAGATTGTATGCCCGTGGGGCCAGGGTGCTGCCGACAAGCTCCCTCAGGATGTTGATGTTCGTCTCGGGGGACGCGTTCTGCTCGACGACGGTGCCCACGATGGAGGTGAGCGATATCAGGGCGAACACCACGATGGCCAGCTTTACAGAGGCCATCATGTCCCACAGGCGGTCAAAGAAGTTCTTGTTTTCCTCTTTCCCCATGTCTTCTCCTTGGTCTGTAAATATTAATTATAATATTTTTAGCCGGAAACAAACAACCAAGCAGAGGGCGCGTGTCAAGCAGAGGGCGCCCCCCCCGGGAGTCTCCGGCGGAGTACTTTACCACGGAAATTTGAAGAAAACGTGAAGGCGTCGCATGCCGCCTTACGGGCAGTATGAAATCTTCCGTGTAACTTTCTTGAAGCAAAAAGAGACAAGGGTTTATACCTGCATCGATATCAAATCAACCCTTAAAGGGAAGGAGGAATACGCCCGTCTCGGCGGTAAAAGAGTTAACTGCATTAAAAGTAACGGATTTATGGAGGTAATACAAGAGCATCGGTGATTTCAGTGAAATAAAAAGAATGGCTGTTTCACATATAGACTCAGATGTTAAAGCAATAAGCGGGATTACCCGGTTTTTTCCACTCCCCCAATCGCCCACTTCTTAATCTCCTCCACCATGGCCTCGATGGTGGCCTCGCGGGGCATGATGTCCACCTTGAGGCCGGCCTTTTCGACGGCCTTTTTCGTCACCGGGCCGATAGCGGCGATGGCGACGCCTTTTAAAAGCTCCCCGGCCTCCTCGCCGGCAAGCTCCATGAAGTTCTTAAACGTCGCGCCGCTTGTAAAGGTGGCCACGGATATTCTCCCCTCGCGGAGGAACTGCCTGAGCCGCCTGGGCTGCCTTTCGGGCTTTACCGCCCTGTAGGCAACGGGCACTTCGATATGGCCGCCGAGCTTGCGCACGGCCTCGGGAAAGACCTCCCGCGCCTTCTCGGCCCTGGGCAGTATAAACCTCATGCCCTTAAGGTCGCCGCCGGAGAGCTTCCTGAAGGATTCGACAAGCCCCTCGGCCCTGAACTCCTCGGGCACGAGGTCCACCCTGAGCCCCATTTTTCGTACCCTCCCGGCGGTCTTTGAGCCAACGGCGCATATCCTGACGCCTTTTAAGTCTCTTATGTCGAGGCCGCGTTCCAAAAACCTTTCGAAAAAATACTTGACGCCGTTGGCGCTGGTGAGGATAAGCCAGGGGTCTCCGGCCCCTTTTCCATCGGCATCCGCAGCGGACTCGACGAGCCTGTCGGTCGCCCTGTCCAAATCCTCCCAGGACTCCGGCGGCGCTATCCGGATGGCGGGGAACTCCATCACCTCGGCCCCGAGGTCCTCAAGCGGCTCGAACCCGCGGGAGTTTTCCCTGGTAACGAGTATTCTTTTGCCGAAAAGCGGCTTTTTCTCGTACCAGTTAAGCGTCTCCCTGAGCCTTACCACCTCGCCCACCACCATGACGGCGGGGGGCCTTATGTCGCGCTCCCTGACGTCTCCGGCAACGTCTTTGAGCGTGGAGACGAGCGTTTCCTGGTCGGCCCGCGTGCCCCACCTTATCACGGCAACGGGGGTATCCGCCGCCCTGCCGTTTTCGATAAGTTTCTTAACGAGCACGGGGATGTTCTTTACGGCCATCAGAAACACCAGCGTACCCACCCCGGTGGCGAGCTTGGACCAGTCGATGGAGGACCCCTCCTTGGTGGTGTCCTCGTAGCCCGGGATTACGGCGAAAGAGGAGGAATATTTCCTGTGGGTAAGGGGGATGCCCGCGTAAGCCGGGGCCGCGACCGAGGAGCTTACGCCCGGGACCACCTCGAAGGGGACGCCCTCCGCCGAGAGGGCCTCGGCCTCCTCCCCCCCGCGGCCGAACACAAATGGGTCGCCGCCCTTGAGGCGGCAGACGGTCTTCCCTTCCTTCGCCTTCGCGACGATGATGCTGTTTATCTCGTCCTGGACCATGGTGTGGTGGCCGCCGCGCTTACCGGCGTAGATGAACTCCGCATCGTGGTTTATGCAGTTAAGCACCTGGGCGTTGAGGTGGAAGTCGTAGACCACCACGTCCGCCCGTTCGAGGCACCTGAGGCCCTTTACGGTCAAGAGCCCGATGTCGCCCGGCCCGGCCCCTACCAGATATACCCTGCCTTCCGGCTTCCCCATGGCCTCTTATTAAAAAATTAACCCTGCCCATAAGTCAAACGGGGGGCATGAATGGAAGGCGATAAAAACAGATATGCTCCAGGCGCCCCTGCGTACCGCGTCGAATGAGTCCCCTCTGCCGGTTCAGCTCCGCTTTATCGCGGGGACGCCTTCCGGCGGGGTTGGAAAACCCCGCCTATCGAGGTGCACTCCTGCCCCCTCCCCGATAGGCGGGACTTTCCAGTCCCGCCAGGTTTCAGGCCGGCATGACGTTTGCCTTGTTATCCATACCATAAAATGGTCTTTTTTCCTTTAACCGGTTACAGGCATGAAACGGCATTCCCCCTTGACATTCAATGCGGCATGCAATATTTTTAGATAAGCCCGGGGGGGAGGATTTCGAGGCAAAATACCGGCATATTGGAGGTCATGTCATGGTCAAGGCGGTTCTTAAGACAAGCGACAGCGTGGCACTGCTTTTCATACGGCTCGCCCTCGGGGTGGTGATGTTTCCACACGGGGCGCAGAAAGTGTTCGGCTGGTTCGGCGGCCCCGGGTTTTCAAAGACCCTGGAGGTCTTTAATCTTCAATTCGGATTTCCTTCCGCGCTTACGGGGCTCGTGATGGCCATAGAGCTGCTGGGCTCGATAGGGCTCATAACGGGGTTTTTCACGAGGCTCTCGGCCCTGGCCATCGGAGCTTCGATTGCCTCCTGCGCGCTCATGAACCATGTGCAGAACGGGTTTTTCATGAACTGGTTCGGCGCCCAGCCGGGCGAGGGCATAGAGTACCATCTGCTCGTTGTGGGAATAGCCCTCGCTCTCGCCATAAAGGGCGGCGGCATGTTCTCGGTGGACAAGGCGTTTTCGAGGGAGTGAGCCTTTCGCCGCCGGCCCGCAGGCCTGTTTCAGGCAGGTTCCCCCGTGCCGTCGCGTGCCTCATCGTTTTCAATGGCCTGACCGACGAGGTTCGGCACGTCGATTACGAGCGCCACGGCGCCGTCGCCCAGGATGGTGGCGGCTGAAATCCCGCGTATGCCGCGGTAGAGCCTTCCCAGGGACTTGATAACGGCCTGTATCTCGCCGTCGAGCTCGTCCACCAGAAGCCCGACCTCCCGGCCCGAGTGCCGGACAACGAGGATGTGTTCGTGTTCGGGCGTGGAGCTGTTTCCGGCGAAGACGTCCCTCAGCCGTACATAGGGCAGTATGTGCCCCCGCAGGTTGACGAAGTGCCGCCCGTGGGCCGCGCGCCTCGCGGACTCCGTAAGCTCCAGACACTCGACGACCATGTCCATGGGCACGATGTAATGCGACGAGGCCACCTTGACCAGAAACCCTTCGATGATGGCCAGGGTAAGGGGCAGGCGAATGCGCACGGTGGCGCCTTCGCCCTCGCGGCTTTCCACGTCCACGGCGCCCCGGAGGGACTCGATGTTGCTCTTTACAACGTCCATGCCCACTCCGCGCCCGGATATGCTGGTCACTTCCAGGGCGGTGGAAAAACCCGGCAGGAAGACGAGCCTGAGCTTTTCCTCGTCGGACAACTGCCTGCCGGCGGCCACAAGGCCCTGCCTAACCGCCTCGTTATAGAGGCCCTCCCGGTCCACCCCCCTGCCGTCGTCCGCGACCTCGATGACCACGTCCCCGGTGTCCTGGTAGGCGTTGAGGGTCAGCGTGCCCCTGGCGGGCTTGCCGAGCGAGGCGCGCTCCCCGGGCATCTCTATGCCGTGGTCGGCGGCGTTTCTTACGAGGTGCATGAGGGGGTCCTTTATCTTCTCGACGACCGTCTTGTCCAGCTCTGTCTCGCCGCCTCTTACCTCAAGGCCGATGTCCTTTCCCGTATCGCGGCAGATGTCCCGCACCACCCTGCCGAAACGGCTGAACGTCTCCTGAAGCGGCGCCATCCTCACGCTCATGGCCTTCTCCCGCATCTCCTCGACAAGCCGCGACATCGCCGAGGCGGACTGGAGCATCTCCTTGTCGTTTATCCTCTGCGCGTGCTGGTTGATGCCGGCCCCGGCAATGACCATCTCCCCGACGAGGTCGACAATCCGGTCCAGCTTCTCGGTGTCCACTCGCACGGTCTTGGCCTCGGCCGCCCTCGTGGACTCCATGGCCCTTTGCTTGTTGACGGCGGCATCGAGCACCGAGCGGTGCACCATGCCCTCCTCCACGAGTATGTCCCCTATGTTGCGGGGGTCCAGGGGGTCTTCTTTTTCCTGTTTCCTGAGCGTGTTTTCAAGTTCGGAGCGGGCCAGCGCCCCTCCCTTTAGGAGTATCTCGCCAAGCCGCAAGGTGTCCTCCGGGAGGTCCTGGATGAGCTTGACGTATGAGTCTATCCTGCTCTTTGGCGGCAGTATCTGGATGCTTGAGTCCTCCTCGACGAACTCGAAGACCCCGGCGATGGCCTTCTTGTCCGCTTCGCTCTTGAAGTCTATCTCGAAGCCGAGATAGCAGGTCTCCGGGTCCATCTCCGGGCCAGGGGGCATGGAGTCGTGCAGGGTAGTGAGGCTCACTATCTCCCCGAGCCTCGCAAGATAGCTCAGGAACGAAATCGGGTCCATTCCGTTTCTGAGTACGTCCGGGCCGAACCTGATGGAAATGTGCCAGTTATCAGTGGCCGCCGCAGGCCCGCCAGAGGCCCCCTCCCCGCCGTCCATGTATCCGCCGAGCCTTTTAAGCAGCGCGATATCCTCGGCCAGGGCGGCTTCGGAGGGAAGGCCGTTCAGGGTTTCGTTTACAAGGACCAAGATGTGGTCCCTGCACTCAAGCAAAAGCCCGATGAGGTCGCCGGAGATGGAGATATCTTCGTTTCGTATTTTCTGGAGCAGGTTTTCCACCACGTGGGTGAAGGCCTGCACGCCGTCCAGCCCCACGATTCCAGCGGACCCCTTGAGGGTGTGGACGGCGCGGAACACGGAGTTCAGGGCCTCCTCGTCTCCGGGGCTCTTTTCGAGCCTGAGGAGGCAGCTTTCCATCTCCTCAAGGAGTTCCGAGCTTTCTACGGCAAAAGAGCGTTTCGCTTCCTCCATCCAACCCCCGGCCTTAAAAGTAGCCTTCCATGTTGTAGAGCTTGAAAACAAGCGACGTGGCCTTGCTGTGGGCCGTTATGCTCAACCCTTTTCGCCGGGCGGCGGCTTCCTTCTTGAGGAGCAGAAGCAGCTGAAAGCCGGCTGTGTCCATCTCCTCCACCCCGGAGAGGTCCACATCGAGCGACTTCGTCCCCCTGAGGTGTCCGAGCAGGGCGTCCTTCATCTGGCGGGCACGGGCTATGGTGAGTTCGCCGCCGAGGGCCATCAAGCGGCGGCTTCCATTTTTTTTGACCGAAAGCACCATAGTGCGGTTTCCTACGGGCGCAGGACCTTCTCCACCGCCGAGAGTATCTGCTCGGGCCTGAACGGTTTAATTATCCATGCCTTCGCGCCCGCCGCCTTGCCTTCCATCTTCTTCTCCTCCTGGGATTCCGTCGTGAGCATTATGACGGGCGTAAATTTGTAATCAGGCAGTTTCTTCATTTCCTTGATAAAGGAAATCCCGTCCATGTTCGGCATGTAGACGTCGCAAATGATAAGGTTTATCTTCCGGCCGTCGAGCTTACGAAGGGCATCGGCCCCGTCCTTTGCCTCGATGGTCTCGTAGCCGGCCCTGGCAAGAGTGATGCTGACCACCTGGCGCAGCGTGGTCGAATCGTCCACAACCATTACCCTCTTGGTGGGCATTGTTCCTCCTCTAAGGGTTAATAAAATGCGCCGTTTCAGTCCTCGTTTGAGTGCGCCGGAGGCCGGCGGCGACATTGAACGCAACGGCGGCTAAATGGCGCTTTATCCTCGCTGCCGCGGGATGCCGTTACGCTTGTCCTCCCCAGGTTTTCCCGGACGTAACAGGCTCTATCCCCGAAAAAACCTTAATCTTATTCTAAAACATTTAAGATTATAAAAACTATAAAATTTTAAAGTCCGGGCCTCCATGTGACCCAATATCCGGATTGGGGGGGCGCGCCGCCCGAGGGTGCTGATTTTCAGGGCCAGCACTGGATGAGGCATCGCCGGCTTCTGCTATCATAATAACCATGCCCGGAAAACGCTTGAGCCAGAACTTCCTCTACGACCCGTCAATATTGAGGAGGATTATCCGGACAGCGGGCGTCTCCCCCGGCGACACGGTGGTGGAGATAGGCCCCGGCCCGGGCAGGCTCACCGGCCTGCTGGCCGGGGAAGCGGCAAGGGTCATAGCCATCGAGCTTGACGAGGGGCTTTACGGCAAGCTCAGGGAGGGGCTTTCGGACAGGCCGAACCTGGAGCTTGTGCGCGGCGACGCCCTGAAATACCCCTACGGCGAGATAAAGGAGAAATTCAAGGTCGTGGCCAACATCCCCTATCACATCACCACCCCCATAATCTTTCGGCTCCTTGAGCACACCGACAGGCTCCTGAGCATGACCCTTACGGTGCAGAAGGAGGTCGCCCGGCGGGTGGCCGCGCCCCCCGGGGGGAAGGACTACGGGGTGCTTTCCCTGATGGTGCAGTACAGGGGCCGGGCCGGGGTGGCCTTTGCCATCCCGAGGGGGGCCTTCAGGCCCGTGCCCCGGGTGGACTCGGCCTGTCTTCACGTGGAAATAACCGGGAGGCCCGCCGTTGAGGTAAGGGACGAGGGGGTGTTTTTCGAGGTCATAAGGACCGCCTTTTCCCAGAGGCGCAAGACCATGCACAATTCCCTCAAGAAACTCTCCCCCGACATTGACGCCGTTCTGCGCTCGGCCGGAATCGACCCCGGCGGAAGGCCGGAGAGCCTGGGGATGGAGGAGTTCGCGAAACTGGCCGACGCAATAGCGGCGGAGAGGGCATGACCCCTATACGGCTATTTCAAGCATAATCCTGTCGTAGTCGATGGACGGGGAGATTTCCCTTGCGGATTCTTTTTTCTCGACAAGTCCCACCTGAGCGAGATATTTTATATCTTCCGCGACGTTTTTGACGTTGCGGCCCGAGAGCCGGGCAAGCTCGTTTATCGAGGAAGGTTTCTTTGTCCTGATGATATGAAGGAGTTCGAATCTTTTGATGGTCAGAGCTTTTCTGAATGCCCCAAGGCTTGTGAAATAAACCCCTTCCTCTTTTTTTGCTTTTCCTCCCCGCCCGAGTACCTCGGCGGTCCTGACGAAGCCGTCAAGGGAAGCCTCGATGTCCTTAATGCCTATCCTTATTTTTTTGACTTTCATTTCAGCGCCTCCTTGAGTTCTCTCACGTCCTTTAGAAAGTCCTGAGTCAACCTCTAAAAATATCTTTTTACTGCAAGGGGCTGCAATCGCGGCATACGTCGTCACTGGGAAAAAAACGTCCTCAACGCAGCTCTGCCGCGCCTCCGGGCGTTTTTCCCCCGCTTCCTTGTCTGCCGCGATTTCGCTCCCTTTCGTATACAAAACCTACTTTTTAGAGGTTGCCCTGAACCAATTTTTTCAGGTTTGTGAAGCTGTATGGTGTTTCTTTGTTTTTAAAAATGATAGGGGCAGGGAAGGCATTCGCCTCCCCTCCCTCCGAACCGGACATGCGGTT
>CBDVCR010000065.1:0-16316 GCA_965372535.1 uncultured bacterium | reverse complement strand
AAGATTCTGAACCAAGTTCAGAATCTTCAGGGTTCAGCATGACATTTATCATTACTGAGCTAACCGGGTAAGCATTTTCTATTTCAAGAAGCGTTTTGTCCCCTTAAAAAGCTCATTGAATTTCCGGCTTAGGGACAGAATGAAAAGCCGAAAAAAGGAAAAGAGCTTTACTAAGAAAGTTAAAGGCATTATAATTTCTCAGGCATCGCGGCTTAAGAAACGATTATTTCTTAGCGCGAGAGATTCGAAAGCAAAACCATGATATGGCTTCCTGGTAAACGGCGCCTTTATGACTCATATTTTTCTATTCTTGACGTTTAGTCTTCCTACGCCGCGGCCTCCGGGCTTTCCTTCATCTCCTCTTTGTAGCCGCATTCCTTCTTGTGGCAGGACTTGTAGAGCTTGCCGGAGCGGTCCTTGGTGATGACGATGAAGTCCGCGCCGCACCCGGGGCACTTGCCCGGCACGGGACGCTGCCACATGGCGAACTTGCACTTGGGGTAGTTGGCGCAGCTCCAGAAGGGTTTGCCCTTGCGGGTGCGCCGCTCGATGATGTCTCCGCCGTCCTCGGGGCATTTCACCCCCGTGGGTATGGGCTTGGTCATCTTGCATTCGGGGTAGCCCGAGCAGGCCATGAACTTTCCGAAGCGCCCCGCCTTTATGAGCATGGGCTCGCCGCATTTGGGGCAGGACTCGCCGGTGGGCTGGTCCGGGACGGCGGGTTTTTCCCCTTCGACGGGCCTGGTGTTTTTGCATTCGGGGTAGCCCGAGCAGGCCATGAACCTCCCGTGCTTTCCCCATCGTATGACCATGGGCTTGCCGCATTTTTCGCAGACCTCATCGGTGGCGATGTCCTCGGGCTTGACCTTGCCCTGGGCCTGCTCCGCCTCGGTCAGCACCTTCTTGAAGGGGGCGTAGAATTCCCCGAGCACGGTTACGCTTTTGGCCTTACCCGCCTCGATGCTGTCGAGGGTGTCTTCCATCTTAGCGGTAAACCCCGCGTCCAGGAGCTCGGGGAACTTCTCCACCAGGTAGTCGTTGACCACCTGCCCGAGTTCCGTGGGCGAGAAGCGGCCCTGCTCCTTTTGCACGTATTTCCTGTCCACGACGGTGGACATGATGGCCGCGTAGGTGCTGGGCCTGCCGATGCCCTTTTCCTCGAGCGTCTTTACGAGCGATGCCTCCGTGTACCGGGGAGGGGGCTGGGTAAAGTGCTGCCTCGGCGTTAGCTCCCTCAGCTCAAGGCCGTCGCCTTCCTTAAGCGGCGGGAGGATGCCGCCGTTTTCCTCCTCCATGTCCTCCATGGTTTCGGTGTAAAGGGCCATGAAACCCTGGAATTTCATGACGTTTCCGGAGGCCCTCAGGACAGCGGGAGTGAGGCTTGAGCAGTGGATTTCAAACGCGGTCTGCTCAAGCTCGGCGGGCTTCATCTGGCTTGCGACGAAGCGGTTCCAGATAAGGCCGTAGAGCCTGAGCTGGTCGCGGGAGAGAAACCCCTTGACCGCCTCCGGGGACTTCTCCGCAAGGGTCGGGCGCACGGCCTCGTGGGCCTCCTGCGCGCTGGCCTTGCTCTTGTATGTCGGTGGTTTCGCGGGCGCGTATTCCTTTCCGAAACTCTTCCCGATAAGTTTCGCGGCCCACGACTGCGCCTCCGCGGCCACCCGCACGGAGTCCGTCCTCATGTAGGTGATGAGCCCCACGGAGCCTTCCGGGCCGAGTTCCACCCCCTCGTAAAGCTGCTGGGCTATGACCATCGTGCGCTTGGCGGTGAACCCGAGTTTCCTTGCGGCCTCCTGCTGGAGCGTGCTCGTGATGAACGGGGGGGCGGGGGAGCGTTTCCTGAGCTTCTTCTCGACCCCGGAGAGGGTGAACCGGCCCGTGCGCAGGTCCTCCGCCGCTTTTTCGGCATCGGCCCGGCTGGTGACGAGGAATCTCTTGCCCTCCCTGGCGTCCCGCCTTATGAGCAGGTCGTCTCCGTATTTATAAAGCCTTGCCTCGAATTCGGGTTTCGCGGGGCCCTCAAGCCTGGCGGCGATGGACCAGTACTCCTCCTGGTTAAACGCCTCTATCTCGCGCTCGCGCTCGACCACGAGCCTTACGGCCACGGACTGCACGCGCCCGGCGCTCAGCCCGCGCCGGACTTTTTTCCAGAGCAGCGGGCTCAGGTTGTAGCCCACAAGCCTGTCCAGCACCCGCCTGGCCTGCTGGGCTTCCACCTTGTCCATATCTATCTTGCCCGGGTGCTCCATGGCCTCCTTGACCGCCTTGGCGGTTATCTCGTTAAAGGCGACCCGGAAGACATTTTCCTGGCTCTTGCCGGCAATCTCGGCGGCCACGTGGAAGGCGATGGCCTCGCCCTCCCTGTCGGGGTCGGGGGCGAGGTAGACTCGGTCGGCGGACCGTGCGGCCTTCTTAAGCTCCTTTATGATCTTCTCTTTTCCGGGGATGATGCCGTATTCGGGGATAAAGCCGTTTTCAACGTCAACGCCGAGCTTCTTGGCCGGCAGGTCCCTGACGTGGCCCACCGATGCCTTGACGGTAAACCCCTTGCCGAGGATCTTGTTTATAGTCTTGGCCTTGGCCGGCGACTCCACTATTACAAGCGATGAACCCATAATTTCATATACCTCATTAATGCCAGGTGATTTTGCTCCCGCTCTCAAAGAGCAGGGAGTAGATGCTGTCTATGTCAATGTCCGTATGGTCCAGAAGCATGGAGGCCAGCACCGCGCGCAGGCCGTCCAGGTCCTCCGCGTCCCGGCGGATAAAGCTTAAGAGCGAATCATCAAAACCAGAAGCCATGTCTATGCCAGATAAAACCTCTTGCCTTCCGTCTGTTTTACCATGCCCTTGAGCTCCAGGGCAAGGAGCACCGCCAGGGCCTTTGACGAGGGCATCCCGCTTTCCCTGGACAGCTCGTCTATGTGCCGGGGCTCGGCGCTCATTATATCACAGAGTGCCCGTTCCTCGACAGTAAGGCCGGCCTGCTCCCTTTTGCCGGATTTTATAAACCCCCTGAGCTGGGGCGCAAGTTCCTCGACGATGTCGCCGGCCCCGGTGACCATCCTCGCGCCCTGCTTGATGAGGTCGTTCGTGCCCATGGAGACCGAGGAGCTTATGTTTCCGGGGACGGAGAAGACCTCCTTGCCCTGTTCGAGGGCGTAGCGCGCGGTGATGAGCGAGCCGCTTTTTTCAGCGGCCTCAACGACCAGCACGCCGAGGGTCAGCCCGCTCAATATTCTGTTTCTCCGGGGGAAGTTCGCCGGAAGCGGCCTCGTGCCGGGCGGAAACTCGCTCAGGACCGCGCCGGAGGCCGCCGCCCGCCCGTAGAGCCACCTGTTTTCGGCCGGGTATGTAACGTCTATGCCGCAGCCGAGCACCCCTATGGTCCTGCCGCCCGCATCGAGACACCCCTTGTGCGCCGCCGTGTCTATGCCCCGGGCCAGGCCGCTTACCACGGTAAAGCCCATCCGGCCGAGTTCGGAGGAGATTTTCTCCGTGATGGCCCTCCCGTAGGGGCTGGCCGCACGCGAGCCCACCACCGCCAGGGCAAACCGGTCCTCCTCGTGAAGCTCTCCTTTAACATAAAGTACCGGCGGGGCGTCGTCGCCGAGTTGCCGGAGCCACTCCGGGTAGCCCGTGGAGCCCTGGGCCACGACCCTGGCCCCGTCTTTTTCCACCCGCGCAAGGTCTTTTTCGAGGGCGTCCCATCCCCTGTAAGTCCTGACCGCCTCGGCCCGCTTCTCGCTAATCCCCTCCACCCGGAGCAGCGCGGCCGTGCTCGCACGGAAGACCGCCTCGGGGTTTGCGAACTCCCGCAGGAGCCTGTTTATGGTCACAGGGCCAAGCGCCGGGATTGAGCAGAGCGCTATCAGGTGTATGTCATCGGCCATGACGTTTATAAGGTTTCAGGGAATCGAGCGGGCAGGGGTTCGGATGAAAAAAAGTTTATTCTCCCCTGCCCCCCGGCTCCTCGATTTCTTATTTTTCAAGCAGCTTGTTTATCCTGAGCCTCAGGGAGTTGATTTTTATAAACCCTTCGGCGTCGGCCTGGTCGTAGACCCTGTCGGCCCCGAAAGTGGCATACCCGGGGTGGTAGAGGGAGAAGGGAGACTTCCTGCCAACGACGCTTACCGAGCCCCTGTAGAGCTTGAGCCTCGCCGTGCCCGTCACGCCCCGCTGCACGGCGTCCACCAGCGACTGAAGGGCCTCCCGCTCGGGGGAGAACCAGTAGCCGTTATACACAAGCTCGGCGTACTTGGGCACGAGCGAGTCCCGGAGCCTGAGGACCTCCCTGTCCATGGTGATGGACTCCACGGCCCGGTGCGCGGCGTGGAGCACCGTGCCGCCGGGGGTCTCATAGACCCCGCGGGACTTCATGCCCACGTAGCGGTTCTCCACGATGTCGAGCCTTCCCACGCCGTTTACGCCCGCTATGGCGTTTAGC
The DNA here is from genome assembly GCA_965372535.1 of uncultured bacterium. Lineage (GTDB taxonomy): Bacteria > Nitrospirota > Thermodesulfovibrionia > Thermodesulfovibrionales > JdFR-86 > CBDVCR01. Next base: position 11,869 of record CBDVCR010000065.1, on the reverse strand, counting down.
TTCTCAAGGAGCTTCGAGGCCATGGAGCGCTTGCCGTTTATCGAGACCGGGTCGCCGTTTTCGTAGCCTATCTCCAGATACGTGGGCTTTGCCGGGGCCTTCTCCGGCGGCGCCATCATGGTGTACATGTCCCCGGGCGGCTCGGCCCAGGGGTCTTCCAGCACCCCCCCCTCGTAGCTTATGTGGAGGAGGTTCATGTCGGTTGAGTAGGGCTTTTTCCTGGTCGTGGGCACTGGGATGCCGTTTTTTTTCGCGTAGTCCATGAGCGACTCCCGCGAGTCGAGGTCCCACTCCCTCCACGGGGCGATTACCTTTATGTCGGGCTTGAGGGCGTAGTAGCCCAGCTCGAACCTCACCTGGTCGTTGCCCTTGCCCGTGGCGCCGTGGGCCACGGCAAAGGCCCTCTCCTTGCGGGCTATCTCTATCTGCTTTTTCGCTATCAGGGGCCTTGCTATCGAGGTGCCCAGGAGGTAGCCGCCCTCGTATACCGCGTTGGCCCTCAGCATCGGGAAGACGTAGTCCCGCACGAACTCCTCCCTGAGGTCTTCCACGTAGACCTTCATCGCGCCGGTGGCGAGGGCCTTTTTCTTTACGGCCTGGAGGTTTTCTTTCTGCCCCAGGTCGGCGCAGAAGGCCACCACCTGGGCTGAGTACTTATCCTTGAGCCACTTTATCGCCACGGAGGTGTCGAGCCCCCCCGAATAAGCAAGCACTATTTTTTTCATGCGCGACCTCCAGACGAATTATATGAAACTCATCCCCTCGAATTCCAAAGAATAAAACTATCATAAACCATCCCCTAATGTAAAAGGCCGTCGCGGCTGAAAACCGGGAAGACGTCCCCGCCGCGCATATCTAATTAATGAGAAAACAGACGGAAAGCCTTTCGGGCGATGCCTTGTTGTAATGGGGGTATGGGGGGTGAACAATGCACTTGAAATGATTATTTTAAAGGTGTAGAGTACTACATGAAATTGTTGGGGGGCGGATTAACGTTAGTGAATTATTTAAAGAAGATGGGCGCAGCTTGCCCTACTTATAATGAGTGGTACAGATTGTAAATTGAGATTGTAAGAATGAACATGAATATGCCAACAATAAAAGATATTAAGGCTGCGCGGGAGTCCTTCGAGGCGAATGAACCGCGTGATTTATTCTATCGAACGGCAACAGAACTGGTAGATATTGTCCTACGTCGAGCAACATCACTAAGTTTAGTCGAGGCGGTGGCTGTACTCCTTCAGACATGGAATAGTTCTTTTTACAGATATAATGCTTTCGATGGTCAGCACTTTCTGGATATCCAAGAACTTATCACCAGATACCAGCAAGTTGTTATGGGGTACAGACAGCGCACCATAGAAAGCTTAGCTGATGTTGACGAGGCGAACATTAAAGAGATTTTCGAGGATTTTGAGAAAGTCCTCGGTCCCGTGGGTGCAGCAAAGTGCTTGCACCTTTTGGCACCACGCTATTTTCCGTTGTGGGACCGCGCCATAGCAAATGCCTATGAGCTTTCTTTGGGGCCAAAAGGTAGCAACGGCGACAGGTACTGCTGTTTTATGAGGATCACTAAAAAACAATCTGAAAAGCTTGGAGGAGAGGCGTCTATCGGGCGAAATCCACTTAAGGCAATAGACGAATACAACTATTGCAGGTACACTAAAAGATGGATTGGAGAGTGACGTCATGGCTACCCAACTGCCCCACGCCCCGCCGCGCATATCTAATTAATGAGAAAACAGACGGAAAGCCTTTCGGGCGATGCCTTGTTGTAATGGGGGTATGGGGGGTGAATAATGCACTTGAAATGATTGGGGGGAAGGTGTAGAGTACTACATGGAATTACCTGAAAGAAACAGAGTGTTAATAATTATGCGTGTTATATACTGCAATTCATAAGAGATTCGCATGGCTTGTCACCACAAAGTATTAGAGGCTGTTAAATCTATTGTCGAATCCAAGGGTTTTAATGAATTCACACCACAAGAAGTAATTGAATATTTACGGGAACAACATACAATATATGCTGATTCAACAATTAGGACGCATATTGTCTCCAGATGTTGTGTAAATGCTCCGCAGCATCACGCAGTTCGATATGAATATTTTGAGCGTATAGGACGGGCTTCTTATAGAATATATTAGCTGGAAAACAGGGACTGTCCCCATTTAAGGTGTTTCCAGAAGGAATGCTATGGACTGGAAAGACTATGAAATAGAGATATATGAATTTTTTAAGTCAGAATACCCTAACGCTGATGTGAAACATAATGTTGAAATTTTTGGTAGGTATTCAGGTGTAAAGCGTCAGGTTGATATTCTAATTGACGATTATGTCGCAGGATGTAAGTTTAGTATTGCTATTGACGGTAAATATTTTTCTTCGGTGATTGATGTTAAAGACATTGAATCATTTATTGGCATGTTAGGCGATATTGATGTTCACAAAGGATTATTAATCACACAGAAAGGCTATTCTAAGGCTGCGATAGATAGAGCAAACAATGACCCGTTTGATATTGAGCTAGATATACTAAATTTTGAAGACTTGAAGCATTTCCAAGCATTTGGTGCTCTGCCGTACTCAAAAGATATTGGAGTCGCTATCCCCGCCCCATTTGGGTGGATAATTGATGGGAGAACCACTGAAGCTTATGTGGCAACTCTTTATCAGCAGGGGCTTACTCTTGATGAAGCAATTAATGCGAACGAGTGGATGTATATCAATTTTTGGCATAAGGATGATAAATGTCAAAATATGGAAGATCTATTAGAACTTCAAGAAAAGAATACTTTATCGCATTTTCCTGATGCAGCAATAAAACACCATCGAACTATAAATAGAGAAAAGGAAAGAACTCATTTAAGAGAGATTATAGTAAGCACTTACCCATCTATAGAATATACTGGGTATGTAGAGTTTGACGATTTTATTCTTTTTTGCGTTCTCTTCACGCCAAGAGAATTTGAAAGAAAGAATATTCGTAAACTTGAATATATAATGGCAAAAGCAGTTCTACTTAAAATAGATGCCAAGTGAACTGGATAGGACTGACCTCAACCCGACATCTTTTTATGAACGAATGGATTGTTGGGTTGCGCTTCGCTTAACCCAACCTTGTATCTACATCATGAGCGACCTGAAAAAATATATAAGGGAAAGAAAAAAGAGAGACCGGGAATTCGCCCAGGGGTATGACGAAGGGTATGAGCAGTTCAAGGTCGGCGCCATGCTTCGGCAGGCACGGGAAGAGGCCGGCATAACGCAGGAAGAACTTGCCCGGCGGCTTAAGACCAAGAAGACCGCGATTTCAAGGATTGAGAACCACGCCGAGGACATCAAGCTGTCCACCCTTGAACGAGTCGCCTCGGCCCTGGGCAAGCGGCTGCATGTTGAAATCGCTTAGTAAATGTTGGGTTGAGGTCGATTGACCGAACCCCCGCCACCGCCCGGAGGTGATAATAACGAATTTTTGAAGTATAATATTTATCAGAGTGTGAATATGAAAATAATTACATTTTATAATTATGAAGGTAGAGCAGTCGCCTATCTATATGACGACCTGCATGTATATCTTTACAATGGTGCTCCTGTAGCATGGTTGTACGGTGGGGAGTATTTATACTCTTACAATGGGAAATATCTCGGCTGGATACAAAATGGTTGGGTTTATGATATAAATGGGTATTGCGTTTTTTATACAGAAGGCGCAACTGGTGGCCCAGCTAAACCTGCGAGACGTGCACGACCTGCTCGGGGCGCCCGCCATGCGCGGCCTGCTCGCTCCGCAAGAGAAGTTAGGCCAGCACGACCTGCAAGAAAATCCTCCTGGTCTTCAGTGAGTGATGAATCTTTTTTCTCATAAAAATAAGTTATTTATTTTTAGTGCGCATTATTACTATCTGATGTCTTTATGGCAGCTAAGAATTTAATTGATTTAAGTGACGCACCCTATGCCTTACAGACATACTATAATTATGTCGCTGCATGGGTTGAGTGTTGTGAGCAGTTATATGGTAAAGATGATGATCTCTGGCGCAATCTCAGTCAGAACTTTCAAGGATTAAAATCTATCCAGAAAATGCAGGGTGGACAGTCATTAAATGATGATATTATAAATAATTATTGGCGGGGCAACTTAACCTTAAAAGCCATGACGAAGTTTCCTATCGACACACATAAAGAGCTTGCTCAGACAGCAAACCTATGGCTTCCTGTTCAGGCATATTACGCTATTCATGGCATTGGTATTTCTTGTATTACGTCACTTGGATATGTACCCTCTACTTCGCATAAGGCTTTTATGGCCAGTTTTTCTGATTTATGCAGACAGTACCTACCAGCACCCTTTAATTCTTTATGTAACAATGGGCCTACTAAAGATGCTTTTATTTTTCATAATCTCGACACGACACCTGATAAGGTTTCTCAACAAAGCAACCTTTCTAATCCGAGATATAGTGATATTAATGCAGTAATAGGCAAATGTTTAAGTTCAACACGTTACAAATTATTACAAGATAAATTTAGCAAAGTTAGAAAGCAAAATATTAGGCCCGGACGTAAAAGGCGAAAGCTAAATATAGAAGAAAAACAATCTATTTGTAGGAATTTACATAGCACATCGGTCATTGACTTTCTTTATAGAATGAGAATTCGTTCTAATTACGAGGAGCCAGACATATATCTATTAGACACAGATATTAATGAGGCTGCGACTCATTATGAGAGGCTCTGTATTCTTGTGCAATTAATCATCTATTTACTCGAAGAGATCCTCAAAAGGAAAATCGGCAAGGAAAGCTTTAAGAGATTAACTGAAAACAAAGAGATATAGAAGGTTACCCCTATCCTTCGCCCTAAGAAAGCGGCTCATTCAATATCTACTTTTCTCGAACTGCGCGGAATTCAGCAAAAGTAGAATGGGTTGAGGTCGATTGACCGCAACCCAACATCTTTTTATGCCCAAATGGATTGTTGGGTAGCGCTTTAACTTTAGCTTGTGAACACCACAAGGTGAACCGGTTCACATGGACGGGTTCCGCGCGCTGAAAGTACAATGTACCGCGGAGAGTTCTTTGACATGGGCGGGAAAAAGACAGGATTCGAGGAATTTGCTTATGCGGTTGGTTCGGCCCTGAACCGTCACCCCCGCGAAAGCGGGGGTCCAGAAGACTTTAAGACCTGGATTCCCGCCTGCGCGGGAATGACAGGGAGGGGGCGGGAATGACGACCGCGGAGAGGCCGTTTCAGAATTATCAATGCGACAGGATTCAGGGATATAATCCCCCCATGCCCCCCTTTAGAAAAGGGGGGAGACAGCCGGACAGGCAGGGCGGCATTGAACGCCATTTGAACAGCAAAACGGGCCGGAATATCCCGAAAAATCAGGGCGTTATAAAGGTCTTAAAGGAAAGGCTTTGAACATATAAAAAAAGAGCGCGGCGGGGCGGCAGAATTAAGGCTTTAAAACCTGGATTCCCGCCTGCGCGGGAATCCAGGGAGGGGGCGGGAATGACGACCGAGGAGATGCCATTTCAGAATTATCAGGGCGGCGGGATTCAAGGGTTCAAAAAAGCACAATCCCCCGGCCCTACCTTGACCCTCCATGCGGTCACGCCGCCGGGCTAATCGGTAATCAGGTTCGAGGCAAGCATGCCCCAGGCGACGAGGGCGGCAAAGACAAGGTACATGAGAAGCGAAACAAGGGCCAGCCTCCTGCCGAGGGCAGGCACTGCCTCCCTCAGGCTTTCCACCCCTCCAAAGGGCAGGAGCGCCCCCACGCCCGCACCGGCCACCGACCCGCCGAGGAGCGACAGGTAAAGCGGGTAGCCGATATGGTTATATTCCCCCTTTAGGATGCAGAACGGGCAGCAGTGGGAGGGAAGCTCGTAGATATACGGCGACACATGGTAGATAAGGGCCAGGACGGAGACCGGCAGGGCGGCAAGCGACAGTATGGAAAACACGTACCCGCCCCTCTGGCGAAGGTAATAGTACACGCCCGATATAAAGACGAGCAAAATCGCGGGATAGAAAAACCTCTCGACCCTTATGTCCCCGGCCCAGGCGGCCACTGAGTCCGCGCCCCCCGCGCCCGTGCTGAAGAGCGTGCCGCAGCATGAGGTGATGACATCGGCCCGAAGCCCGAGGAGATGGCCGGCCTGAAGCGCGGTCTCAAGAAGCGACACGGGCGCGATGAATATCAGGAGGGCGTATTTTATCCTGATGAGCGGGTAGTCCGGGGCATGGTTGTCCGCGTGGTTGAGTATCAGCCAGACGCCCGCAAGCAGAAATACGGCTATTTTGGCAATCAGCGCCGGGTAGCCCAGGGGGGTCGCGTTAAGCGTGCCCGCGGCGCACATGGCCCCCACGAACATGGCGTGCAGGTCCTCGGCCGTGAAGACGAAAAGGAAGAGGGAGACAAGCTCGAAGGCGAAGGCGTAGCCGAGCACCGTGGAGACGAGATAAGTCCTCCGCTCAAGCCCGATTTGCAGCTCGCTCCCGCTCCGGAGGTCCCATCGCCTGAGCACCCGGAGGGCGAAGTACGAGGCGTAAAGCACCATGAGCGTTATGAGCGCCGAGGAGCACAGCAGCGCGATGACCGCCGGATGGAGGGTCATTCGCACCTTCCGTCGCGAATGTTTACAACCCTGTCCACTACGCCGGACTCATAGACCAGCGGGTCGTGGCTCGATACGATTATGGTCTTGCCGTCGCGCTTGAGGGTGCTGAAAATCTCCAGAAACCCCGCCGACAGTCCGGTGTCCAGGTGCGAGGTGGGCTCGTCGGCCATGATGATTTCCGGGTCGTTTATCAGGGCGCGGACGATAGCGACGCGCTGGGCCTCGCCGCCGGAGAGCCACTCCACCTTAGCCTGGGCCTTTGCGGGTGAGAGGCCGAAGCGTCCGAAGAGTTCGAGGGCCTTTTGCCGCATGTCTGAATGCCCGGCCCCAAGGGGGTAGGCCGGGAGCATGGCGTTTTCAAGCGCGGTGATGCCCTTTATCAGGTTGAACTGCTGGAAGACAAAGCCGAATGTCCGCCGCCTGACACCCGTAAGGAACCGCTCCGGCAGGCTCGTAAGCTCAACCGCATCGAGCCATATCCTGCCGGAGGTGGGCCTTGCCATCGCGCCCATGATGCTCATGAGCGTGGTCTTGCCGGAGCCGCTCGGCCCCTTGAGCACGGTGACCTCACCCCGCCCGATGGTGAGGGTCACGCCCCGGAGGGCCGTGAACTCGTTCGGCCTTCCGGCGTTGAATACCTTTGTTATGCCCTTAAGCTCTATCATGCGTCACTCTGAAAGCACTTTTGAAATATAACCACTGAGGCACGGAGACACTGAGAAAAAGTATTTTTGCACTGCCCCCGCTTGCCGCGAGGCGGGGCAGTGTTTGGAATTTAGTTTTTCGCATTTATTTTTTCCGTCTTTCTCCGTGCCTCCGTGGCTCTGTGGTCTATTATTCTTTCTCTTTAAGCCCTCATCACCGTATCCGGCTCCATGGTGGCGGCCCTCCACGAGGGCACTATGGTCGCCGCGGTGTAGGGCGCCACGGTCAGGAAAAACAGCGTGGCCAGCTGGTAGAAGTCCACCGCCGGGACGAGGCTGAACCGCGGATAGAGGGTGGACCAGCCCATGAGCACCGGCCCGAAGAGCGCAGAGGATGCCATGTACACGTGGGCGTAGGCGAGTATGACCCCCATAAGGAAGGAAGAAAGCGAGACGACCGCGCCCTCCCAGAACTTCATCCGCAGAACGTCGGAGGTCTCCCACCCGACGGCCTTCAGAATGCCAATCTCCCTTTTTTCCTCGGCACTCAGGCCGGAAGCGCGGTCCCAGGCGAATATGATAAATGCCAACACCGAGGCCGAAAGCACAGCCACCATGATGCCGCCCCGCCAGTTGAATATGGCGTCGTAGGTCCGGAGGATTTCGTCCCTTACGATGGGCCGGGTGTCGGGGAGCGCGCGGGCGATTTTCCCGGCCACGGTCACCATCTCCCTCGGGTTTGCGACCTCAAGGGCCAGGTCGGTGGCCATGCCCTCCGGCGTGCCGAAAAGCGTTCTGAAGTCCTCCCCGGAGATAATCATCAAATCCGCGGAGACGAGCCCGGAGGCGGGGGACAGGACTTCCCCGACCCTCAGGGGAAGCGAGCCGCCGTCGAACGTCCTCATGGGGATGAGGTCTCCCTCGAATGCCTGCCTGCTCCTTGATATGCCCTCGCCTATCACGACCGAGCCCGGCCCGTGGGGGAGGCCCTCCCCGGCCATGACGGTATAGTTGGCCCCGAGGGACGGGTCGTAGTAATACCCCCAGAGGCGGCCCCTGGCCGAGCGCACGCCGCGTATGCCCCTTACGGTGTCGAGGTAGCCCAGGGGCATGAGGTCGTGCCTTCCAGCCGACATCCTCTGTACGACGACATCCGGTGCGCCGTCAAGGAGTGCGGCGGCCTCCTCCTTGATTGAAGTCGTAAAGAACATCACCGAGGCCAGCACCGCCACCACCGCCGTGTAGACGAGCAGGAGCGAGGCGTTCTTCCCCTTGCGCCTCAGCAGCGAGGAAAGGGTGAACTCCAGTATGTTCGCCTGCCTGCTAATCCAGCCCATGGCCTCTCAGGTGCGGGGGCGGCGGGATTATGGAGCCCGAGGGGAAGTGCTCAAGCGAAAGCGGGTGGTCCTGAAACGCCGTGGCAAGGTCCGCCACGGCCGGATGCCGCGTGTAGCGGGCCTCCGTAAAGACGCAGAGGTCAGTAATCCCAAGCCGCCTCACCAGGCGGGCGCTTTCCTCACGGGCCTCCTCATGCCCGCTCCGCAAAAGCCCGGCATGTGCCGTAAGGAGCGCAAGCACTGCGAAATTAATCAGCATGAACCCCATGAACGCTCGCGCCTTCGACAACGGCTCGCGCACTACCTAAGCTCCTTGATGGTCTCGGTGGAGATGTCCCCGAAGCCGAGCACGGCCCGGCCCTTGTGGTCGCGCATGAACTCCTCCGCCGCGGCCTCGGCGCTAAAGGGCACAAGCTCCTTGCCCATCGGCCCCATGACGTCGCTTCCGATGACGTAGTAGGCCTTTTTCGCGTCTATGGCCTTAAGGCCGTAGTACTCGGTCACGAACATGGACGCCATGTCCTCTCGTTTTCTGGACGGGGCGTATTTTTCGATGTCGAGGTAATACTTCATCATGTCCTTCGGGCCGTCAAACCACGCCCTCGCGCCGTCCGTAAACTCCACCCCGGCGAGCCAGTCCGCATAGCCCGAGACGAACATCCCGCAGACCGGGCATTTGTCCTTCGGGCCGGGGCCGGTCTCTCCGGCAAAGGCGGCCGAGGCGAACAGAAGCGTCAGAATCAAAGCGATAACAATACTCCTCATGATTTCCTCCAGGCAAATGCCGCCAGCATAAGTCCGTATGCAATGTTTTTTTTCATGTAAGGCCTCCGATAATAATTACTCACCAGTGAGTTTTATTCTTTACACACCAAGCAGGCAAGGGCACGAATTATAAGCTGATTTGCACGCTCCGGTGTTAAGTATTTCATGCTCCCGAATGTATCATTTGGCGCCCGAAGCGGGCGCAAGCGGCAATAAGAGGGCGACTAAGAGGCGGACGGGGGCTTGTCCCTGAGAAAGTGGAAACCCTCCTCCGGCCCTGCCCGGGGAGAGAGGACAGAGGGCGTCAGATAAAATATCGGCTCGGTACCGGCCAAGGGCTCGTATACCGCGGGAGGCTGCGTGTGGGCCTCAAAACTCGCCGTGCCCTTGCAGGTGGAAAAAGAGACCTCCTCGCAGGCCTCGGCGGGCAGGAGGCAGCACCGGCAGAGGAAACCGTGGACGCCGCACCTTGCGCCCTCCGGGCCGGCGCACTCGCAGTCACCGACGGCAACCGCGACGGAAACGCCGGGCGTTGCGGCATGGAGGGAGACGGCGGCAAGGACGAGAAACTTAAGGAGCCCTTGCCTCACAGCTTCTCCGCAACCATTGCGTCAAGCATTTCGGTCGTGAGGCCGCCGAGGATTTTCTCCGTAACCAGGCCCTCCCTGTCCAGAAAGAACATGGTGGGCAGGCCCCTGATGCCGAACCTCTTCCTGGCGGCCGCCCCGGGGTCCAGGAGCACGGGGTAGGTAATGTCCATCCCCGAGACCGCGTCTTCGACATCGTCTTTTTTGTTTCCGACGTTAAGGGCGACGAAGACGAAGCCGCTCTCGCGGTACTTGCGGTATATTCTCTCCGAAAGCGGCATCTCGACCGCGCAGTAGGGGCAGTCCTTTTCCCAGAAAAGCACCACCACGACGCTTCCCCGGTAGGCGGCGGGGAGGGACACTTTTTTGCCGTCCAGGGAGGTCAGCGCGACCTCCGGCAGGGGCTCGCCAATCCTTACCCGCGGCCCGGCGCGGTCGCAGCCCCCCATCAGAAGGAGCGCCGAGACGATGAGAAGATATGCCGCAAAGCGTGCCATATGCCCTTCCTTATTGGTCATTAAGGAGTCCTTAGGGGCATATATTATCATATCGTGCCGGGGGGCGCGAGCCGGGCCGCGAATCAGAAAGGGCCGGCTATCTTTTCCGCGCCCGCCAAAAGCTCCACGAACTCCTCGCAGGATACGGCCCTTACGCCCTTTTCCAGTTCGGCCTCCCCGACGCCCCTCAGGCGCAAGTCTGCGGAATGGGCAAAGGCCATGCCGCAGAAGCCCTCCAGCATGTCCTTCCGGGCCAGCCGCACTCCATCGCCAATGAGCAGCAGGTCGGCCGCCTCCTCCCTGGCAAGGCGTATGCCTTTTGCCGCCCCCTCCGAGCCGGGGGGGCTTTTTATGATTACGAACACCGCGTTTTCTCCCTGTTTTTATTATAAACGTGGGACAACGGGGACGGAAAGCGGGCTGAGGGGGGGCCGGAAAGGGCCGCATCGAGAGGGCGTAAACCTCGCCCTTTTTCCCGTCCGGCGCCGGGGGGGGTCAGTCCCCCGATTCGCTTATCAGCCTGCTGTTGTCATTTAAGTGCTCGGTGAGGACCTCTCTCATGAGGGTGCAGGCCTGCACAACCTTGGGGTTTGCGATAAAGTAATAGATATTGACCCCTTCCCGCCTTGTTTTGAGCACACCCTTGTGCCGCATAACCCCGAGGTGCTGCGAGACGTTGGCCTTGGGCACGCCGAGGGCCTCCACCAGGTCGGTGACGGTCTTCTCGCCGTCCTTGAGGGCATGGATTATCTCCAGCCTCTTGGGGCTTGCGAGAGTCTTGCAGATTTCCGCCTGAAGCTCGTAAATGTTTTTTTCGGGAGACATAACTATTAATTTTATTTTATTTTTTCGGAAGCAGAAAGGTCAAGTTGGCGAATTGCCTGGTAGTGGGCCGGTTTGAAATAACGGGGTGCTTCCGTATTCCTGAGCTGTCCGGCATAAAGGCAGCCGGGACGGAGGGGCACATGAAATTTCCTGATTTTTGTGTGAAAAGACGCACCACTCCTGTTTTGGCTGCGTGATATCGCACTAAATTTGCCTGATTTCGTGCGGCGCCTTGCCGGGAATTCCCACTAAAAAAATGAGCATTTTGCTCCCGGACCGTTGCAAACACAATTTTAGATAGGTTTTTGTATATTTACTTCACCACTGAACTGGCACGCAACTTGTATGGAGAAAAGAGCCACCGAAAAGAGCAAAGTCCGGGCAACCGGGCGGCGCAAAGCCACCTGTCCTGCTAAAGCAGGGTAGAGGGGTTGCCGAAGTGGTCGGAACTCAACACTTGGGCTCGTCTTTTCGGAGGTGGGCTTTTTTTGTTGTCTGGGGCATGAGGAATGTATCAACAACAACAGGAGGAGGGGAAAATAAAACTGGAAAATGAGATGATGGCGGCTGATTCAAGAAACTTG
>CBDVCR010000064.1:0-16317 GCA_965372535.1 uncultured bacterium | reverse complement strand
TCCCCCCCCGCCCCCCTTTGCTAAAGGGGGGGTAAACTATTTTATGCTCTGAGTAGTAACATCCGCCCTCCCGATAGGCGGGACTTTCCAGTCCCGCCGGGGGCCGGTTCTCCGGCGGGGTTAGGAAACCCCGCCTATGCCTGTGATTGTTTTCATAAGTTCTTGTTCTCTTTTTCCATAAAGCTATATCCGGGTTAACGCACAGGCGGGGCATCTCCCTTGAGCGTTTTTTTCCATAAGCCACAGCAGTTTATCCAGTGCCCGCGCCTGTTTTTCCGAGGCGTTTCATGATTCTTTCACATTCTCATTCTAAAATAAGAAACAGAACAACGCGGCGTTCCATGCCGTAAAAAAATATCCAGAAGGAGAATTTGGATGAAAGGGAAGACTCATGTAATAACGGTTTTTGCGGTACTCGCCCTGGGCCTGCTTGCGGCCTGCGGAGGAGGAGGCGACGGCGCGCTCCAAACAGGCGGAGGGACCATAAGTGGCGGTGTGGTCAAAGGCCCGGTCGGCGGGGGCACTGTGACGGCATACGCGGTAAACGCCGGCGGAACAATCGGCGGCCCCATCGGCTCCGTAGAAACTGACGCGGAGGGGCGCTATAGCATGCGGGTGGGCGGATATTCCGGCCCCGTTTACATGGAAGTCACAGGCGGCGTATACGTGGACGAAGCAACCGGCGTGGCGATGCCGCTGCTTTCCCATACCCCCCTTACGGCCGCCATCCCCCGCATGGAGACAGGAGCGGTTATTAACGGGGTGCAGGTTACGCCGTTTACCTCCATGTCCGGGGCAATGGCCGGGAATATGGCGGGCGGCCTGAGCACGCGCAACATAACCACGGCCAACAGCGCCGCGGGGAGATACTTCCTTGTGGACGACATCCTGCACACGCGGCCCATGGACCCGCTGGTCGTGAATTCCGGCTCGTCAGCCACGCAGCATGAAACGAACTACGGCATGGGACTGGCCGCCGTGTCGATGTATTCCTATATGCAGGGGATTGCCAACTCCTCGGCCATGGCCGACTTCATGGCGCAGGACGCCTCGGACGGCTGGATGGACGGCCGCATGTGGGACGGAAGCGCCATTGACATGGGCGGCATGATGGGAGGCGGCGGCATGATGGGCGGGGGCACGATGATGTCCCCGGAGGCCGGGACCCTCGGGCTTTACGAGGCCATGCACGCCTTCATCAATTCCCCGCACAACCAGTCCGGCGTAACGGTGGAGGACATGCACGAACTCATGAGCCGCCTTCAGACCTCGAACGGGTTTATCAATTAAAAGAAATCATTAAGGGGGCCTTCCCGCGAAGGCCCCCCTCAACCCGGACACTGCATGAGCATTAGGGAAAAAGAGAACAAAAGGCTTGAAAACAATCACGGGCATAGGCGGGGTTTTCCAGTCCCGCCGGAGAACCGGCCCCCGGCGGGACTGGAAAGTCCCGCCTATCGGGAGGGCGGATATTATATCAGGACAATGCCAAAGTATTCCGAAGAATAATCTATTTTTAGTTTAAGGTACTTTTTGTGCCTCGGAAAAAGCTCATGGAATTTCTGACTGCACTCACCCTTCGGGCGAGCCTGGGGGTCACGGAGCCCGCGAAATTCCGCATTCGCGGCGTTGCGGGCCACTCGCGATATTGACAGTGCCGGGGGACGCTGTCCCCCTTCGCGTCCCGCGCGCTTTGCGTCTGCGGCAAACCAGACTCGTGCAATATCCGGGTTAATCTCCCGGCTGCCGGGAGCCGCTTTCGGCACTACAGGAGCCCGGCCACCTCGCGGTGGCGGAAGCAGTCCACCGTATGGTCGTTTACCATGTCCACGGCCTGCATGAAAGCGTAGCATATGGTCGGCCCCACAAAGGCAAAGCCCCGTTTCCGCAAGTCTCTGCTCATGGCTTCGGACTCAGCAGTAACGGCAGGGAGTTCCGTTAAGGTCTTCCACGCATTTTGCATGGGTTTTCCGCCTGCGAACCGCCATATGTAGGCGTCAAAGCTCCCGAATTTTTCCTGGACCTTGAGGAAAGCGCGGGCGTTTTGCACAGCGGCTTCTACCTTTTTCCGGTTTCGGATGATGCCGGGGTCCGAAAGAAGGCTTCCGAGTTTTTCCTCCCCGTACCCGGCGACTTTTTCGGGGTCGAAGGCATCAAACGCCTTCCGGTAATGTTCTCGCTTTCTGAGGACGGTAAGCCAGCTCAGGCCCGCCTGCGCGCCTTCGAGTACGAGCATCTCAAAGAGCCTGCGGTCCTCGTGCACCGGCACGCCCCATTCCGTGTCGTGGTATTCCAGATAGAGCGGGTCGGTTCCCGCCCATGCACAGCGTGTTTTCAAGCGCTTGTCCTCTCGCCTTTATGAAAAAAACGCAAGTTGCGGTTGTCGATTTCAAAGGCGATTTCCTCACCCGCCCGGCACTCAAAGTCCGCCGCCGCCCTGGCGGCGAGCTTTTCGTATCCGCCCGCCCTGAAAAACACGACCGTCTCGCTCCCTATGTGCTCCACAAGCTCGACAACGCCCTTAAGCGGCCCTGCGCCGGGCGAGAGGGCCTCGTGCCGCACGCCCAGCGTGACGCCCCTGCCGATATAGCCCTCAAGCTCCGCACCATCTGAGACCCCCACCGAGAGCACGTCGGAGGAAAAGTGCACCCTGTCGCCCTCTCTTATCAACCTTCCCTCGATGAGGTTTATCCGGGGGCTTCCCATGAATGTGGCTGCAAAGATATTGGCGGGAGAGCCGTAAAGCTCACGGGGCTTTCTCCTTAAAAGCCCCTCCATGCCCAGGAGCCGCGCGGCGTCGCTGACCTTTCTTTCGATTTCGTCCTTCGGGAGTTTCTTAATCGTGAGGGGAAAGGGGCCGGATGCTCCTTTTTATGCGTGCCGCGCCCTGCCCGGTCCTCTTACTGTATCCAGAGAAGCGGTTTGTATATCCAGCCCTTTGCGCCGTACTCGTCCGTTACGTTGACCCAGAGTCCCTTGACCTTGATGACCTTGAAGGAGTAGTACTTCATGGCGGGGCTTATGGACACCTGGGCGTATTTGGTGCCCGGGCCGGAGCGGACGTTGGCCTTCTCGTCCTTGATTACCGCGCACTTGAACTTGCTCGTTATCAGCGGGCCGTAAACCCAGTACTTGTCGCCGTCCACGTCGCTTACCCTGTACCACAGGCCCTTGCGGCTCAGGCGCTTGAGGGGCATGTACTTGAATACTTCCCAGAGTTTTTCGTACTTTGTGCCGGGGCCGCTCCGGAGGTTGGCCTCGGGGGCGCTTACGCAGAGGGCCAGCGCGTTATGGGTAAAAAAGGAAACGACCAAAGCCGCGGATATTGTTATTAATGCCTTTTTCATCCAACCTCCCCGCCCTGTTTCCGCTTCGGGGTCTCAAGGGCTCGCCGGTCTTTTCTGTGGCTTAAACGCATCGGGGAAAATTTTTAAAAAGTTAATCTTTATTAGTATGGTAAAATTTCATAACCGTGTCAAGGGGGATGCGGGGCCGTTTTGGCCCTCGGGCTTTCCGGCGTCCGGGGGCGGAGAGGATAAACCTCCCCGCGGCAGGGACCGCGGGGAATGCAAAGGTGCATTCAGATGGCGATTGAGGACGACATAAGGCTACTGGTCGAGGCCGACCACCGCTACGTCTGGCACCCCTTCACACAGATGAAGGAGTGGGTGGAGGAGGAGCCGGTCATCATCACCGAGGGGCGCGACTGCTTCATAAAGGACATGCGGGGCAGGTGGTACCTCGACGGGGTCTCCTCCATATGGGTGAACATCCACGGCCACAGGCGCGAGGAGCTTGACGAGGCGATAAGAAAACAGCTCGGCTCAATCGCCCACTCCACCCTGCTCGGCATGGGAAACGTCCCTTCCATAGAGCTTGCCGAAAGGCTCGTAAAGCTGCTCGCGGCCTCCCTGGGCCCCGGCGCCCCGGCCCACGTGTTTTACTCCGACAACGGCTCGACGGCCGTTGAGGCGGCGCTTAAGATGGCCTTCCAGTACTGGCAGCACAGGGGGGTGGAGGGGAGGACGAGTTTTCTATCACTTAAAAACGCCTACCACGGCGACACCCTCGGCGCGGTCAGCGTCGGCGGGGTGGACGTTTTCCACGGGGCATTCGGCCCCCTGCTGTTTAAGACCCACAAGGCCCCGTCCCCCTACTGCTACCGGTGCGAAGGCGGGGAGTTCTCCGCCGACTGCGGGCTTTACTGCCTCAAGGAGATGGAAAAAATCCTCAAGGCGCACGCCGGGGAGATAGCCGCCGTTATACTTGAGCCCCTGGTGCAGGCCGCGGGGGGGATGATTGTGTTTCCCAGGGGCTACCTAAAGGGCGTGAAGTCCCTGTGCAAACGCTATAACGTGCTCCTGATTGCCGACGAGGTGGCCACGGGCTTCGGCAGGACGGGCAGGATGTTCGCCTGTGAGCACGAGGGGGTCGTCCCCGACATCATCTGCCTTTCAAAGGGCATCACGGGAGGCTACCTGCCGCTTGCCGCCACCGTGGCGACGGACGGGATATACGACGCCTTCCTCGGCGGGTTCGGCGAGGCCAGGACGTTCTTCCACGGACATTCCTACACCGGAAACCCCCTTGCCGCGGCCTGCGCCCTGGCCTGCCTCGATGTATTCGAAAAGGACGAGACCCTCAAAAGCCTTCAGCCCAGGATAGCGATGCTCGAAAAGTGGCTTAATGAGGTATCAGCCCTCCCCCACGTGGGCGAGGCGAGAAACAGCGGGTTCATGGCCGGGGTGGAGCTCGTAAGGGACAAGGCCGCCAGGGAGCCTTATGAGTACGGGGAGAAGAAGGGATGGGCCGTGGCCCGCGCCGCCATGCAGGAGGGTGTATTCATACGGCCCATCGGGGACGTACTCATCATCATGCCCCCGCTTGTAATAAGCGGGGAGAACCTCGACCGGATGCTCAAGGTGCTCGGAAAAGCCATCGAGAAAGGCACCGGCTGAGCCGGCCGGGACACTCGCTATCCCGCAGGGCGAGTACGGTCAGAAATTCCATGAGCTTTTTCAGGGGCGCAAAACGTCCCTTATTACTCCGGATTACTCCGGCAATTAAATACCTTAATGCCGTCATTCCCGCGCAGGCGGGAATCCAATCTTCTTAACATCGTCAAGCCGTCATACAAATCCGCCCATTCGGGGTTATGCTCCTCAATCAGCCTGAGTTTCCATGCCCGATTCCATTTTTTTTATCTGCCTATGTTCATAAACCCTTTTAGTAAAATTCGACGTTACTCTCACCTATAGGTCCCTCTCTTTTGGCTGGATAGAATGTAAACGTAAAAGTTTTCTTTCATGTGCAGGGAAAAAAATGGATTCCCGCTCCCCGCCTTCGCGGGGACAAGCTTTGCGGGAATGACGGCTGTTATCTTGTTGCCGGGAGCATGAAAAAAGGCGACACGGCAAGGGCCATGCGGGGGCCACCGACCCTCTCGCTCCCGCGCTCGGCGCTGAAGCGCCTCGCTCCTTTCGGGCGCTTGGCCTCCGCTGCATGTCGGCTATTAAGTGCTTCGCGTAATATGTCGCTATTTATAGAACATGCCGCCCCCGAGGATTTCTATCATCTCGGCGGTAATCTCCTCCTGCCGGGCGTAGTTCTGGAGAGAGCCCAGTTGCTCAAGCCTCTTTTCGATATTTTCCGAGGCAGCCTCCAGGCTTCGCAGGCGGAACCAGTTTTCGGACCTCAGGGATTCGAGAAAGCTCCGGTAGAGGCTTATGAAGAGGAATTCCTCGAGCGCTCTTTCAAAGACCTCCTCCGGTGGAAGGTGCATGAAAGGGGGAGTCCCCGCCGCCTCCGGCGCCTCCACCCTGCCTGTGTCGGGAGGCAGAATGGGCTCGACGGAAACATATGACTTTTTTTCCGACACATACGTGAAGACAAAGGTCAGGTTGTAGTAGCGCTGCTTCAGGTACTCTTCGGTAATCATGGAAAGGGTCTCCTCAAGGGCGTCCCGTATGCCGCTTACGCTTACGATGGAGTCCCTGAATGCGCCGTAACGGACCTTCCTCGCCTCAAGCGTCGTCTTGAGCTTTCTGCCGATAACGAACAGGGTGTCGCCCTCCCTCGCCTCCCCGGACAGCGAGTCGGCAACCTTTTCGTTGTATGCGCCGCACATGCCCTGGGAAGAGCCGAAGGCCACCAGCAACCGCTTTGCACTGTCCGGGCCTGCGGGCAGAATGCCCGGGTGGTGGGCCTTGATGTCCGCCAGGGCGTGGAGCAGGTGGGCCTCGTACTGCCGTATGTTAAGGACGGACTCCTCGGTCTTCCGGACGGTCAGCCCCGCATAGGCTTTCATGGCGTTTATGATATCGCCGATGGCCCCGATGGCCTTTATCTTTTTTTCCGCCTCAGAGGACGATATCATGCCTTAGCCGGATATTGCATGAGTCTGGTTTGCCGCGGACGCAAAGCGCGCGGGACGCGAAGGGGGACAGTGTCCCCCGGCACTATCAATACCGCGAGTGGCACGCAACGCGGCGGATGCGGAAATTCGCGGGGGTCCGTGACCCCCAGGCTCGCCCGAAGGGTGAGTACAGTCAGAAATTCCATGAGCTTTTTCCGGGGTACAAAACGCACCCTAAAATAAAAATAGAATATCCTTCGGAATACTTTTATATAACATCCACCCTCCCGATAGGCGGGACTTTCCAGTCCCGCCGGGAGCCGGTTCTCCGGCGGGGTTGGAAAACCCCGCCTATGCCTGTGATTGTTTTCATATCTTTTGTTCTCTTTTTCCATAGTGCCCATGCAATGTCCGGGTCAGACTTCCCTGCTCAGTATGAATTCGCTTATCCGTTGCATATCGCTTTCTTCGGGGGCCGGTTCTCCGGCGGGGTTGAAAAACCCCGCCTATGCCCGTGATTGCTTTCATATCTTTTGTTCTCTTTTTCCATAGTGCCCATGCAATGTCCGGGTTAGACTTCCCTGCTCAGTATGAATTCGCTTATCCGTTGCATATCGCTTTCTTCGAGCCTTCCTTCCCGGTCGATGCCCTCCACTGTCTCGGGGAACTTTTCCGCTGCCTGTTTCAGTATCTCCCCGCAGACTTTTTCCACGGAGGCAAGCTCGACCGGGTCGAGCTTGCCGGTTTCGAGTATCAAAAACCCAAGTACCTGTTCGGCAACGGAAAGCGGGCTGAACCGGGGCTGCTTTAAAAGCTCCCTGAGCCGTTGTCCCCTCCGGATAAGCTTCAGGGTCTCCTCTTCCACGTGTGCTCCGAATTTCGTGAACACCTCCACCTCCTCAAACCGCGAGAAGTCTATCTTCATCCTTTCGGCCACGCTTTTCATGGCCTGCACCTGCGCCTTGCCCCCTATCCTCGATACTGATTTGCCCACGTCCACCGCCGGGCGTATGCCTTTGTTGAAGAGCAGCGTATCCAGGTATATTTGGCCGTCGGTTATGGAGATGAGGTTGGTGGGGATGTAAGCCGATATCCTCCCCTCCTGCGTCTCCACGATGGGCAGGGCGGTGATGGAGCCGCCGCCGTGCCGCAGGCCGATGTTCGCGGAGCGCTCAAGGAGCCTTGAGTGAAGAAAGAAAATGTCCCCCGGGTACGCCTCCCGTCCGGGCGGCTTCTTAAGGAGAAGGCTGAGGGCGCGGTAGGCGTCGGCGTGCTTCGTGAGGTCGTCGTATACCACCAGGACGTCGCGCCCCCGGTCCATGAAGTACTCGGCGATGGCCGTGGCGCTGTAAGGGGCGATGTATTGGAGGCCCAGGGATTCGGAGGCGTCCGCAACGAGGAATATGGTCCTTGAGGGGTCGCCGTAACTCGTCACTTCCTCGATGATGTCCATTATGCGGGACTTTTTCTGCCCGATGGCCACGTAGATGGATATAACGTCCGAGTGCCGCTGGTTTATTATGGTTTCCACCCCGATGGACGTTTTGCCGGTGGAAGGGTCGCCGATGATGAGCTGCCTCTGTCCCCGCCCTATGGGGAGCATGGCGTCTATCAACTTGATGCCGGTATGAAGGGGCCGGGTTACGAACTCCCTTTGCGTGAGGGTGGGGGAGTTGCGTTCGACGGGGTAGAAGGCGGGCCTTTCGGGGGATGGCAGCCCGTCAAGAGGGTTGCCGAGGGCGTCCACCACCCTGCCGGGGAGCCAGTCGCCCACCGCCACGGAGGCGATCCTCCCGGTCTTGAAGGCCCGGTCTCCGGCCTTTATCCTCCCATGAGAGGCCAGAAGCACCACACCGATGGCTTCCTCCCCGAGGTCGAACACTATGCTGTCGCCGCCCTCCTCGAACTTTAGAAGTTCGTAGAGCTTCGCGCTTTTCAGCCCCGATACGGCGGCTATGCCGTCGCCTGCCGAAAGTACCCGGCCCTCCTCGACGACTTCCACGGCAAACCCGGGCGTTCTGGCTTTTTCCCTTATTTTTTCGAGTATGGCCTTTGGCTCCATGTTCCTAACCCGATATTGCATGAGCTTTTTCAGGGTACAAAACGTACCTTAAAATAAATAATTGCGGGCATAAATCGTCATTCCCGCAAAGCCTGTCCCCGCGAAGCCTGTCCCCGCGAAGGCGGGGAGCGGGGAGCGGGAATCCGGACGGAAAAGACTGGATTCCGGGTCAAGCCCGGAATGACATGCAAAAAAATAGAATATTCTTCGGAACACTTTTATATAACATCCACCCTCCCGATAGGCGGGACTTTCCAGTCCCGCCTGGGGCCGGTTCTCCGGCGGGGTTGGAAAACCCCGCCTATGCCTGTTTTTTTCCATAGTGCTCATGCAATGAACGGGTTAAGCCCCCTCCGCGAGCCTCCTCTTAAGCGCCTCTATCTGTCCGCTGAGGGAGGAGTCATACGCCATCTCAAGCACCCGTACCCTTGCCCCGGCAATGAGGGCGCTGTCGACCGAAGTTTCAAGGGCGATGTTTTTTGATACCCTCGATTCGACTTCCTTTTTCAGCAGTGCCTCCTCCTCCCCGGAAAGAGGGTAGGCGCTGGTGACCTCGAGGGCCACCCCGTCCCGTCCCCGCCCGGCCGATTCGATGTGTGAGGCCATGCTCTCGGCCTCGCCGATGAGTTTGGCGAAGAGACGCCGGTGGAGGTCTTCGTCGGCGAGGCCGCCTAAGAGGTCCGAGGCAAAGGCCGAAACGGCCTCAACGGCCGTGCCATGAAGTTCCGCCTCGAACTCTTTCCGTTCCTTTTCGAGTACGGCCTTTTCCTTTTCGAGCATGCCGTCGGCCTTTCCCCTGGCCTCGCGCAGGAGTTTTTCTTTTTCCTTTTTCACTTCGAGCTTCATCTTCTCCGTGAGGCGGCGCTTGATCTCATCGAGGCCGTCGATTTCCTCCTCGTACTTTTTTTTCAGCCCGAGGGCGGCGCCCTTTTCCGCCTCCGCGTCCCGGATGGTCTGTTCCACCACGGCCCTCCGCTTCTGCATGATGTCCCTTATAGGCCGGTACAGGAGCTTTTTCAGGATGAAAAGCAGTACGATGAAGTTGATTATCTGAAACAGTATGGTCCAGAGGTCGAATTTCATTTCACGACGTATTCGATAAGGGGGTTTGCAAAGAGGATTATCAGGGCGATTACGAAGACGTATATCGCGATGGACTCTATGAGGGCCATGCCCACGAAGAGCGTCCGTATAAGCTGGGGCGCCGCCTCGGGCTGCCGGGCGATTGACTCCAGCGCCTTTGTGAGCGACTCGCCCAGGGCCCTGGCGGGGCCGTACCCGCCGACTGCTATTGCGACGGCGGAGGCGGCCACCGAAACGATGATGATTATGGTAAGGGAATCCATGAGTCAACCTCCTTTTCTGAAATCGGTCCCGACCCCTCCCGCAATGAATACCAGGGTCAGCATGCCGAAGATATAGGCCTGTATGAGGCCGATTACGATATGCAGAAGGTGAAACGGCACCGGCGCGAGCAGCCCCGCCACGCCAAGTATTATGACGGCTATCATCTCGCCGCTTAGCATGTTTCCGAAAAGCCTTATGGCCATCGCCGCGGTCCTGGCGGCCTCGCCTATGACGTGGAAAGGCAGGAGCAGCCACGAAGGCTCGGTGTAATGCGAAAAGTGCCCCCTCAACCCCCTGGTCTTTATGCCGAAGACGTGGGACGTGCAATAGGAGATGACGGCAAAGGCAAAAGTGGTATTGAAGTCCGCCGTGGGGGTGATGAGGCCGGGCACCAGCCCGGCGAGGTTTGAAAAACCAATCAGTATCCAGATGGTGCCCAGCACCGGCAGCACTGTCCAGGGGTCGATGGGGAGGGCGTACCGTATGGTGCTTTCTATGGCCTCGATTGCGGCCTCCAGCACCTCCTGCACTGCCGAGGGCCTGAGGGAGAGCCGCCGTGTGGCCAGGTAACAGAGGACGGTGATGAGGGCCATGACTATCCAGGTGTGGAGCACGGTGTCGGTTACCTGGACCGGCCCGAGGGTGAAGACCGTTTCGGGGAAGATGCTCACCCGGTTCATTTTTCGAACCTCTTTACGTAGAAATACCACGCATTGTACACGCCCACGGCGATGCCGGCGACGATGCAGGTAAGGGTCCAGGAAACGCCGCTTTCGAACCGGCCGTCCAGATACCTGCCGAGGGCCGCCCCGCCGATGATGGGGAGCACGAGGAGCCAGCCCCCCACGCCGAGGACATAGGCGTAGTGGAGAAAACCGGCGACTTCCCTCCGTGAGCGCATGAGGTCCTTTGCGGACCTGTCTATCTGCTCGGAGAATTTCTCCCGCTTCATGCCCCGCCCCTCTCGAGGTCGATGCTTCTCTGGACAAAGGACCTTTCGAGGCTCTCCAGCATGCCCTCGAACGTCTTTTCGGAGACCGCCTTTTCCCGGACGGATTCCTCTATAATCCGGGAGAGTTCCTCCGCGTCCCTGCTCTCGTACACCTCGCGCGCGGCCAGCACCGCCTCGCCTTCCCGCACGCTCAGCACCCCTCCGTTTACGGCCAGGAACACCTCGCCGCCGTCTCTGTCCGTGTAATAGCCGAGTGAGGGGACGAGGACGGTGAGGAAGTCGGCATGGGACTTCATCAGCCCGAAGTAGCCGGTCCTGTCCTTGAGCCTGATGTATTGCATCTCCCGCTGGAGGACGCCGCGGGGGGTGATGATTTTCATGTGAAAGACCGGGCCGGTCATTGGAGTCCCTCCAGCGAGCCTATCATGAAGAACGCCTCCTCGGGGACATGGTCCATGCCGCCCGAAAGTATGGCCTCGCAGCCCTCCAGGGTTTTTTCAAGCGGAACGTGCAGCCCTTTCCTTCCCGTGAATTCCTCGGTCAGGAAGAAGGGCTGCGTGAGAAAGCGCTCAAGCCGCCGCGCCCTGCCCACAATCTGTCTGTCTTCGAGGGAAAGCTCCTCCATGCCCAGCATCGCGATGATGTCCAGCAGTTCCCGGTACCGCGAGAGGTGCTCCCTTACCTGACGCGAGATGCCGTGGTGCCTCGGTCCCGCCTCCTCGGGACTCAGGTAGCGCGACCGTGAGAGCAGGGGGTCGATGGCCGGGTAAAGGCCCCTTGAAGCGACGTCCCTTGAGAGCACCACGCTGGCGTCGAGGTGGGGCATGACGCTGGCGCACGCGGGGTCCGTCATGTCGTCGGCAGGCACGTATATGGCCTGGACCGAGGTGATGTGCCCCTTTTTCGTGGAGACCAGCCGCTCCTGCACTTCCGCGAGTTCCGTCACGAGGGTGGGCTGGTAGCCGACCCTCGAGGAGAGCCTCCCCAGCAGCACGGAGACCTCGTTGCCCGCCTGCACGAAGCGGTAGATGTTGTCCATCAGGAAGAGCACGTCCCTCTCCTCCTTGTCCCTGAAAAACTCCGCGAGCGTTATGGCCGAAAGAGGGGTCCTGAACCGTATTCCCGGCGCCTCGCTCATCTGTCCGAAGACGAGCGCGGCGCTGTTTAAAATGTCCTGCCGCTGCATTTCCCGCCAGAGTTCGTGTCCCTCCCGCATCCTCTCCCCCACGCCGCAGAACACCGAGATGCCGGCGTGGACCCTGGCTATCTTGTAGATGAATTCCATGAGCAGCACGGTCTTTCCGACCCCCGCGCCCCCGAACATGCCTATCTTGCCCCCTTTCGGGAACGGCGAGAGCAGGTCTATGATTTTTATCCCCGTCTCTATCATCCCGGAGGCCGTGACCTGCTCCTCGATGCCGGGGGGCTTTTGATGTATGGGAAGCCTGGCGCTCTCCTTAAGCCGCGGCCTGCCGTCTATGGGGTTTCCGAAGGCGTCGAAGGCCCTGCCGAGGCATTCCCTGCACACCGGAAAGGCAACCGGGCCGCCCAGGGCGGCTGCGGTCATGCCTCGGCTTAGCCCTTCGGTAAAACCCAGGGCTATTGCTTTTACCGTGGAGCCGCCGGTGTGGCTGTGGACTTCGAGCAGCATTTCGGCGCCGTCGGGCTTACGGATGACGAGGGCGTCGTTTATGCCGGGGAGCTTGCCGTTGAACGCGACCTCCACGATGTCTCCGTGTATTGCCGTTATGACGCCCTCCATTAGCTAATGCTAACACAAAAAAAGGGTAATTTAAACAGGGTTGCCGTACGGCACATAAGCAGACAAGCGGGGGTTTCACTCTCGATAATGCCCTTGCCTTCAATAACCGTCATCCGGCCAAAGAAGAACCAGTGGCATTACAAGGCGTAAACGGTTCTTTTCCATAAGTCTCACCCCGTATCATCCCGCCGGCCTGAAACCCGGCGGGACTGGAAAGTCCCGCCTATCGGGGGGATTAAGAGTGCACCTCGATAGGCGGGGTTTTCCACTCGGGGGGATTAAGAGTGCATCTCGATAGGCGGGGTTTTCCTGCCCCGCCAAAAGCCGTCCCTGCGATAAAACGGGACATTAAACGGCAGGGGAAGACTTACTCATCGCGGCACGCAGGCCGCCCGTGTCGAGGAACGCGCCCTTGTCCCATGAGTGCCGGTCCATGCCCGTACCCGGAGAAAAGGGGGAAAAGCATTTACGCGGCGCGGGTGGTAAGGCATGCGGGTATTTTACAGAAAACCGGCGGGCCTGTATAATTTTTCATGGCCGGGACCGCGCGGGAGCTCGCAGGGCAGCTGAGGATGCGGAGGGGGGTCGCCGTATTGATCGGGGCCGTGGACTCGGGAAAGACCACCCTGGCGATGCAGCTTGCCGGGGAACTCCTGAGGGAGGGCGCAAGCGTCTCCCTCGTGGACGCGGACCTCGGCCAGTCCACCCTCGGCCCGCCGGGGACGGTTTCCGTGCGGACGTTCCGCAGCCCCGGCGACCTTAAGGAGCCGGGCCCCGACGGCATGGTGTTCATCGGCTCGCTGAGCCCGGCGGGGGATATCGCGCGGGTGGCGGAGGCCGTTCGGAGGATGGTGGAAAAGGCGCGCGGGGAGGTGGTAATCGTGGACACCTCCGGCCTCGTATCGGGCGAGGCCGGAAGGGCGCTTAAGGCCGAAAAACTGAGGGTCCTCAAGCCCCGCCACGTAATCGCCCTCCAACGGGCGGGCGAGCTCGGGCATATCCTCGGGGGGATAAGAGGCGCGGAGGTCCACCGCCTGAGGGTATCGGAACGAGCCAGGAGGAGGAGCAGGGCGGAACGGGCAATGTACCGGCAGGAGAAATTCGGGGCTTACTTTAAAGGCTCGCGGGTGCTTGCCTTGCCGGCAGGGGACGTGGAGTTCTTCCGGGGCGGACGGCCACTCGACGCAAGCGCCGCGCCCCTTGCGCCCGGCACATGCGTGGGGCTTGAAAGCGGCGGGGAAACCCTGGCCCTCGGCCTTCTGGAAGGCACGGGCGAGGAATTGCTCATCAAGACCCCCCTTTCGACCCTCCGGGGCGTCCAGAGGGTGTCGGTTGAGAGCGAACCCCTTATTGAGGCCGGCCTCAGCTGAATTCCACCCCTATGCGGTAAAGCGATACGGAAAGCCTTTTGCACCACCTGACATGCGCCCTTGTCGGGCGTCTGGACATGCGCCTGCTTAAAACCTTAAGTTCGACCCCCGGCCTAAGCGGGGTGGTTGTGTAAAACCCCATGCCTTCGCCGCTCAGGTTTATCGTGATGCCGGTGCTGCTTTCGTATATGGATATGCCGCCTTCGGGGGTCAGGCAGGAATACTCGACTATCGCGGTAACACGCTCCCTTTTTTGCGCCCTTTTTTCAGGTTGAGTCGGCATATCGGCTGCTCCCGGCACGGGCTCCGCTTTCGGTGCACGAACAGGCGCGGCAAAATGCCGTGCCTGGTGTCTGAAATAAAGAATATCGCGAAATCACCCTCCCAGTCAACAGGAAACATCCGGAGGAGCGTATGCGGGCCGCCCGAGGGCCTCCCGGGCCCGAGGATTTGCCGCATCTGAAAGGGGAAATCAGCCGAAGGACACGCCTACGCGGTAGAGGGATTCCGAGAGCTTCGAGCACCACCGGACTTTTGCGTTCACCGGGACAAGGGATATTTTACTGCTGTAAAGCGTAAGGTCGTGGCCCCGCTTGAGCGCACCTTCGGTGTAAAACCCCATGCCGGAGGTGCTGAGGTTCGTGGAAACCCCCGAGCTGGTAAAACAGCTGAGCCTGCCGTCGTCCACCGAGGTGCAGGCATACTCCAGGGTTACTGTAAATAGCTCTCTTTTTTCCGCCCTTTTTTCGGGCCGGGCATGTCGCGTCACGTTTCACCTTTAAGGTTGCAGGAGAAAAAGTATATTATCCTTTTTGTCATTACGCGTCAAGTTAGTATATTTAAAGGCCCCATAAGCAAAGCTGATAAGCTTTACAAATGCGGCGATATTTATGAATAATAGTAATGCATTAAAATCATCCTGGAGGTGAGGGGCTTGAGCGCGAAATCCGGACGGCCTTCCGAGCTTGACACCAACATGGAGATGGACGGCGTTTCCTACCGTGTGCAGACCGTGGACCTCGGCAGGGAGCAGGCGAAAGTCGTGACGAGGGTGTTTGCAGGAGACAAGGTAGTCAAGACCGAGGAGGCGGGCTACGTCCGCCTCCTGCGCTACGGGGACCTGGGCGAAAGGGTCGAGGCCCTCATGCGGGAGCGGCACAGGGCGGTAAAAGACGCCTTTGTGGCCGAGTGCAGGAAGAAGGGCGGCAAAAAATCCGAATATTTCAAGAAAGTCAACGCGTATCTGCGCAAGGGAGAGGGGGGGAAGGCCCACCTGGTTTTAGAGTCGGCCCTCGATGCCTATCCGGGCGACCCGGTCCTGCTTTCGTATTACGGATGCCTCACCGCGATGGTGAACAACGACCCCGGAAAAGGCATACGGCTGTGCAAGCAGGCGTTAAAGATGCTCAGGGAATCCTTTCCTTTCGGGGGCGACCGGTTTTATCCGGTGTTTTATCTGAACCTCGGCAGGGCTTACCTGGCGGGCGGCGAGAAGCAGGAGGCCATAACGATCTTCAAGCGGGGACTCAGGGTGGACCCCAAAAGCAAGGACCTGCTGGCGGAACTCAGGAAGCTCGGCACCCGCAAGCCGCCCCCTGTTGCTTTTCTGGACCGCGAAAACCCCATCAACAAACACATAGGCCTGCTCCTGAGGAAAAACGTGAAGGCCGGGAAGCCCGGGTAGCATCCATATCCGGGGGAGGGAAGGGCATTGATGGAAGAGGCCGGAGAGCTGCTGAAAAGCGGGATTTTGCACCTTAAAAGGGGCGATATGCTCGAGGCCCTGGCGTGCGTCGAAAAGTCCTTCAGCTTCCAAGAGACGCCGAGGACCTGCTCCTACCTCGGCCTGCTCATCGCCCGCGAGAGGGGCAGGCTCAGGGAGGGGCTCGCCATGTGCCGCGAGGCGCTTGAGGAGGAGCCAGAAAACTCCGAGTTTCACCTCAACCTGGGCAGGGTGCTCTACCTTGCGGGTAAAAAGTCCGAGGGCATCGCAATCGTCCGCAAGGGGCTTATATGCGGGGAAAACGACGACGCCGTGGCCTGGCTCAACCAGGTGGGCATCAGGAGGAAGCCCGTGTTTTCCTTCCTGCCGAGGAACCACTGGTTGAACAAATACGCCGGCATTCTCATGAGCAGGCTCGGCTTTCAACAGCTTTTCTGAGCCTGCCGCGCTGTAATCATCCTGAGCCTGCCGAAAGATGAATTCCTTTATGTCCCCCCCTTTTATAAAGGGGGGCGTGGGGGGATTATTATTCTTGAATCCTGCCGCTCTGTAATCATCCTGAGCCTTGAGCCTGCCGAAAGGTCGAAGGACGCCCTATTTTTTATATGTTCAAAGCCTTTCCTTTAAAACCTTCGTAACCCCCTGATTTTTCGGAGTATTCCGGCCTGTCCGGGTGTTCAAATGGTGTTCAAGGAGAAGTGGCCCGGGAAAACTGGACAGGGCGATAAGTGATAAAGCTGCTCTAA
>CBDVCR010000063.1:0-16497 GCA_965372535.1 uncultured bacterium | reverse complement strand
TTGTCTGATATCGCCTTAAGCAATTCTCATACCGAACAGTATTGTGGATGTCCCCTTTTCTCCTTTTCCGGGTTAGTTATCGCACGGCCCGGATTGAGCAATAAAGGGTTCGGCTCTTCTTTTTCCCTCTAATTTAAAAACGTCAAAGTGGATGCCCGATTGATACACTCGGGCATGACGACGTTTTCTTTGCCGTCGTTGCCGCTTCCCTCTTTGTCATTCCCGCGCAGGCGGGAAACCAATTTTAAAACGTCTTTTCCCCTCCACAGCTTTCCGTAGCAAAACCTTGACAATAAACATCCCTGTAGCTTGCCGCAGGGAGGATTCATTAAAGGAGGATTCATTAAAGATGGAGCCTTTCTGAAAAACGGGCAGAGCGCCAAATCCTTCCGGCGCTTTTCGGGAGGCGACGGCGCTCCGGATTTTGACTTTACAATTCGGGCCGGGTAAAATACTAATTCTTATGAATTATTTCAGGTATAAAAACGATGTCCTGTATGCCGAGGGCGTGCCCCTGGGCACACTTGCCAGGAAATACGGCACGCCCCTTTACGTCTACAGCGCGGCGACCCTTAAAAGGCACCTTGAGGCTTACCACAAGGCCTTCAGGGGCGTCCGGCACGCCATATGCTTTGCCGTCAAGGCCAACTCCAACCTCGCGGTACTCAGGCTGCTCGGGGAAGGCGGCGCGGGGGCGGACGTGGTCTCCGGCGGAGAGCTTTACCGCGCGCTCAAGGCGGGCATTGACCCCTCGAAAATCGTCTACGCGGGGGTGGGAAAGACCGGGGAGGAGATCCGCTTCGCCCTCGGCTCCCGCATCCTCATGTTCAACATCGAGAGCGGGGACGAACTCACGGAGATAAACCGGGTGGCCGCAAGGATGCGCCTTCGTGCGCCAATCGCCCTCAGAGTAAACCCCGACATAGACCCCGGCACGCACCCCTACATATCCACCGGCCTGAGGAAGCACAAGTTCGGCATCCCGATTGACGAGGCGCTTGAGTGCTACAGGCTGGCAAAAGGGCTGAAGCACGTGCGCGTAGTGGGCGTCCACAAACACATAGGCTCGCAGATAACAAACGTGGCCCCCTTTGCGGAGGCCCTCGAAAGGGTGCTTTCGCTGGTGGATGAGCTTAAGAAACACGAAGTGGATATAAAATACATCGACATCGGCGGCGGACTGGGGATTCCCTACGAACGGGAGAAGACCCCGCAGCCGAGGGACCTCGCCAAAAAAATCCTGCCTCTCCTCAGGGGCAGGGACGTCACCCTGCTTGCCGAGCCGGGCCGCTCCATAGTGGGAAACGCGGGGGTACTGCTCACCCGGACCCTGTATCTGAAAAACGGCCCCGACAGGAAATTCGTCATCGTCGACAGCGGCATGAACGACCTGATAAGGCCGACCCTCTATGGCGCATACCACGAGATACTCCCGGTAAAAAGGCGGAGGACGGGAAAGGCCCTTTCGGACGTCGTCGGCCCCATATGCGAGTCCGGGGACTTTCTGGCAAAGGAAAGGCTCATGCAGAAAACCGAAAGGGGAGACCTCCTGGCCGTCATGAGCGCCGGGGCTTACGGGTTTACCCTCAGCTCCAACTATAACTCGAGGCCCAGGGCCGCCGAGGTTATGGTCACGGGCGGGAAGCACTTCCTCGTCCGCAGGAGGGAGTCCTACGAAGACCTCGTATACGGCGAGGACATCCCGGCCGGCCTGCTCCAGCCATGAAGTTTACCAAGATGCACGCCCTCGGAAACGACTTCGTCGTGATAGACGCCCGCGCCGTCAAGATAAATTCGCCTGAAAAGTTCGCCCGCAAAATCTGCCAACGGCATTTCGGCGTCGGCGCCGACCAGCTCCTCCTGCTGGTGGAATCCCGGAAGGCGGACTTCGGCATGCGCATATATAACGCCGACGGCGCCGAGGTGGAGATGTGCGGAAACGGCATCAGGGCGCTTGCCAAGTACATATGGGACCGGGGGATCAGCGACATGGACGTGCTCGACATAGACACCCCGGCCGGCGTCATCAGGCCCGAAAGGGTGGACGAGCTTATAAAAGTGGACATGGGCGAGCCGGTGCTTGAGGGGCGCAAAATCCCGGTCGACCTCGACGGCCACGTGGTGGACCACCGGCTCGAGGTGGAGGACGCGATATTCGAGATAACCTGCGTCTCCATGGGCAACCCCCACGCCGTGATATTCGTCGATGACGTGGAGAGTTTCCCGGTCGGGCGCTACGGCCCGCTCATAGAAAACGACCCTTTATTTCCCAACAGAATTAATGTAGAGTTTATAGAGGTGCTGAACAGCTCCGAGCTGAAGATGCGCGTATGGGAGCGGGGCGCGGGGGAGACCCTGGCCTGCGGCACCGGGGCGTCGGCCTCGGCCGTGGCGTCCGTGCTGAAAGGGCTCACGGACAGGAGGGTCACCGTCCACCTCACGTGTGGCGACCTCCATGTAGAATGGGCGGACGGGGGCCGGCTCTACATGACCGGGCCCGCGGCCGAGGTATTCGAGGGAGAGATAATACTCCGGTCAATGAATAGATGACGTTGCAATGCCGGAAAAGCTTTTTGATACAAGCTATTATAAGGTTCCAATGTCACCATTAAAACTAACTGGTTAGTAAAAATCTGACAGGAGGGCGTATGTTTGAAGGCTCCATGATTCCCATAGTAACCCCGTTTAAGGGCGGTAAGGTGGACGAGAAGGCCTTTGCCCACCTTATTGAATGGCACATTGCGGAAGGTTCCAACGTTATCGTGCCCTGCGGCACCACGGGAGAGTCGGCCACGCTTGATTTCGGGGAGCACACCAAGGTGATAGAGCTTGCCGTAAAGGCGGTCAAGGGCCGGGTGCCCGTGATGGCCGGCACGGGGGCCAACTCCACGGAAGAGGCCATAGACCTTACCAAAAAAGCCAGGAAGGCCGGCGCGGACGGGGCGCTGCTTGTGGCCCCCTACTACAACAAGCCCTCACAGGAGGGCCTGTACCTGCACTACAAAAAGATAGCCGAGGAGTTGAAGGGCTTCCCCCTGGTGCTATATAACGTGCCCGGCAGGACGGCCGTTAACGTCCTGCCCGAGACCGTGGCCAGGCTCGCGGAGATAAAAAACATCGTGGGCATAAAAGAGGCCACCGGCGACATGAAGCAGGTAAGCAAGCTCATACGTCTCTGCGGCGACGGAATCGACGTCTACTCCGGCGACGACTTCACCACCTTCGCCATTTACGCCCTCGGGGGCAAAGGCTCCATATCGGTCACCGCCAACGTGCTGCCGAGGGAGTCCGCCCGCATGTGGGAGCAGTGGAAGGCCGGCAACATGGAGGAGGCGCGGAAAATCCATTACAGCCTCGACCCCATGAACTACGCCATGTTCCTTGAGACCAACCCGGTGCCGGTGAAAACGGCCCTCCACATGATGGGAAAGGTCAAGGTAGAGTTCAGGCTGCCCCTGTGCGAAATGTCCGACGAAAACAGAAAAAAGCTGAAGAAAGTCATAGAGGACTACAATCTGGCATAGCCCGGATGTTGCACGAGTCCGGTCTGCCGCGGACGCAACGCGGCGGATGCGGAAATTCGCGGAGGGCTTGCCCTCCGGCGGGGTTGGAAAACCCCGCCTATGCCTGTGATTGTTATCATAAGTTCTTGTTCTCTCTTTCCATAGTGCTCATGTAATGTCCGGGTTAGCCTTTCCCGCAAGCTCCGCGTACGCCTTTATCATCACGAGCGAGACGACGCCCACGAACGCGCCAGAAAGGCATATGGCGGCGAGCTGGCCGACAACGGGAATCGAGTTCAGAAGCGCGGTGGCCGCCAGGAGCACTATGCTGCCCGCGGCCATGGCGCCAAAGAGTACCAGCGAATCCCCGAGGTTGTTCCTTACGACCGAATAGCTTCTCCCAAGAGAGCCGACCGCCCCCTCGTCTTCCATGACAATGGCCGGGAACACGAACATGAGGAAAAACGACGCCGCAAGGCCCGGAAGGATAAACAGCAGGAACCCCGATATCAGGATAAAGCTCACGATGGCGGAGGCCGCGAAAAAGGCGGCGAGGAAGCGGCGGATGACGTAAGCCCCGGTTGCAAGGGTGGTGGAGCCCGTCTCGTTGACCTCGCGGGCCATGCCGAGCGTCACGCCGTGGGCGAAGAAGTTAACGATAGTGCTTAACAGGGCCGCCAGGACCGCTACGGCGGAGTTCTGCGGCGAGCGCACCACGGCCAGAGAAAGGAACATCGCTACAAAAACGGTTGCGATGCCGGGCACCGCGAGCAGCAGGTTCTTTTTAAAAGACGCCAATGACTCGTTTATGATTTTTCCGATATCCACGGCCTACTCCTTGATGGTTATAGCTTCCACGGGACAGTTTTCCTCTGCCGCCTCGCAGCAGCCCACGAACTCACATGCCTCGGGGTCCAGGACCTCGGACTTGCCCGCTTCCTCGTTCAGAAAGAACACGGCCGGGCAGACCTCGGCGCAGTTTCCGCAGCCGATGCAGACCTCTTCGTCTATGATCACTTCCACCGCCTACAGCTCCTCTATAATCGCGGCAGCAAGAAGCGGAAGCATTATCTCGTGGTGGCCTGTCAGGGCGTAGGAGCGGCCCTTGCCGACGGTGGGCCTTCTCAGGACGTTCTCCCGCCCCCGGTAGTGCTGGATAAAGTCCATGTTCACGGTGGTGATGTCCTGGACGGCGTTGCCGAGGTTGCGGGCCACCGTGAGGGCCTTCAGGAACACCTCCGGCAGAAGCACCGCCGAGCCGAGGTTTATATACACCCCGCCGTCAAGGTCGGCTAAAACCGAGGCGAGGAGCCTGAAATCCCTCATGCTCCCCTCCCCAATCGAGGCGCCGTCCGCCCCGGGGTGCATATGCACTATGTCGGCGCCAAGGGCAACGTGGACGCTTACGGGCAGGCCGAGCCGCGCGCCCGCGCCGAAGACGCTCAGGCGGCTGTTAGGGAAACCGCTCCGGTTTATGTGCTCCCCAAGGCTCCGTCCCAGCCCGTGGCCTTCCTTCACCCCTTTGTTGACGGCCTCGTTGATAAACTTCCCGGTCTCCCTGGCCATGCCGAAGGAGCCGTCCCTCAGGGCCTCGGCCACGTCCTCGGAAGTCCGGCCCGAGTAGGCCAGCTCGAAATCGTGCACCATGCAGGCCCCGTTTACCGCAAGTGCGGTTACGACGCCCCTCTCCATGAGGTCCAAAATTATAGGCGAAAGCCCCACCTTGATGGGATGGGCGCCCATGCCGAGGACCACGGGCCTTTTACCCTTCCTCGCCGAGACCACCGCCCCGGCCACCGCCCTGAAATCCCTGGCCCCGAGGATGTCCGGAAGCCCCTCGGCGAAACTCCTGAACGAGGAACCGGCCTCATGCGGGCGGGCAAAAAGCGCCTTTTCCACCTTGCTCTTTCTTGCCGAAAGCGGGTACGTCTTTATTTTTCGAAGGGATATGGGGCGGTATTTTTTCATAATGCCTATGATTTTAGCATAAATCATTAGGGGCGTTTCGCGCCCTGTGGCCGGCCCGCTCGAACCGGTACTCTCTCATCATGTCTCATATGTGCCGAAACGGTGTGAGGTTATGGACAAAAAAGCCAAAAAGGTGCAATAATGGAATCAGGCTCCGGTAGCGGAGAGCCTTTATGGCCGGATGCGTTACCGGGGACTAATCCATTATCATCAGGTAATATGACATCAAAGGAGGCTAAAATGACGGATGCGATGAAATTTGCTTTACTGGCTGTGGCCGGCCTCATGCTCTTCGCCGGCTGCGGAGGCAAGGAGATTAAGATGACGGCGACCACGCCGCTTCAGGACCTTGACGCCCCGAAATGGGTGATAAAGGGGAGCGGCGCGTTCGACGACGAGGGGAAGGTATTCTACGGCGTGGGCATGGCCTCCGGCATGAGGAACATGTCCATACTCAGGGCCGCCGCGGACAACAGGGCCCGGAACGAGGTCGCCAAAGTCTTTGAGTTTTATACCGCGTCGTTGATGAAGGACTACATGGCCTCCACCACGGCGGGCGAGCCGGGCGTCACCTCCGAGGAGCAGCACGTGGAGCAGGCCGTAAAGACCGTAACCTCGCGGACCCTTTCCGGCGTGCAGGTTGTGGAACACTGGCAGCACCCCGCTACTATGGAACTGTATTCCCTCGCGAAACTCGACCTCGAAAAATTCGCCAATGCCATAGAGAAGGCCAGGGAGTTGGAGGCAAGGGTCAAGGAATACATAAGGAAAAACGCAGGCCGACTGCACGAAGAGCTTGAAGAGGAAGAAGGCAAGATGGGCAGATAAACGCCCCCGGCGCCCGGACGACAACACAGGCGGCAAGGGGACGTCCCCTTGCCGCCTGATTTTGGGCCGCCAAGAGGGCTGTTACTAAAGGTTGGTTTCTTGCAGGACATCGGAACCTTAAAAAGCCTTTAATTTAGAAATGAAAAAGGCGTTGTCATGTCGTATGGCTTTTGTTCTCCCTATCCCGGACATTGCATGAGCACTATGAAAAAAGAGAACAAAAACATGAAAATACAAAGTCTTCCGAAGGATATTCATTTTGTATTTTACAATACTGTTTGTAACCGGGAAAATCTCGTGGACTTTCACGGAGTACTCACCCTTCGGGCGAGCCTGGGGGTCGCGGATCCCCGCGAATTTCCGCATCCGCTGCGTTGCGTGACACTCGCGGTGGGGACACTGTCCCCCTTCGCGTCCCGCGCGCTTTGCGTCCGCGGCAAACCAGACTCGTGCAATATCCGGCTTAACAACTGGAAAGGGAGGCAGTAATGAAGAAGTTTCTGGCGATGTTGACGGTTTTTATCTTCTTTTTGAGCATGTCCCTTGCCTACGGGTTCCCCGCTGTCGAGGTGTTCAAAAAGTCCGCGAAGTCCGTCGTTCTCATTGTTTCGGGCGACCGCGGGAGCGGCAACCTCGTGGGCGCGGGCTCGGTCGTAACGGACGACGGTCTGGTGGTTACCAACGCCCATGTGGTAATCGACAAAAGGACGTCGAGGCCCTATCCCGAAATAAAGGTCTTCACAAAGCCCGATGAGGTCACCGGCAACCTGGGCCGGGACCTTCTCAACAGGCACGGGGCCGAGGTCCTGGCCTACAACACCGGCCTTGACCTCGCGGTGCTCAGGGTCCGGGGGCTTCCACGCGGCCTCAGAGTGATAAAGCTTGCGGACCCCGGTGAAATCCTGGTGGGCGAGGAAGTGGTCGCCATAGGCCACCCCGAGCAGGGGGGGCTCTGGAGCCTTACCTACGGGAGGATAAGCGGCCAGATAAGCGAACAGGGCAACGTAAAGGGCAAGGACGTCTACCAGACCGACACCAGCGTTAACAGGGGCAACTCGGGCGGCCCCCTCCTGGACAGGCGGGGCTACATGGTAGGCGTCAACACCAACATAGCGCGGAAAGGCTCCGGCGGCATCGCCATCACCGGCGTGAACTTCGCCCTCAAGTCCTCTGTTGTCAAGCACTGGCTCGACCGCAAGGGGTATCGTCTTGCCTATGGCGAGGAGTCCCTGCATGGGGAGCCGGAAGCCGCCCCGGCGAGGAGGGAAGCGACGGAGGAAAAAGAGGCCGTCCGGAAGAGGCGGGAGGAAAAGCCCGTGGAGCCCCCTTATGAGGAAAAACGGGCGGCGCCGGAGGAGGCCGTAGAGCTTGCCGAAACCGTGGACGAGGATACAAAGAGCGACACCATCCTGACCCCCCAAAAACCATATGCCTACGAGGACCTCTTCGAGGAGGTCGAAAAGGAGATGGAAGACATGATGGAGGAGATGAAGAGGAAATTCCGGGGGAAATAGCCGCTCCGGAAGGGCGCCGGAGCATGATAAAAGCCCATCTCATATGCTGCCTCGCGCCGTATTTGCTCCCCCCCTCGTGGGCCAGGGTCAGTGCATCTCTTGATGCGGGCGCTCCTGTGTACCAATTCGGGCATGGCTCCCCCCCTTGCCGTTTAACGTTCCGCTTTATCGCGGGGAGGTCTTTCGGCGGGGTTGGGAAATCCCGCCTATCGAAGTTGGGGCGGCTCCCGTGGGCCTGGAAAACCCGGGCAGTAAAGGAGGTCTTTCGGCGGGGTTGGGAAACCCCGCCTATCGGGATGAAACCTTACCCACCGATAGGCGGGACTTTCCAGTCCCGCCGAACCCCTGAGTCTGCCGAAGTCTCGGTCGAATCATCCTGAGCCTGTCGAACACCCTCATGGTTCGACAAGCTCTTCATGACTGTTTGTTTTGCCATGTTCCTTTACCGGCGAGCCAATGTTTCACGCAGAAGATAGAAAGGAATTATCCCATCCGCGCCTCAGAAATATTCTTTTCTCCTTTAACCGGTTACGGGCACGAAACGGCGCTCATAAGACAAGGGTGCGTACCTTGACGCGGGCGCTACTGTGTACCCCGATGAGTAAGTCCCTCTTTGCCCCCCTGCGAAAGGGGTAAAGGGTATGGGGGTAGAAAAAATACTTATACGCCTTGTAATGCCGAGGGTTCTGCCGGATGACGTTTCACAGGAACATTTCTCGGCAGGGTTGGAAAACCCCGCCTATCGAATTTGAGGCGGCTCCCGTGGGCCTGGAAAACCCGGGCAGTAAAGATGCAACCTTAACCCTTCCCGATAGGCGGGACTTTTCGGTCCCGCCGAACCCCTGAGTCTGCCGAAGTCTCGGTCGAATCATCCTGAGCTTGTCGAATCATCCTGAGCTTGTCGAATCATCCTGAGCCTGTCGAATCATCCTGAGCTTGTCGAAGGATGCGCTTTTGGTTCGCAATGACCGCCATGTTTCGACAGGCCCTTAATCGGAGTGTCTTGCCGCGGGATAATTGCATTGTCCAGGGCATGGCTCCCCTTGGTTTTGTCTCACGGTACTGAGTGCGGCTGGTTGCGGGCGTCGGTATTGTGGAGTACAATCGCAGTATGAGGCATGGGAAAACCGCGTATCCGGTCCCGCATGGGCTTTATTACTAACACGGTTAGTTTTATATTCACATTGAAGCCTTGGAAAAAGCTTATTTTACATGGCAGCCCCGGCATTGGGATGTGAAGTATTTCATGCTCCCGGCAGTAACGCACCGGCGCAAGGGGCGGACGGATACATGCGGCGGCCGGTCGGGCGCCTCTCATGCCGGCGGGTTCTGCTCCGCCGGTTTCCGTACACACTGAGGCATTGTGTTCAAAATTTGTGGTGAAGCCCTGGTGTATCCGCAGCGTGTGACAATGAACTTTCTCAAGGCTGGAAACAAGGCGGCCAAAAAATGTTTCAGGGCCGGTGCGGAAAAAACATGGCCCGGCAAGCCCTATCCCCTCGGGGCGACCTGGGACGGCGAGGGGGTCAACTTCGCGATTTTCTCCGAAAACGCCACACGGGTGGAACTCTGCCTGTTCGACGGCCCGGACGCAAAACGCGAGTCCGCCCGTATAAGGATGACGGAGCATACCGACCAGGTCTGGCACGTTTATCTTCCGGGCCTGCGGCCGGGGCAGTTTTACGGCTACCGGGTGCACGGGCCTTATAGGCCCAGGGAGGGCCACAGGTTCAACCCCTCCAAGCTCCTGCTGGACCCTTATGCAAAGACCATATGCGGGGCCGTTAAATGGGACGACGCCCTCTTCGGCTACACCGTCGGAGGCGGGAAGGCGGACCTAACGAAAGACAGGCGCGACAGCGCCACGTATCTTCCCAGGTGCATGGTCATCGACCCGTCGTTTGACTGGAAAGGCGACGTGCCGCCCCGCACTCCGTGGCACAAGACCCTCATATACGAACTCCACGTAAAGGGGTTCACGGCCCGGCATCCGAAGGTTCCGCCGGAGCTTCGTGGGACGTACGCCGGGCTTTCGCACCCGGCGGTCCTCGAATATCTCCGCTCCCTTGGGGTCACCGCGGTGGAGCTGATGCCGGTCCAGCATTCCGTGGCTGACAGGCGCCTCGTGGAGCGGGGGCTTGCGAATTACTGGGGGTACAACTCCATCGGGTTTTTCGCCCCCGACATGCGCTACTGCTGTGAGGGGAGGGAGGGGCGGCAGGTCAACGAGTTCAGAAACATGGTCAAGGCGTTTCACCGCGAGGGGATGGAGGTCATCCTCGACGTTGTTTACAACCACACCTCCGAGGGGGACCACACGGGGCCCACCCTCTGCTTCAGGGGCATAGACAACGCTGCTTACTACCGCCTGGACCCGGCAAACCCGAGCCGGTATATCGACTACACCGGCACGGGCAACACCCTTAACATGGTGCACCCGAGGGTGCTCCAGCTTATCATGGACAGCCTCCGCTACTGGGTCCTTGAGATGCACGTGGACGGCTTCCGCTTCGACCTTGCCGCTACGCTTGCGCGTGAGCTCAAGGACGTGGACAGGCTGGGGGCCTTTTTCGACGTCGTGCACCAGGACCCGGTGGTATCCCAGGTGAAGCTCATCGCCGAGCCCTGGGACCTCGGCCCCGGCGGATACCAGGTGGGCAACTTCCCCGTGCTCTGGGCGGAGTGGAACGGCAAGTACCGCGACACCGTAAGGCGCTTCTGGCGCGGGGAGGAGGGCAGGGTGGGAAAGCTCGCCTACCGCCTCACCGGGAGCAGCGACCTCTACGAGTTCGGCGGCCGGAAGCCCTACGCGAGCATCAATTTCGTAACGTGCCATGACGGGTTCACGCTGAACGACCTGGTCAGTTACAACGGAAAGCACAACGAGGCCAATGGCGAGGAAAACCGCGACGGCGCCGGCGAAAACCTGAGCTGGAACTCCGGCGTGGAAGGGCCGACCGGCGAGCCGGAAATCCTCCGGCTGCGCGAGCGGCAAAAGAGGAACTTTCTGGCCACGCTGTTTCTCTCGCAGGGGGTGCCCATGCTCCTTATGGGCGACGAGGCAGGCCGCACGCAGCAGGGCAACAACAACGCCTACTGCCAGGACAACGAGGTCTCCTGGGTGGACTGGAAACTCGACGGCCCCCGCGGGAAGCTCCTTGAGTATACGCGTTCGCTCATCGAGTTCTGCTCCCTGCACCCGGTCCTCCACCGAAGGCACTTCTTCCAGGGCAGGAAAATCAGCGGCTCAGGGGTCAAGGACCTGACGTGGTTCAGGGCTGACGGCAGTGAGATGGCGGAGGATGAATGGAAAAACCCCGAACTCCGTTTTTTAGGCCTCCGGCTGGCCGGCGACGCCGTGGAGGACGTGGACGAGCGTGGTGAGCGCATAACCGACGATACGCTCCTCATCCTGCTTAACGCCAATGACGGGCCGGTCAGGTTCGCGCTGCCCGCCTGTCCTCCGGGGCAGCGGTGGCGGCTCGTCCTGGACACAAGGGAGGAGACGGGGGTCAGGAAGCGCGGCCAACCCCGGGGCGGGAAGACCTGCGAGATGGAGGGGCGCTCCGTCGCTGTCTTCCTGCTTAAGAAGGGGACACAAACGAAGGGAGGCAATTCCGCATGATAAGGACGGCGCCGGTCTTCCGTGGGGTCGGAGGGGATGAAAAGGCGGACTAATATCCACATAGGCACGTCCGGCTGGCACTACGAGCACTGGAAGGGGGTGTTTTATCCCAAGGGGGCGTCCGGGGACGGCCTCCTTGGCTATTATACCGGCAAGTTCCAGACCGTCGAGCTTAACAATACTTTCTACCAGCTTCCGCGGGAGACAACTCTCATGCACTGGCGGGACATGGCGCCGGAGGGGTTCATATTCTCGGTAAAGGCCAGCCGCTACATCACACACATGAAAAAACTCAAGGACCCGGAGGAACCCCTCTCAAATTTCCTCAGGCGTATCGAGGCGCTGGGCGACAGGCTCGGGCCGATACTCTTTCAGCTTCCGCCCCGCTGGCGCTCAAACCCCGAAAGGCTCTCCTCCTTCCTAAAAATATTGCCGGAGGGTTTCAGGTATGCCTTCGAGTTCCGCGACCCGAGCTGGTTCAACCGGGAGGTCTACGACAGGCTCAGGGAGCATGGCGCCGCCTTCTGCATCTTCGACCTGGCGGGCATGCTGTCTCCGAGGGAGACGACGGCTGAGTTCGTCTACGTGCGGCTTCACGGCCCCGCCGGGGCCTATCAGGGCCAGTATGACGACGCCGCGCTGGCGGGCTGGGCGGGAGCTTTTTCCACTTGGAGCAGACAGGGGTATGAGATATTCTGCTATTTCGACAACGACGAGGCAGGCTACGCGGCACAGGACGCCCTGAGGCTCAAGGAGATGACGGGCGGGGCGGCGTAACGAAAAACATCCCTGGAGGGGAGGCGGACCCATGAGCGAGGAAAGAGTCATTGTAAGGCAAAACAGCGATTTCGAGACCGAGTTTCTGGCGGCGGACCCCCGCGGCCCGGAATCCGGTGAGCCGGCGCCGGTTAAGCACCTTCAGGAGCTTACGCCTTACGGTATGCTCCTTGCGGGCCTCGGCGCCTGCACCGCCATTGTGCTCCACGCCTATGCCCGGCGCCACGGGGTGGCCCTCCGCGAGGTGGAAACCGTCCTCGAATACCATAGGGTTTTTGACCGGGACTGCAGAGACTGCGAGGATATCGCCGAGTACAGGGAGGAAGTCACCATGCAGATCGGCCTGAGGGGCGACCTGGGGGAGGAAGAGCGGCGGAAGCTGTTTAAGGTATCCAGGTACTGCCCCGTCGAAAAGATGCTCGAAAGAGGCGTTACGGTCAGGTCCAGGCTTGCGCCCGAAGGCTGAGGGCGAAACACTATGCCCGTACATAACGCGGACATCGCGGATATGTTCAACCGGATGGCCGCCCTCCTGGAGATACAGGGCGCAAACCCGTTCCGGGTGCGTGCCTACCGAAACGCGGCCCGCACCGTCGGGGAGCTTTCCCGGAGCGCGGCGGACATGGTTAGAGAGGGCGAGGACCTCTCCAGGCTCGCAGGCATAGGCAAGGACCTGGCGGGCAAAATCGCCGAGATAGTGGAGACCGGAAAACTCCGGGACCTCGAAACGCTCAAGGGGGAGATACCGGAGGAGCTTGGCGTGCTCATGGGGGTGGCCGGGCTTGGGCCGAAGCGCGTACTCGTGCTGCACAGGGAACTGGGGGTAAGCGGCCTGGGGGAGCTTGAGAAGGCCGCGAGGGAAAACAGAATCAGGGACCTCCCGGGCTTCGGGAGGGTGACGGAGGAGAACATACTCGATGAAATCGCGCGGCAGAAGGCGGGCCGGGAGCGTGTAAAGCTCATGGTGGCAGACGAGATAGCGAAATCCTTGGTGGGGTACCTTGAGAAGACCGAGGGCGTCAAGGACGTAGTCGTCTCCGGAAGCTACAGGCGGCACAAGGAAACCGTGGGTGACCTTGACATCCTGGTAACCTGCAAAAAGCGCACCGGCGTCATGGACCGCTTCGCGGGGTACGAGGACGTTGACAGAGTGTTGTCCAAAGGCGAGACCAGATCCTCGGTGCTCTTGCGCTCCGGTCTCAAGGTGGACCTCCGCGTGGTGCCGGAGGAAAGCTATGGGGCCGCGCTACATTACTTTACCGGCTCAAAGGCCCACAACATCGCCCTCCGGAAGATGGGCGTCAGAAAGGGCCTCAAGATAAACGAGTACGGGGTGTTCAGGGGCGAGAGGCGCGTAGCGGGCAGAACCGAGGAGGAGGTCTACGGGGAGGTCGGCCTCCCCTACATAGAGCCCGAACTCAGAGAGGACAGGGGCGAGATAGAGGCGGCGCGGGAGAAAAGACTCCCGAGGCTCATCTCCCCCGGCGACATCCGGGGCGACCTGCACGTGCATACCAGGCTGACCGACGGCCGAGCGAGCCTCGATGAGATGGCCCTGGCCGCAAAGGACAGGGGCTACGAGTACCTCGCCGTTACGGAACATTCCAAACATGTGACCATAGCCAGGGGGCTGGACGAAAAAGCCCTCGGCAAACAAATCAGAGAGATAGACAGGATGAATGAAGAACTCTCGGGCATCTTGCTGTTAAAGGGCATAGAGCTGGACATTCTGGAGGACGGCTCCCTGGACCTCGGCGACGACATCCTCGGGGAGCTTGACCTGGTCGTCTGCTCCGTGCACTACAAGTTCAACCTTTCGATGCAGAAGCAGACCGGGCGGATTATAAGGGCCATGGACAACCCATATGTCAATATCTTCAGCCATCCCACGGGCCGCCTGATAAACGAGCGCGCCGCCTACGAGGTGGACATGGAAAGGCTCATGGAGGCTGCGAAGGAGCGGGGGTGCTTTCTTGAGCTTAACGCCCACCCGGACCGGCTCGACCTTACGGACGTCCACTGCAAGATGGCCAGGGAGATGGGGCTTAAGGTGGCGATATCCACGGACGCCCACAGCGTAAACGGCCTGGGCTATATGCGGTTCGGCCTCTGGCAGGCCCGGAGGGGGTGGCTTGAGGCGGACGACGTGCTTAACACGAGGAAATGGAAAGACCTGAAAAAGCTGCTTAAGAGAAAATAACGGGGCATGAAGCTTACGTTTCCGGGGACGAGGGGGGCATATCCGGGCGAGGACTGGATAGAAGGGGCCGATGAGATAAGCGCCCTTGCGGTTTTTGTCCCCCTGGCCATCCAGACCATGCATGGGGGCTCAGAAACGGCGTGCCCTGGCCGGTCTTTGCCGCCGGAGAGGCATGGGAGAGCATAGAAATGCCTTGCCATAAAGGATAAAAAGGCACGGCATGTTCAACTCGATGCCGAATGAGACACTGTCGAATAAGACGCTTGTCCATTTGCTTATTGCTGTGGTATCCTATACAGGAAGCTTAAGGAGTATTTTGTTGTGTTCAGACTGCAAAGTATTCAGCTTTGCGGTTTTTTTATGACTCTGTCTCATTATGAAAATGTCTCAAAAATATCTTTCAATCAGGTGATGCGATTATGGCAAGGCGTTCCGGCATGTACAAGAGCGAGAAACGCAAAAAAGAGCTGAAGCGAATAAAAAAACAAGAGGAGAAAAGGCAGAAACGCCAGAAGATTGACGAGGCCTCCTCTACCGGCCTGGAAATAACTGAGCCCATAAACGCTCAACCTGAACCTTCCGAAGACGCCCCCGAAGTAACTGGAGAAAACGAGGACGCGGAAACAGCGGCTGAATGAAGCTCCCCCTTTAGCTCAAGCCGGCCCATCCTTACTCCGGCCTTAACGCCAAGAGGCCAAAAATTACCAGTGAGAACAGAACCCACCCGGTGTTAAGCGCCGCCCCTTGCGGTTTACACCGGACATTGCATGAGCACTATGGAAAAAGAGGCTTAATTACAAATTTCAGGGTCTGTTTTGGAAGATTGAGTCGATCATTTTGCGTTTCAGGTCGGGCTTGATTCCTCTATGGATGCGCACCAATTCTTTCAGGTAAGCGAAGGACCCTTCAAGCCCATTTGTGGTGTTGGGAATCTTTAATTTTGGATGTCTCTGACGGGTAAAAAGGTAGGACAGGTTAGCCTTCAGGCTCCTGTACGCGGAGCGCAGCCGCTTGTGCGTATAGTGCCAATTGCCTGTCTCTGGATTGGTGGTTTTTTCGCCAAGAAACTCACGCCATTTCTCGTGCCATGTTGCCAGACTATGAGCAAACATTTTCTCATCCGAATCGCACAAGCCATGCACTATCTCCCTGAGTTCGATGCCTGCCTCAAGCCTTGGTCTCCGCGTGAGGTATCTGGTTATGATTGCCTTCTGGTGGAAGTGGCACATCTGGATGGGGATA
Source organism: uncultured bacterium (assembly GCA_965372535.1). Taxonomy (GTDB): domain Bacteria; phylum Nitrospirota; class Thermodesulfovibrionia; order Thermodesulfovibrionales; family JdFR-86; genus CBDVCR01. The sequence continues at coordinate 840 of CBDVCR010000063.1, read as the reverse complement.
TCCTCGCAAAGGGGCTTCAGACCTGGCTTTCCGTCCGCTACGACAGCCCTTATAACAAAGCCCAGAGACTCAAGCGCGTCACGGGCGCACTGGTACTCATCAAGCATCTCTCGCTCTACGTCAGACCAGTAGACATTACGCTTGTGGTGAGGGTCTCGCACCACCAGATAGCCGCTTGTTCGCCCGAAGAACACGCAGTCCATGACAGCTACCATCTCTCGTGGAACAATGACTGGCGGGAGCGGTTCATAGGCTCGCAACTCCTTGCGAATCCAGTGGATTGAACGGTCATATTTAATGGCAAGCTGGTTGACGGTGCAGCGGTTAAAAACGAACTCTTTCCAGAGAATCTGTCGAAGTCTGGACGGCCTTCTTGTCCCTCGAAAACTACGGCCACATGAGCGGCAGAGAAAGCGCTGAACCCCTGGTTCGAAACCTTTCTTTTTCGTTTTGGTTGAACCACACAAAGAACACTTTTTTTGCCATATTTACTCTCCAATATAAATATTTCGCCTAACCCTATGCCATTATTACATTATTCAGTGCTTTCAGGCCCTGAAATTTGTAATTAAGCTGAAAAAGAGAACAAAAGGTATGAAAATACAAAGTATTCCGAAGAATATTCTCTTTTTTGTTGGGGTATCAGTTGGGTTGTCGGGCTCATCGGCCCTGTCCTCTGAAAAGGACCTGCCCCCTGAAAATAGTGCCACTTGTAATTAGTCGTCCCTGAAAAAGCCGGGATTTCAGGCTGACAGGGTCAACCTGCAAATTGATTGCACTCTGGTAACAGAAAAAACAGCTTCAAACAGCCTTCGGATAATCGGCAAAAAGAAAGCCCTT